>DATJST010000212.1:0-40405 GCA_035503975.1 Acidimicrobiales bacterium | reverse complement strand
AACTTTTTCAATCGCCGGGCAGCCGCTAACCTCTTCGACAGTGCTTCCCAACGCCAGCGTCTTCCCGGCCGCGCCGCGAGCCTCCAGCGCCCGACCGGCTTTGGGGCTCGTCGGACGCCTGGGTGCCTTCGTGGCTCTGACCAAGCCGCGCATAATCGAGTTGCTGTTGATCACGACTGTGCCGACCATGGTCGTGGCCGCCGGGGGTTGGCCGTCGCTCCGCCTTGTGGCCGCGACCCTGGTCGGAGGCACCATGTCGGCCGGTGGGGCGAACGCCGCCAACATGTACCTTGACCGCGATATCGACGCAGTCATGCGCCGCACCGCGCACCGCCCGTTGGTGACGGGCGCCGTGAGCGCCTCGAGCGCCCTCCTGTTCGCCGTTGCACTGGAGGTAGGGGCCTTTTTTATATTGTGGGCCTTCGACAACCTCCTCTCGGCGGTGCTGGCCCTATCGGCGGCCCTGTTCTACGTGTTCGTGTACACGGCCGTGCTGAAGCGGCTCTCGCCTCAGAACATCGTCATCGGCGGTGCCGCTGGGGCGGTCCCCGTCCTGGTCGGGTGGGCAGCAGTGCGCGGCTCGCTCACTTGGGCGCCGATGGCCCTGTTCGCTCTGGTGTTCCTGTGGACGCCGCCCCATTTTTGGGCTCTGGCCATCCGCTACCGTGACGACTACGCCCGGGCCCGGGTGCCCATGATGCCCGTGGTCAGGAGTGTGGCCCGCACGAGCGGCGAGGTGCTGGCGTACGCGGTTGCAACCCTGGTTGCGTCAACGGCCTTCGGCCTACTCGCTCACATGCGCTGGCTTTACTGGTTGGTGGCACTCCTGGGCGGAGCCACGTTCGTGGCCATGTGCGCCCGCCTGCTGGCGTCGGTCGCCACCACCTCGGTCGCCACCACCTCCACGTCCGCCGCCACCACGTCCACCTCTACCACCACCGCCTCGGCCGCCATGAGGGTCTTCCATTGGTCGATCACCTATCTGAGCCTGCTGTTCGTGGCCATGGCGCTCGACGTCGTCGTCCGCTAAGCCTCAGCTGTTAGCTTCGTCGGCGTGATCGACGTACGCCGGCTGCGCACCGACCTCGACGAGGCCAAGGCCTCGCTTGCCCGCAAGGGAGTGCCCGCCGCGGAGGTCGAACGGGCGGCCCAGCTCGATGCCGAGCACCGGCGGTTGCTGAGCCAAGCCGAAGAAATGAGGGCGCAGGTGAAGGCCCTGTCCAAGCGCTTCGGCGACGCGATGAAGGCCGGCGACCACGCCCGCGCAGAAGAGCTGCGCGACGAGAGCAAGCGCCTGGGCGAGTCATTGGCGGCGGCGGACGAAGAAGCAAGCGCTTTCGAAGTCGCGCTCCGGGACGCCCTGCTCCGCCTGCCCAACTTTCCCGACGCTGAGGCGCCTGACGGCGGTAGTGAAGCCGACAACGTCGTACTGACGACGGTCGGCTACGAACCTGAGCGCTACGGGCCCCACCAGCGCGTGCCGCACTGGGACATCGGCCAGGAGCTGGGGATCCTGGACCTGGAACGAGGCGCGAAAATTTCGGGTTCGATGTTCCCCTTGTTCCGCGCTGGGGGGGCGATGCTGTCGCGGGCGCTGTGCCAGCTGGCGCTCGACCGCAACGCCGACGCCTTCACCGAGATCAGGCCTCCGTCGCTGGTGCGCACGCCCGTGCTCGAGGCGGTCGGGCAGCTGCCGAAGTTCGCCGATGACGCCTACCACATCGAGCGCGACGACCTGTGGGCGGTGCCCACCGCCGAGGTGCCGCTCACCTCGATGCGTTCGGGCGAGATCCTGGCGGAGGAGGAAATGCCGGTCCGGCTGATGGCGTACACGCCCTGCTTCCGGCGCGAGGCCGGCGCGGCCGGACGGGACACGCGAGGGCTGTTGCGCGTACACGAGTTCGACAAGGTCGAAATATTGGCCATCGCGACACGGGCCCAAGCACCGGCTCTCCACGAAGAGCTGGTCGGCCGCGCGATCGGCTCCATCGAAGCCCTCGGGCTGCCCTACCGCCTCGTAGAGATCTGCACAGGGGACCTCGGCCAGTCGCAGGCTCGCCAGTTCGACCTGGAGGTTTACTCTCCGGGTTGCGACATGTGGCTCGAGGTCTCGTCGATCTCGTGGTTCAGTGACTACCAGGCCCGGCGAGCCTCCATCCGTTACCGCCCCACCGGAGGTGGCCCACCACAGATATGCGACACCCTGAACGGTTCGGCGCTGGCGGTGCCCAGGGTTTGGGCGGCGCTCGTCGAAACGTACCGCCAGCCCGACGGTTCCATTGCGCTGCCCGCATGCCTGCACCCTTATTTTCGCGGTCTCACGTCGATCACTGCTAGCGTGAGCCTCACCAACTAGGGAAAGACCAGGTAGTGATACAGGTACGCGCCCTGACCAAACGCTTTGGTACCACATTGGCGGTAGACCATCTGACGTTTGACGTGCAGCCCGGTGTGGTCACGGGCTTCCTCGGCCCAAACGGTGCAGGTAAAACCACGACTCTGCGCATGATGCTTGGCCTGTCGCGGCCCGCCTCGGGCACAGCCACCATAGACGGGGTCAGTTACCATAACCTGCCTGCTCCGATGAGGCAGGTCGGGGCCCTGCTCGAGGCCAAGGCCTACCACCCCGGGCGCCGAGCGCGCGACCACCTGGTGACACTGGCCCAGGCCGGCCGCATCCCCTTGAGGCGGGTTGACGAAGTGCTCGCGTTGGTCGGCCTGACCGAGGTTGCCCGGCGGCGGGTCGGGGGGTTCTCGCTCGGCATGGCGCAGCGCCTCGGGATCGCCGCCGCCATGCTCGGCGACCCGCCGGTGCTCTTGCTGGACGAACCGGTCAACGGCCTTGACCCTGAAGGCATACTTTGGGTGCGGACATTTATGCAAGCACTGGCGGCGCAGGGCCGGACCATCCTCGTCTCCAGCCACCTGATGAGCGAGATGGCTCTGACCGCCACGCGGGTGATCGTTATCGGACGCGGCCATTTGATCGCCGACTCCACCGTTGAGGACCTCATCAAGCAAAGTTCCGGCGCCGTTGTGCGCCTTCGTACACCGCGCGCTGACTTGGTCCTGCCCCGCCTGCAGGCCGCTGGGGCGACCATTCAGTCGCAAACTGACGGCACGATCACGGTTACCGGGCTCGGTGTCGAAGCGGTCGGTGACGTCGCCTTCCAAGCCGGGGTGCCCGTGCACGAGCTAACACCGGTTGAGGCATCGCTCGAGGAGGCCTTCATGGAACTTACCCGAGGTAGTTTCGAGTTCCAGGCACAGGGCCTGGGGGCGGGTTCGGCGGCACAGTGACCAGCACAACCATCACAGGGACGGGTAATGGGCCAGCTGCAAGGCAGGCCGACGCGCCGAGCTTCGTCAACACACTGCAATCGGAGTGGACCAAGCTGCGCACGCTGCGCTCCACACCGATCACGTTGGCGATAGCTGCCGCGTTGGTGATCGGCCTGTCAGCACTGATCACATGGGCTGCTTATGGGAGCACCCCAAGGCACCGGACACTGACCGACCAGTTGGACGTCCTGACCGCGGGCTGGTTCGCAGGCCTGCTTACCGCGATGGTGCTCGGCGTGCTCGTGGTCACCAATGAGTACTCGAGCGGGATGGTCATATCTACCTTCCTGGCGACACCAAAAAGGGTACGCGTCTTACTGGCCAAGGTCCTCGCGTTTTCGGTCCTGCTACTTGTTATCGCCGAGTTGATCAGTTTCGTGACGTTCTTCTTGAGCCACGCCATCGCGTCAGCGTTCCCCAGGTTCTACGACCCTGCGATTGGGGACCACAATGTGCTCCGAGGCGTCATCGGTATCGGTCTTACAGCCGTGCTGGCCGGGCTCATGGGCGTAGGGCTCGGAGCCCTGTTGCGCAACGCCGCTGCCGCAATCGCGGTCGGCGTCGGGATAAGTTTCGTGCTCCCGCTGGTGTTCTTGGCTTTGCCGTCATCAATCCAAAACCCGCTCCTAGAGTACTGGCCCACCCAGGCGGGGTCACAGGTTAGAGAAGTTGCCCGGCAGGCGCATTCGCTCACTGCGTGGTGGGGCTTGGGTGATTTTGCCTTGTTCATCGTCATACTGTTGGTCGCAGCGGGGTACGCGCTCGTAAAGCGCGATGCGTGAGCGCAGTACCGGCACGGGCCGATCGTCCGAGGGCAAGCTCGGTTCAGAGAGCGATGCGCGCCCAGACGGTCTTGCCCGCCTCCTCTTGGCGCACACCCCATTCCAAGGCCAATCTGGCCAGCATCTCGAGGCCCCGGCCGCGCGTGTAGTACCGGCTCCGAGGCCGGCCTGGGAACTGCCGGAGGGGACCGGGCGCAGCATCGGCCACCTCGACCAGTACATCAAGCCCATCGCCGCTCACGGATATCGAAAGGCGCACCGGGGTCCCGGCGTGCACGATGGCGTTGGTAACCAGCTCAGTGGTAACAAGTGCTACGGTGCTGCCGCGGTCGCCCGCATGGCCGAGGAGGCTCTCGACGACGTCGCGCGCCGCGAAGGCGCTCGACGGGACCGGGGCAAGGTCCACGGAGCGGGTGCTCGTGCTCGAACGGCTTCGACTGTTTACTGCTTTGCGAACGACCAGTCTGCGTTTTCCCACGGTAGGAGTGGATTGAGCTCCTACGCTAGGACTGGATTGAGCTCCTACGGTAGGACTGGATTGAGCTCCCCGGCCGACGGGGGCTTCTCCGGCATTCGGTGCGCCTGTTTGGACTTCGTACCAGCGCGCCAAACAACCCACCCTCCCGCCGTCCTCCCCGCCCAGGACTACCCGGCTCTACTCAGTGCAAGTCTTCCCCCGTCTGGCCGGCGCGAAACGGGGCTGGTTCATTGACCGGGCCCCGGCTCTGGGTGGTTAGGCACGGCGAGACCGCCTGGAGCGCTTGTGGCCGCCACACCAGCCGCAGCGACCTTCCTCTGACCGAGCTGGGCGAAGACGAGGCTTTGGCGCTCAAACCCTTACTCTCCGAGCAACAATTCCCTCTTGTGCTGTCAAGCCCTATGCAGCGGGCGGCCCGTACCGCCGAGCTTGCGGGCTTCACGGCGGTCACTGATAACGACCTCGTGGAGTGGGACTACGGCGAGCTCGAGGGCCTCACCACCGAGCAGATCCGCGACCGCTACCCGGGCTGGACCATCTGGGAAGGGCCCTGGCCGGGCGGGGAAAGCCCGGTGCAGGTGGCTGCCCGGGCCGACCGAGCCCTGCAGCGGGCACGCGCCGTCGGTGGGGATGTTCTCATGTTCGCGCATGGGCACATCCTGCGAGTGCTGACTGCTCGTTGGCTTCGCCGCCCGCCCACCGACGGGCGGATCCTGATCCTCAGGACCGGCGCGGTCGGCGTGCTCGGCTGGGAGCACGGTTCCCCCGCAGTTGACCTATGGAACGTGTCTCCGCGGCTCCTGCGGCTGGCGGAGGCCTGACCACGGTGGAAGAACCCGCTCCAGGCCCGCAAGGGCCGATGTGGCCGGAGGCGAACGCGGAGCCGCCCGGCAGGGGCGCAGCCAACGCAGGCGGCTCGAGCGGGGCGAACGCTCCCACCCCCCCGCCGGCTTGGGAGCCACACTCGGGCTCACCAGCTGGCGGAGCGGAGTGGGGGCAACCCGGCGCGCCCGGGGCTGCGCCGGGGTGGGGTCCGCCCGGGGCTGCGCCGGGGTGGGGGCCGCCCGGGGCTGCGCCGGGGTGGGGGCCGCCTGGGGCTGCGCCGGGGTGGGGGCCGCCCGGCGGGCCGCCCGGGGATGCGCCGGGGTGGGGGGCTGCGCCACCCCCTCAGGGATGGGCAGCGCCCACCCAGAACGCGCCACCAGCGGGCTGGGGGGTGCCTGCTGGCAAGGCCCCCGGGGCCGCGAGGCCATCTCAGGGCCGTGAGCCAGCAGAACCAATCGGCCTCGGGCCCAATACCC
The DNA here is from genome assembly GCA_035503975.1 of Acidimicrobiales bacterium. Taxonomy (GTDB): domain Bacteria; phylum Actinomycetota; class Acidimicrobiia; order Acidimicrobiales; family Palsa-688; genus DATJMJ01. Next base: position 34,502 of record DATJST010000212.1, on the reverse strand, counting down.
GCTGCGCCTACCACGCGGACCGCCTTGCAGGATCGATCTGCCGCTCATGTGAGAAGCCAATCTGCGCTGACTGCATGGTCCAGGCCCCGGTCGGCTGGCACTGCCGCCAATGCGTACGGCGCAACACCAAGACATCTCCCGTCGTCCGGTACCGGCCCGGGTCAGCCGGCGCCTTCGGCGCCACACAGGCCCCGGTCACTGCCGGCATCATCGCAGTGTGCGTCGTCGTCTACATCGCGAGCGTGGCGGCGCCAGCTGTGCAGAGCGACGGTCAGGAGGTCGGGCTACTGGTCCAGAGCGGGCAGTGGTACCGGCTCGTGACCTCGATCTTTGTCCACTACAGCATCCTGCACATCGGCTTGGACATGTTCTCGCTGTTCATCGTCGGCCGCGCGTTGGAACCGGCGCTCGGCTGGTGGCGCTACCTGGGACTGTTCCTGGTCGCGGGCTTTGGGGGCGCCATCGGCGCCTACCTCCTGACTTCGCCGTTCGACGCCGAGGCGGGCGCATCGGGCGCTATCTTCGGGCTGTTCGGCGCCTACTTCGTGCTGGCCCGGCGCGCCCGGCTCAACACCTCGGGCATCCTCACTCTCATCGTCATCAACCTGGTCTATAGCTTCACCGTGCCCGGCATCGCGTGGCAGGCCCACGTCGGCGGCCTGCTCACCGGCCTTGTCGTGTCGGGCGCCCTCGGGCTACGTCGCCACCTCGGCCCACAGAGGGCCGTCACGTGGGACCTATCCGTGATGGTCGCGGTTACGGTTGCGCTTGCGCTGTTGTTGTTCCTGCCGCCGGGGGTGGTCAACCTAGGATGATCCCTGCGCAGGACCAGGCTAGGGTTGCCGGGGGCGTAGGTCAGTGGAAGACCGGCAGACTTTTAATCTGCGCGCCGGGAGTTCGATCCTCCCCGCCCCCACCCACCCACTTATCGGTATACGCTCACGGCGGCAGTCCATGGGCCTTGTAACACTTAGGGTTCTTCGGAACCCAGCGGGGGACTGGTGGCCACGAGCGCGTGCCGCTCGGGGCTGGTAGGCCCGGGGGACGCACAACTGCTCAGCGCTCCCCCTCGCGCGAGCGAGCCGTTAACACTTTTGTTGCTCCCGGGGGCCCACCGCCCCGAGCCGGTAGCAGTCGCGCATCATATCCGTGCATAAGTTGTCACCGCTCCCGGGCCTATGAGCACAAGTTGTCACCACTCGCCCTTTACGGACCGGGCGGTGTGCACTTTTGTACAGGCCGGCCCGTGTAATGCGTTATTGCAGGGACCACAAGACGGCGACCTGTCCCGCACCCCGCTGAAACCCGAAGAGCCACACTTAGGAGGCCTGGTCCGCTGGCACGTGAAGCGTCAGCCCAGTTGAGAACGGCGCGGCGGCCGCAGGGGTCGCGGTGAGGGCGAGCGGATCAGGCACGCCCTCGACGTCGATGTGGGGCAGGGCCCGGCCGAGCCACCTCGGCAGCCACCAAGAGGCGTTGCCGAGCAGGTACATGACCGAGGGGACCAAGATGAGCCGGACGATGGTGGCGTCGATCAGGACGCTTGCGGCCAGGCCGACAGCGAGCTGCTTGATGACGACGTTGGTCGAGGTGACATAGAAGATGAACACGGCGATCATCACGAGCGCAGCACAGCTGATAACGCGGGCGGCAGTGGCCAGGCCCTCGGCGACTGCCTTGTGGTGGTCGCGGGTACGGTCCCAGGCTTCCTTTACCCGGGACAGCAAGAAGACCTCGTAGTCCATCGACAAGCCGAAGACGATGGCAAAGATCGCCAGCAACATCACCAGTGCCATCGCGAACCCGAGCAGCTCCGAGCGCATGTCGTGGGGCTTCGGCCTCGTCAGCTGGTCGAGCCCGCCACCGTACTGGACCTGGACGCCGACATCGCGCATGGCCGATGTGGCGTTGTCGAGCTGGCTCACGTAGGAGGAGCCAAGCGTCGCCGGCTCGACGTTGAACTCGATGGTCGAGTAGCCGATCTCGCCATTGGCGACCGCCGGGGGACCGGGCGAAAGCGGGTTGGTCACCGATATTCTCATCCAAGGAAGACCTCGTCGTCGACAGGGTCGACATGGTCTTCAACCAGCTAGATCACCTCCAGCCCCCACGCTGTCGGCCGCCTGGCTCCAACGGCTCGACCGGGGCGAGGAGCGACTGGCGGAGGTCCTACAGGAGCGCGCGATGCGGCGGGGAGAAGAGAGGGACGACCTCAGCGACCTGCTCACGCGAGCCACCGTCGGTGCGGCGTGGGCCTGCATCAGGGCCATATTGCCCGTAGCTTTCGCCAGCGAGGACCCTTCATCGGCGGTGGCGCTCCTTGACATCGTGATGGGTACCATGCGCCCAGCCGGGAGGCCCTCGGGCCGCGGGTCGCACAGGCACCAGGTGCCGACTGCGCCGACGGACGCATAGCCCAGAAGGGTGGCGCGCTATCGGACCGGTGCGCAGCCACATCCACTGTCCGGAAGGCCTTGACGCCGTCGGCCAGCTCCAGCCGCCTCCATCCGCCAAAGCGAGACATCATTGCGTGCACATGTCTCCACGATGCACGGTTGCGCTATACCGAAGCAGCAGAAATGCGCTGTTGTGCGCGAAACTCCACAGGCACAAAACGTGGTGCACTGGTCCAAATGGACAAAGTGCACGAAGTAGACATCATCGGGCCGACCAACAGCCTATCGAGAACGGGGCGCTCGGCGCCGGGGGCTGGACCGTGCTCGGGGCTGATCTAGCCTGGGGGCGCAGCGAAAGAGGAGAGCACGTGGCTTATGACATTGTTTCAGTCCGCTCGAGGTTCCCGGCCTTGGCGGACGGGTATGCCTACCTCGACGGCGCCGCCGGGACACAGGTACCGGCCTCGGTTATTGAGGCGATCGCCACCAGCTACCGCTCCGGCATCTGCAATGTCGGCGGGGCATTCCCGGCCAGCGAAAGGACCGAGCGCATCGTTGCTGAGTGCCGCCGTGCCGTAGCAGACCTCGTCGGCGGTCAACCAGAAGGTGTCATCTTCGGTCCAAATATGACAACTCTTACGTACCGGATGTCGCAAGCGCTCGCCAAGCAGTGGGGGCCGCACGACGAGGTCGTCGTTTCTCGGCTTGACCACGACGCAAACGTCCGGCCCTGGCTGCAGGCCGCCGAGCGCGCCCGAGCGACTGTTAGGTGGGGCGAAGTTGACCTCCAGACGGGGGAGCTCCCGGTGAGCCAGTACGACACCCTGATCACTGAACGGGTACGGCTGGTGGCGGTGACGGCTGCCAGCAACCTGATCGGCACGAGACCAGATGTTGCCGCGATCGCGAAAATGGCGCACGCCGTGGGCGCGCTCGTCTACGTGGACGGCGTGCATGCGACAGCTCACGGTGCGGTAGACGTGAGCGCTCTCGGGGCAGATTTCTACGTCACGAGCGCTTACAAATGGGCGGGCCCGCATGTCGGGGCGCTCATTGCCGACCCTGCCCTGCTCGAGGAGGTCCAGCCCGACAAGCTTGCCCCGGCGAGCGACGCAGTCCCGCGACGCTTCGAATGGGGGACAAGCGCGTTCGCTGACCTGGCGGGCGTCGCCGCGGCCGTGGAGCACCTCGCGTCTCTTGATAACGCCGCCACCGGCACGCGCCGCCGCAGGTTACTGACCTCGATGCTGTCCGCCGAGACGCACGAACAGGAGCTGTTCGGCGTCCTTTTGGACGGGCTTGGCGCGATGCCGAACGTGACCACCTACGGCGCGGCCGCGCGCCGCGCGCCCACCGCCTACTTCAACGTTGCCGGCCACAGCCCTCGATCGGTTGCCACGCACCTGGCGTCCCAGGGTGTAAACGTTTGGGACGGCGACAATTACGCCTACGAGCTCGCGGGTGCCCTGCGTCTGCGTTCGTCCGGGGGCGCTGTGAGAGCTGGCCTGGTCCACTACAGCGATCGTTCGGACGTGGAGCGGCTCCTTGAAGGCGTCGCCATGCTGGCAGAGCGTGCCCGGTCCATGACCTAGCTGCAGCCCAAGACTGGAGAGCGGGCGTTCGGCCGAGGGCGCAGACAATGAGCCCCGAGACCACGTACCCGGTCCCGAGCCTCAGGATTGACGGAGAGAGGCCCCCCGGTTATGGGGTGAACGCTGTGGTGGTCCAGATGCTGACAACGACCGGCTCTTCCATCCAAGCGAACCGTACCTCCTGGGCCAGCTCGAGGTGCTGTGGGAGCGCGGCGTCCGTGCCTTCGCTGACCCGCGGCAGCGACAGTACAGAGGGCCCGGGTACCATGCTCTTGATATTCCCGCCCACCACGTTCACCAGCTCGCCGATGGCGTCGACGATGTCGTTGCTGGTCAGCTCATCGTCGCTTATGGCAAACATGGCCGCCGTCGCGTGGCGTGCTGCCAACGCGGAACAGGATAGGCATACAGTTCCGTTCCATTCTCCGCTAATGTCGGCCGTAGCGACGATCTCACTACCGGGCAACTGCCCTGGGACCAGGTCCGGTCGGCCATCACCCGCTAAAAGCGCCGCCCAGATCTCCCGGGTTACTTGGCTGACACTTTCGCTCGACAGCAAAGTCATGGTTATATATGTCCTTGGGAATTGAGCGCAAGCGCCGAGCGCCCAGCTTGCTCTGGTGAATAAAGCCCCAGAAGGTCGAGTTTCTCCAGCAATGCGCACTCGTCGAACGGTTTTATCAAGTACTCATGTGCGCCCGCCGCCAGCGCCCGCACCACTTGGCTCTGCGCGTTTTCGGTCGTGACCATAACGATAGTGACTCGACGCCAGTCGGTGTTCCTCCTCAGGGCTACTATGAAATCAAGGCCGTTCATCACGGGCATGTTCCAGTCTACGAGGACGAGGTCGGGGGATCCTGAGCTCTCGATACGGGCGATGGCCTCGCGCCCGTCACCCGCCTCCCAGATCTCGTCAGCACCTGCCTTGGCCAGGATGCGGGACAATATGGACCGCATTGCCCGCGAGTCGTCTACTACCAGTGCCCTCATCTGTCACCCCTCTTCAGGCGGTAAAAGGTGCTGCCTCCAGAGCTGACCGCTTCCAACTCGTCGCACAGCCCCGTGGTCGTCTCCGCGCCGCCGAGAAAGAGCGCGCTTCCGACCCCCATCTGGCGTGCGGTTCGGGCGAGCACGCGTCGCTTAGTGCCCAGATCGAAATAGATGAGCACGTTGCGCAGCAGCACAATGTCAAAGATCGGCAGGGCGGGCCACATTCCCACCAGGTTCATCCTCATGAAATGCACGCGCTGGCGGAGCTTCGACGACACCCGCCAGTTGGCGCCTTCTTGGTCGAAATAGCGTACGAGAAGGCTGGCCGGCAACCCGCGGTTGACCTCTACGGTCGAAAACGTGGCGGAAGTTGCGCGCCGTACCATTTCGCTGTTGAAATCGGTCCCAATGAGCTGGACGTCCCAGCCATGCTGTAGTAGAGGGAAGTGCTCCTCGAGCAGCATGGCCACACTGTAGAGCTCTTGGCCCGACGAGCACGCTGCGCTCCAAATGCAAAGCCGCTTGTCGGTATGCTTTTGCCTTAGGACGTCGGGCAGTACACAGTCCCTCAAGGCGTTGAACGGCCGTAGGTCTCTGAACCACGATGTCTCGTTGGTAGTCATGGCCTCGAGGACCTGCTGCTCGAGATGGCTGTCGCGCGAGGCCCGGAGGCGTCTCAGGACGGCGTCGGCACCGTCCATGCCGAGGCTGTGCGCGATGGGGGCTAGGCGCGACTCGACGAGGTACCCTTTGTCTTCTCGCAGGACGATGGCACAACGCTCGCGCACCAGTTCTTGCACGTACTGGAACTGCTCTGTGGCAACGCTCACCGAGAGCCCCCGTCACCGGTGGTTGCCAGGCCTTTCCCGGCGAGGATGCCATGGGGTGGGTGCACGTAGCGCGTAATCGTGGCGGCTACGTCGCTAAGGGGGAGGACCTCGCTCGCCAGGCCTTGCCGGACCACCGCACCCGGCATGCCCCATACCACCGAAGATGCTTCGTCCTGGGCTACGACCGTGCCGCCGGCAGAGGTGATCACGTCGCTCCCGGCCCTGCCGTCTTGTCCCATACCCGTGAGAACAACACCGAGGACGCCGGCGCCCCAGGTGGCAGCGGCACTTCGGAACAGCACGTCCACCGAAGGCTTGCACGAATTCTCGGGAGGACCGTCGTCCAGGGCGATGACGACCTGACGCTGGGACCTGGCAACTGCCATGTGGGACCCGCCGCGAGCAATGTAGAGGTGACCGGCTTGGACAGGCATGCCCGCTTCGACCTCCTGTACCACCAGAGGGCTGAGACCGTCCAGCCTCTGCGCCAAGAGCTTGGTGAATGTCGGGGGCATGTGCTGAACGACCAGGACGGGGACGCCAATATCCGCCGGTATTGACGGCACCACTACGCCCAGGGCATTCGGACCTCCAGTCGAACAGCCCATTACGACTGCTTCTACGCGCGTCCGTGCGAGCGCCGGCCTCCGGGTGGGCACTGGCTTCGCGGGCGGAGGGGCCCCTCGCGCCAGGCTGGGCGCTGGTACGTGGAAGGCACCTGCCGATCCGCCCGCTGGCGTGCCGGCCGGGGGTGATGGTGCCGGCGACCGCAATGGCCGGCGAGATATCGCACCCCATGCGCGCAGCAGTGGGACCAGGCTTCGCTCGAGAGCCTGAAATGCACCGGCCGGGCCTCCCACCCCAGTTGGCTTGGTCAAGTAATCGTCGGCGCCGCGGGCAAGGGCTTCCAAGGTGACTGCAGCCCCTCGCTCTGTGAGCGTGCTGAACATCACTACGGCAAGCTTTGGCCATCTTCTCTTCAGTTCCCCTAAGGCATGCAAGCCGTCCATGACGGGCATTTCGACGTCGAGGACGACCACATCAGGGTGGGCCCGTTCTACCACTCGTAAGGCCTCCCGGCCGTTGTCCGCCGTGCCAGCCAGCACCATCCCTTGCTGCCGCTGGACAACTTCGGACACCAACCGGCGTACGACAGCCGAGTCGTCCACTATCACAACGCGGATATCAGGCCCGCCGAAGTGCTCGGGTGGTCCCATCTCAGGGTTGCCGGGGTTGGTGCAGTGGGTTATCTTCGCGCTGCTCCAGCGTGGGCTCCACCCGTTGGAGGTCCAACACCAGCAACAGCTTTCCCGCGAGCTTGTAGGTGCCTGCGATCAGGTTGCGCACACGTGCTGGGACGCTGACCGGCACCGGCTCGAAATCCTCCGGCGAGGTTTCGACTACCTCGCCGACGTCGTCAACCAGCAAGCTGATCGTTTCATCGCCCGCGCGGACGACCGCGCTCAGCGAAAGCTCCGTGCTCGGCGCCAGGCCGAACTGCCGCCGCAGGTCCACCGCTGTAACGATCTGTCCTCTGAGATTGATCAGGCCACGCACCTCGGCAGGCGCGAGGGGCACGGTCGTCATCTGATCGTGCCTCAGGACTTCCTGCACCTGGCCCACGTCGATACCCAATAGGAGGTTCCCGAGCCGGAAGGTGCAGTACCTGGTATGGAGGCTCAGCTTGTCCTCAGCTGACATTGCGAGCACTCTCCTCTTCGATGGCGCGGCTTGCGCTTAGGTCGAGCTCGCGAGCGAAGGCGATACCGGCGCGCTGCGCTACCACCGGTAGGTCGAGCAGGTCAGTAGCCCTTCCCTGCACGACGGCGGTACCTAACAGTCCTGCGCCAGCCCCCACCGAGCTGACGGTGACGGTCTCGCTTACGACGTCGACAATCCGGTCGGACACCAGGCCCAGGGCATGTTTCCCATCGCTGCACACCACCACCGGCAAGCGGTTGGAGCTTTTCCCAGCGGGAGGGATCCCGAGGAGTTCCGAGAGCCAAACAAGAGGTAGGAGGTCGCCGCGATATTGGATGGTCCGCTGGTTGCCGGCGTACTCGATGGCATTTCCATCGATCTCTTCTAGCCGTTCGACCTGGTCCAAAGGAACCGCCAGGCGGTGGCCCTCCCCGACCTGGAGGACCAGCAATGCCTGGGCGCGCCCGTCTCCACGGCTGCTCTCGTCCGGTGCCGTGGCAGCTGCGTTGGCCATCACGGCGGCTCTGCCAGCCGTCACGTGGCTCGATTCGGCGAGGCCAGCAACGTCCAGGATCAGGGCCACGCCTCCGTCGCCCAGAATGGTTGCGCCGGCAAACGCCGCGAGGTGCTTTAGGTGCCGTGCCAACGGCTTGACAACAATCTCCTGCGTGCCTTCAATCGCGTCGACAGCCAGACCGAAAGGCTCTCCGTCGGACTGGACTACCACGAGGTCAAGTGCATCACTGTGCAACGTAGATGGTGCTTCCCCCAACACCCGGTCGAGGCGGAGCAGCGGTAGCAAGTTGCCGCGGAGACGGTAAAGCAAAGCTCCATCCACCGTCTCGACCTGCGTATGCATCGTTGCCTCGTCCAGGCGCACCAGTTCCTGGATCGCGGCCTGAGGGACTGCGTACCGCGCACCATTACAGACCACCAGCAGCGCCGGGATAATAGCCAGAGTAAGTGGGATCTTTATCCGTACCGTCGTCCCGAAGCCAGGACTGCCGGCCAAGTCGACGGTGCCGCCGATGCGCTCGATGTTCGTGCGAACGACGTCCATCCCAACGCCCCGACCAGAAACATTGGTCACGACATCCGCGGTTGAAAGGCCTGGGCGGAAAACGAGGTCAACGACCTCGCGCGTCGTCATCGCTCCCAGCTGCGCCTCATTGACCAGACCAGTCTTGAGTGCCCTGGCCGCCACTTTCTGCGGGTCGATCCCCGCCCCATCGTCGCTAAGCTCCAAGATGACCTGGCCTCCCTGGTGCCATGCGCTCAGCTTGAGCGAACCAGCGCGAGGTTTGCCCAGCGCCTCTCGCGCCGCAGGAGCCTCGATCCCATGGTCGACGGCGTTGCGTACCAGGTGAGTGAGCGGGTCCTTTACGGCCTCCAAGACCGAACGGTCGAGCTCTGTCTCGCCGCCTTCGAGCGACAGCGTAACTTCCTTGCCGAACTGCTTGGCCAGGTCTCGCACCACCCTTGGCAGCTTCGACCAGAGGTGCTCAACTGCCTGCATGCGCGTCTTCATCACGTCTTCTTGAAGCTCGCTCACAATAAGGCTGAGCCTCTGCAGCGTGCGACCGCCGTCAGCCAGCTCCCCGGCATGGGAGATCAGCTGGTTGCGCGCCAGGACCAGTTCTCCAACCTGGCGCATCAAGGTCTCGAGGAGGTCGAGGTCGACGCGCACGCTGCGTTCGGGAGCACCCGGGCCGGCAGCCATAGGTGCTTCGATGTTCGGCTCACCGTCCGCTTCGAGCACTGACTGGAGTGCCGGCGTTGTAATTGCCGCCTGGCTTTCTGGCGCGCCAATGCTCTCCGGAGCATGGGCCGAGCGGCGCACTGTCGGCGCTGCCTGGCCGCGATCAGGTGACCGGCCCGTCGCGACAAGAGGCGCAAAGGCGGCTCCAGACGGCGTGGTTGCTCCAGACGGCGTGGTTGCGCCGGAGGGCGTGGTTGCGCCAGACGGCGCAGTTGCTCCAGACGGCGTAGTTGCTCCAGACGGCGTAGCTGCCTCGCGCCGTGGCACAGGCTCGGGCGAGGGCGCAAGAGGTTTGGCCAGCTCGGTGGGCTTGTCCGGCGTCGCATTGGGTGGAGTGGGCTGCTGCAAGACGCTTAGACGAGCGAGCAGGTCGCTCATGTCGCGACCGTCCTCGTCGTTGCCCGTCGCTTCGATACGCGCTAGCAGCTGCCGTATTGTGTCCACCACTTCGAGCAGTATGCTGGCTCGTTCGTCGTTGAGCTGCAAAGCCCCGTCGCGAAGTTTGCTCAACAAGTTCTCTGCCCGGTGCGCCACTTCTTCGAGCCGTCCGAACCCGAGGAAACCGGTAGTGCCCTTGATTGTATGGATCGCTCGGAACACACCAGCAAGCAGCTCTCGAGACGATGGGTCGCGCTCCAAGTTGACCAGGTCGCGGTCGAGCTGGTCGAGGTTCTCGGAGCTTTCAATCAAGAACTCTCGGACTACCTCATCCATGGTGTCGTCTAGCTCGTTCACTCCGACGCCTCCCGATCGGCTGCGCTGCAGCAGGTGTTCGTCATCACCACGGCAAGAACGCGGCCCGGCCGGCCGGGTAGCCATCAATTCTGACCTCTAGAGGCTTGCGCCAGGAGGTGGCCTCGGCTGCCCAGACCTCTACGTGCCCGCCCAGCTGCGGCAGCACGGACGTGCCTTCTAATGACCAGTGCTCCTCGTAGCCCGGCACGACCTTGGAAAGGATATTGGCCACTTCGTGGAAGTTTTCCGCAATAATGTCAGGGACTGCTCCGTCCCGTACGTACTCTTCGGTTTGTTTGGGAGGGATGCGGGAGAGGGCGGCGCCAACTGAGGCCACGACTGCCAGTTCCGCGACCAGCATGGCACGGTGTGACTCGGTCCCGCTCCGGTAGCGAGCCACCGCACCGGGCTTCGACAACGTTGGGGGCGGCGCAGCCACGGTGGATACGGTCCGCCCTAAGAGCCCCTCCAGGACGGTGGCGAAACTCTCGTCCTCGTCGGCGATGGCTGCGCCGAGCCCGTCCGCCTGCCGGCTCCCTTGAAGGCAACGCTCGACCTGCAGGGACAATGAATCCGCTGAAAATGGCTTGGTTACCACGAAGTCGGCACCGGCGTCCAACGCGTCGCGGTGCATACCAGGTGTCGACTCCGAAGTGACGAAGCCAAAGGGCACGTTGTTCCCCTCTCGGCGGAGGAGCTCCAGCAGTCTCATGCCGCTCACCTCGGGCATGTTCCAGTCTGAGAGCACGAGGTCAATGCCGCCCAACCGGACTCGCTCGAGCGCCACGGCGCCATTTTCGGCCTCCTCGACGTCCTTGGTGTCGTAGCCGGCGCGCCGCAGTTCTCGCAGGACGATCATGCGCATAGCCCTACTGTCATCGACTACCAAGATCGCCATCTGTCACCTCGGCTGACCCTCATTCAATGCTCCTTGTTCCATGACGAGCGAAAGAGCGTGGCTAGCACCTCTTGCGAGGTGCGATGCGATCTTGCCAAGCTCAGAACTTGTAACCCGCGACGACAGCCTCTAGGTCGCCGGCCACCCGCGCCAGCTCGGACGCCGCGCCAAGGGTGCTCGTTGCCCCTTGTGTAGTTTGCTGCGCGGCCTCAGCCACGCCAGCGATGTTGTGAGCGATTTCGCTAGACGCGACCGCCGCTTCGTTGACAGTACGACCAATCTCCGAGGTGGTCGCGGTCTGCTGCTCCACCGCTGAGGCGATAGTTGTCTGCGCGTGGTTCACCTTGTCCATGATCTCGTCCATCTGCCGGATTGCCTCCGCGGCAGATTGTGAGTCACCCTGGATGGTTTGCACCGTCCTGCCGATCTCTTCGGTGGCCGCAGCCGTTTGTCGGGCCAGTTCCTTTACCTCATTGGCCACGATGGCGAAACCCCGCCCCGCTTCGCCCGCGCGAGCCGCTTCGATGGTGGCGTTCAGGGCGAGCAGGTTCGTCTGCTCTGCGATCCCGGTGATCAGTTTTATGACTTCTCCGATCTTGGCACTTGACTCGCGCAGCTGGCCGACGACCTTCGTCGCCGCCCTGGCAACTTCGACACCTTCGCTGGCTACGTGCGAGGCGTCCGCGGCCGACCGCGAAATCTCTACGATGGACGTCGACAGCTCTTCTGCAGCTGCCGCCACTGATCCGACGTTGCTCGATACCTGTTCGGCCGCTGCCGAAACTGTCTGGGCTTGGGCAGACGACTCTTCGGCCCCGCTCGCAAGCTGGGTGGAGACAGAGTTGAGCTCCTCGGAGACGCCCACGAGCCCTTTGGAGATATCAGAAAACCTCTGGATGAGCCCCCGGCGTCCTGTGAGCTGCTTGTTGAGTGCCTTTGCCACTTGGCCGAGCTCATCTTCGCCGTAAACCTCCGCCTGCACCCGCAGGTCCCCGTCGGCCGAAAGTTCGAGGACCCGCTTGGCTTCGACCAGCGGTTTGGTGATGGAACGGATGACCACGAAGCCGACCGCGGTCGCCATCAGCACGCCTGCCACGGCGACGACGAGCAAAATAGCCCGGCTGTCTGCCGATGACTCACTGCCTAGTCCAGTCCTATTCGTGTTAGTGGAAAACCACCCGATGGCGGCTTCCGCGACGAGCGTGCAGAGCACGATGCCGAACCCGAGCGAAAGGCGGTGCGCCACCTTCAGGTTCGTCAGCTTGAGCGCGGACATCATGTCGGCTCCTCCTTGGGCTCGTCCCACGTGGACGACTATGCGGCATTTAGAACTTCAATCGGTGAGGGCTCTCGGACGTCGGAGGGTCATTGTCCCCTTGGGACTAGGGTACAAAGTCCCTTTCCCCCACGCTGTCATAATCAGGCGAGGTTTGTGCTCGGGGGCCTATGAGGTCGTTTGCCCTTTGCCAAGGGGCCGTTTGTCCTGAGGATCCACCAGTACCGCCGTCGACACAGCTTTGGGAGGGCAAGCCACAAGGCACCCGATGTAACATGGTTCTTTATCGTTCGTGGTACCAAGTTGGGCACTTCATCGAAGAGGCTCGGGAAAGACGTCGCAGATGGGGACCGAGTACAAGTTGCGCCGTAGGCCAGACGAAGCACCGCTCGCTGCCCTGCCCCAACCGGAGAGCGCGCTCTCGGCCTTGAGCCGTTTGGTACTTGAAGGCGCCAGCGAGCAAGAGATGCTCGACGAGGCGGTTGGAGCGGCAGCCAGCGTCCTTGAGCTCGATATGGCGCAATTTATGGAGCTCGGCCACGACCAGCACGCCTTGTGTTGCCGGTCCGCTGTGGGCTGGCCGCAGCCCTTACTGGATGGCCCCACCGCCTCCGCGGAAGCGATGGCGTCGTTCACTGAGTTCGTGCTGGCCGTGGGTGGCACGGTCACCGTCGGGGAGTTCGCCACCGAGGACCGCTTCGGGCTCGGGCCGCTCTTGAGCGAGCTGGGCGTGGTCAGCGGCATCGCTACGGTCGTGCGGGGCCGCGACGCGACACCCTTGGGTGCCCTCGGTGGTGAGTCGCGGAGCAAAAGGTTGTTCCAGGGCTCTGATAGGAGGTCGCTCCAGGCGATCGCCGACTTATTGTCGGTAGCGCTGTTACGTCGCGAGGAGTCTGACCGCTTCAGAGCCCTCGTCCAAGACTCTGGAGACCTGATGGCGGTCCTTAACGACCGGGCTGAAGTGACCTACTGGAACCCGGCGACCAAACGCCTGTTCGGCAGAGAAGCCGGAAATGTGTTGGGAAAGTCGCTATGGGGGTTCGTCCATCCCGAGGACCTCGAAAGCGCCAAAGAGACCTTTGCCGCAGCGCTTCGTCGGCCAGGTTCGCAGGTGACAGGCACCTTCCGTCTCAGCACGGCCTCAGGGGAGTGGCGTGTGCTCGAAGGGATTGGCAGGAACTGCTTTGACGACCCCTCGGTACGAGGCTTGGTCGTCAACGCGCGAGACGTGACCTACCAAGCCAACCTCGCCCGGATCATGCGTACGCTCAGCGCTGGCAACCATGCGCTGGTGAGCGCGACCGACGAGTTATCGCTGCTTACCAGCCTTTCTGAGGCCATAACCGGACCAGGCGGGTTCCCGTGCGCCTGGGTTGGCTACCGCCAACATGACGATGCAAAGACGGTGCGGGTGATGGCCTTTGCCGGCCGCAGGTCCGCCTACATTGAGGGCCTCTTGGTGACCTGGGGCGAGGACGACCACGGCAGGGGCATCGTAGGCAACGCCATTCGGACCGAGCAGACCCAAGTTATCGACGACCTGGCTATCGCGCCCGAGTTCGCTCCCTGGCGCGAAAAGGCGGCACGTGCTGGCCTCCGCTCGGCTTGCGCGCTCGGTCTGCGAGTGAACGGCGAAGTGATCGGCGCCCTGGCCATTTACGCCGAGGAGCCCGGCGCCTTTGGGACCGAGGAGCTCTCCTTACTGGCCGAACTGGCCGATGACCTTTCCTACGGCATCGGGCGCCTGCGCGACCGGGCGTCACTCAAACTGAGCGAAGAGCGCTTCCGGGCGTTGGCTGCGAACGCTCCGATCGGGATAATCGACTCCGCCGGTGTTGGCGAGCTGAGGTTCGCCAACGCCAGGGCGTCCGAAATCGTAGGGCTCGACATCGAGGACCTGATGGGTAGTGACCGCTGGCTCGAGCTCGTATGCCCAGACGACATCCCCAAGCTCCTGGCGCTGCAGGAGCGCGTGCGCTTGGGCCAGCGAGCCGAGGCAAGGTACAAGCTCCGCCGGCCCGACGGTGCCATCCGCCACCTGCGCTTGATGGTGGCCCCCAAAGGGGATGGGCAGGGCGCCGGTGCGGTCGCGACTCTCGAGGACGTAACCGACGAAGTCCGAGCCAACGAGGCGCTCGCTTACCAAGCGTCCCACGACCCACTCACGGGCCTGGCCAACCGCGCGGTGTTCCTCGACACGCTCGGCCAAGAACTCGCGCGGCGGCGCGTCGGCGGCCCGGGGCTGGCCGTCTTGTTCCTGGACATTGACCACTTCAAGGTGGTGAACGACAGCCTCGGGCACGTCGTGGGCGACGAGGTCCTCCGCGAGGTGGCCGAGCGCTTTACCCACGGCGCCAGGAACGCAGACACGGTCGCGCGAATGAGCGGCGACGAATTCGTCTTCATCGTTCACGGCGTGCGGCAACCGGAGGACGCCATCAAAGCGACCGAGCGTCTGTACGGGCTCCTGGCTCGGCCGATCCGTACCCGGGGGCGCGAGCTCAGGCTCACGGCCAGCACGGGCATTGTCCTCCCGACCTCAGGAGCGGAGCCGGTCGCGGTACTGCGGGACGCCGACGCAGCCATGTACCGGGCGAAAGCGGGGGGCCGGGCGCGCTGGGATGTCTTCGACGAGGAATTGCACCATCGTTCGTTCAGGCGGCTTGCACTTGAGGCCGAGCTGCACCAGGCATTGGCCCGGCGCGAGTTTGCGGTCCACTACCAACCCCTTGTCGTCCCGAGCAACGGCCTGCCCTGTTCCGCCGAAGCTCTGGTGCGCTGGAACAGCCCCGACCGAGGCCTCGTCCCGCCTTCCGATTTCATCCCGGTGGCCGAGGAGTCGGGCCTTATTGGGCCGATCGGACAGTGGGTCTTCGAAGTGGCCGTGGCCCAGATGGCCGCCTGGCAGCGCGAGGCGAGGGCGCCGCGCCTCGACCATCTTGCGGTCAACTTCTCGGCGCGCCAGCTCGACGACCCTCGCATGCCGGAGTTCGTGCGCCGCGTCCTCGAGCGCTACGGCGTGGAGCCCGGGCGACTTTGCGTCGAGGTTACTGAGTCGGTCCTGATGGCCGACAGCGTAGCCACCCGCCGGTCCCTGGAAGCCTTCAGGGAGCTGGGGTTGCCAGTGGCGATCGACGATTTCGGGACCGGCTACTCTTCACTCGCCTATTTGCACACGTTACCGGTGACCACCGTCAAGATCGATCGGTCTTTCGTGGAGCGGCTCGGACCAGGTAGCAGTGCCAGCGCAGTGGTGCGGGCTATAATCGAGATGAGCCACGCCATGGGCCTGAGCGTGGTGGCCGAAGGCGTGAGTGACTCTCGCCTGCAAGCGCTCGTTTCAGACCTCGGTTGCGAAAGGGCGCAGGGCTATAACTGGGCAAGGCCCATGCCCGCGGAGGAGTTCGCCAAATGGTGGCGGCACGCTCGGCAGCCGAACGGCCAACGCGGGCAGTAGGAGGAGCACCTGCGCCCTTGCGCAAGCGGGGGCGCGCCGCCGGTCAGTGGCGTTGAAGCCCAGGACAGGAAGCCAAGGCGGCGGCCGGGCTGCCCGCGATTAGAGTGTGAGCAGGGACGCCGGTATGGCTCAGAGGCGATGCTTCGCTACTGGACGCAAGGAGGGGCTCGCATGAGCAGTATGGTCGCAGTGCAGAGATTTCGCGCTACCTCCGCCAGGCAGCGTTCAGCGGACGCCGGTGCGCTCCCTCTGCACCTGTACGGCCTACGCCGTAGCACCGTCAACCTGGTCACAATCGCCTGCGCCATATTCGCTATTTTTACCCTTATCCCGGTTTGGTGGATCTTCGTATCTGCGACTAAAACAACGACCAACCTCAACTCCACGTTCGGCTTTTGGTTCGCGAAGCCCTTCTACTTATTCTCCAACCTCAAAGAGTTATTTTCGTACGACGAGGGCGGCTCCTTCCTGTTATGGTTGCGGAACACGGCAGTATACGCGGCCGTGGGTGGTATAGGCGCTACCATCCTTTCCGCAATGGCGGGCTATGGGTTCGCTCGGTTCGACTTCAGAGGTAAGAACGCGCTGTTCATTTGCGTTTTGGCCGCCTTACTCATACCGGTGGCGGCCTTCGCCGTGCCACTGTACCTGCTATACGCCAAGGTGCACCTTGACAGCACGATGCCGGGTATATTCATGCCATTTATGATCAGCCCAACGAGCGTCTACCTGATGAGGGTGTACGTGGGCGCCTCGATACCCAGGGAGCTAATGGACGCCGCCCGGGTGGACGGTGCGCGTGAGACAACGATCTTTTTACGAGTCGCCGTCCCTCTTATGGTGCCCGCGCTGATCACTGTCCTGATGTTGAACGTAGTGGGAGCGTGGAACAACTATTTTCTACCGTTCATAGTTAACAATAATGCAAACCTAAACACACTGACGCAGGGGTTACCTATCTGGATGGACCACGCCAATATCGCAGGAGGTACCGAGGACTATCTCGCACTAGCCATCACCGGTGGGCTCTTGAGCATCGTGCCCTTGGTCGTCATGTTCACTGTCCTCCAGCGCTACTGGCGGGGCGGGCTCGTGCTGGGCGGCCTTACCGGCTAGGCGTGCGGCCGGTCCGGCGGTGATAAACGTGAACGTCAACTTTCCCGTTCCGGTTACGCCGACTTTGTCGGTCAAGCTCGTCCCCCCGGCGATCGGCCCGTCTTACCTCGCCCGCCCGCGCCTCCAGGCGCTCTTGAGTGATGCCATACGCAGGCGGCTCACTGTCGTCGTAGCCGGGCCGGGGTTCGGCAAGTCCACGCTCCTGGCTTCGTGGGCGGCTGTAAGTAACGCGGCGTGGTACTCGCTCGGGCCAGAGGACGCTCAGATGCCGGCTCTCGCCCGCGGCGTCATCGACGCCCTGCGGTTGCGTGTACCCCTGGTGCCGCGGGAACTGACTGCCGTAACCGTGCCGGGCGGCTCCCAAGGGGCCACCGACGACGACAGCGTCAGCCGTGCTCACGCCTTTGCCCAGTTCCTGGCCCAGGCGCTGGAAGAGAACCTGGCCCGGGAACTGTTCTTGGTGCTCGACGACCTTCACGACGTCGGGACCTCGCCGGCCGCGGGCCAATTCATCACCTCTTTATGCCGGCAGGCACCCGCCAATTTCCACCTCGTCGTGAGCTCGCGCGTCGAGCCCCCCTTCGCCATCGAGCGGCTCCGAGGGCGCGGGCAGGTACTCGAGCTGTCGGGCTCGGACCTATCTTTCACCAAAGGCGAGGTGGCCGAGGTGGTGACGATGGTCACCGGCGAGGCGGACCCGGGTGTAGCTGCTCGCTTGTACCAGTTGACTGAAGGCTGGCCTGCAGCCGTACGGCTGGCCGCCGAGGCTCTTCGAGCTGTCGAGCCCGCCGAGCGCGATGGTGTGCTCGACCGTGCCCGCCAACCTGGCGGCAGTGTGTACCGGTACCTGGCCGCCGAAGTGCTCGCTGCCGAGCCCGAAGAGGTGCGCCGGCTAATTGCCGTGGTAGCACAGGCAGGTTTTGCTTCTGCACGGTTCTGCGAGCAGCTCGGAGTGCCAAAAGCGGCTGAGATCCTTCGTTCTTTGGCTCGGCGTGGCATCTTCGTCGAAGGCCGCGGCCAGCGCCTGGGCTGGTTTTCGCTCAGCACACTGATGCGCGGTACGGCACTGGCCGAGCTCCCGATGGAGCGTGCGGAGTCGACAAGGATCGACGGCGCTGCGGCGGCCTGGCTGGAACAGGAAGGGCATCTGGTAGAAGCCCTCCGGCACTGCCGGGCACGTGCCGACTGGGCAGCCGTCGCGCAAATGCTGGTACGGCGGGGAGCGGAGCTCGTGAGCGCCGGCGAAGCGACCGAGGTGCTCGCCGCCGTCGAAGCTCTAGCACCTGCCAGCCGGGGCCCGGCAATCGAGTTCGTGGCAGGTGAGGCATATTACGTGGTCGGCAACTGGGACGCCGCGCTGCGCTCATACCGCGCCGCGGCGGGCGGCGCGAGCGCCTTGCCTACCGCCTTAGCGTGGCGGGTCGCAAGGATCCACCATTTCCGCGGAGATTTGGACCTCGCGCTCGAGTGCTACGGGTCTGGCGACCCGACCAGTGGCGACGAGCGCGACCAAGCAATGCTCCTCGCCTGGCGGGCGGCTGCCAGATGGCTCCGCGGCGACGCCGATGGCTGCAAGCACGATGCCGTGAGGGCACAGGCTGCCGCCAGCGCCGCAAACGATCCCGGTGCTTTGTCGTGCGCCTACACGGCGCTGGCCATGCATGCCGCGCTCGAGGGCGACCGCCTGGCCAATGACGCCTACTACCTGCGCGCGCTCGATTGCGCGGTACAAGCGGGCGACGTGCTCCAGCAGGCGCGTGTTCGTGCCAACCGTGGCTCGCTCCACCTCGAGCAGGGCTACTACGAAGAAGCGATCGCCGAGCTGGACATGGCTTTGCGGTTGGCCGACCTCGCCGGCTTCGCTTCGTACCGAGCACTGGCCCTGTCCAATCGGGGTTGCGCGTACTATTTCTTGGGCCGTCTCGAAGAGGCCGTCAATGACCTGGACGAAGCCCGCCGGCAGTCGGAGAGGCTCGGCGCCTTCGATGTCGCTTATTCCCTAAGCCACCTCGGCCGCATTTACAGCGACCGCGGCAACATCGCGCTGGCGCGAGCAGCCTATGAGGAGGCTATTGCTCGTTGCGAGGGGCCCGGGGACCTACAGGGCCTCGTTCCCTCGTTATCGGGCCTCGCGTTGACCCTCGCAACGGACGATCCTGAGGTGGCCGAACGGCTCGCGGCCCGTGCCGTCGGCTACGGGCCTGGCATGGCCTACGTTGAAGCCCTTCTCGCGGCCGGGTGGGTCGCGTTGGCTAACGGCCGGGCCGGGGAAGCTGTTCAGCGTGCCTCGGAAGCCGCCGCCGAAGCCCGGGGGCGCCGTGACCGTGCCGGCCTGGCCTGGTCACTGGAACTTCGCGCCGCTGCATCTCCCTCGGCTCCAGCTGCCACAGAAGCTATCGAACAAGCAGTCGCTCTTTGGTCTGAGCTGAGGTCTGCGACCGGCGCCGCCCGGGCCGGTTTCCTCGCCGGCCTCATTCGCAAGGACAGGGCGCGAGCCGACGAGGCGAGCGCAGTCTTGCGCCGTCTTGGTGTCCGCTCTCACATCTCGCTCGAGCACCTGCTCGAAAGGATCGAACTTGGGAGTGGCTCGATGACCGAACAGGTCCCGCGCCTTTCGGTCCAAACCTTAGGCCGGTTCCGGGTACTCGTCGATGGCGAGCCGGTACCGGCCTCGTCTTGGCAGTCGCGCAAAGCCCGCGACTTGCTCAAGATACTCTTGGCCCGGCGTGGCCGGCCGGTGCCGCGCGACGAGATCATGGACATGCTCTGGCCCGAAGAAGCGAGGGATAAAGTGGCCAACCGCCTGTCGGTCGCACTAAGCACGCTGCGTGCCGTCCTAGACCCGGCCAAGCGAGCGTCGAGCAATGAGTTTGTGGTCTCCGATCGGGAGTCCTGCCGTCTCGATCTCGAGCAGGTCGAAGTGGATATCGAGAGGTTCTTCGCTGCAGCGGCCGAAGGCCTAAGGCTCATCCGCAACAATGATGCCAATGCAGTCGAGTTGTTACGGCAGGCGGAGTCAACCTACCGGGGCGACTTCCTCGAGGAGAACGTTTACGACGACTGGGCCCTCGCCGTGCGCGATGAAGCGCGAAGCGCCTATGTCCGCACCTGCCGGGCTCTCGCCGAGGAGGCGGAGTCGGGAGGCAACGCCGCGGACGCCGGGCGTTACGTCCGGCGCCTCTTGGAGCGCGACGCGTACGACGAAGCAGCTCATCTCCAGCTGGTCCGCGTTCTGCTCGCTGGCGGGCAACACGGAGAGGCGCACCGGGCATACCGTTCCTACAGCAGCCGCATGGCCGAGATGGGTGTCGAAGCAGCGCCCTTCCCAGATCTGGCGTCACCCAGGAGTTAGGGGACGCCGGTGTGAGGCCAGGCCTTGCTCCAACCGGCCTATCAGTCTTGAGTAGTGCGGGCTCGGCATTGTTCGGATTGCAAGCGGTCGGCCAGCGCTCCTTTGAGCTGTAAGACAAGCTCGTCTGGCCCACTGAACGGCCGGGGGCGGAGGCTTGCACCGCCACTCACTACTCCCCTTAGGGGAGGCGGTGGCGGCACGCCCGCAACGGGCTCCTCGCTCTCGTCGGATAGCCACACATGTACCAGCAAGGTGACCATGGTGCTTGTAATTATTGTCAGGCCCTCGAGGCTTTCCAGGAGCCCCCGCCGCCACCCAGGATCTTCCAAGTGCCGGACATCGAATTGCCGGACACCGAGCCCGAGTAGGTGATGGCCTCCGAACCGACGGTACCGAAGCTGATGGAGCTCCGATGAACGGTCCCGTGGATACTCGTCGGCTTGTTCCTGAACGCGGAGATCATGATTGTCCCGCTCAGCTTGTCCCCGGACTCCTTCCAGGTCAGCTTGAAGGTCCCGCTGAAGGAGCCACTGTAGCTTCCCGCCCACGTGCCTGACAATGGGCCAGGCTTCCCTGCCACCGCGCTGTGCTCGTGGGTGCCCGCGGAGGCAACGTGAGGGACGGAGCCGAGCGCCCCAGCGCGCGCCGAAGCCCATGCCGGGCCCGCCGCGGTGATGGCGCCGGTCGTCCCCACCACCAGCGCAATGGCGGCGGCCGTACCCCGGAGCGGGCGTCGGTGGGCCGCATGATGTCTTTTGCTGCACAAGGTTGCCATCTTGTCCTCTCCAAGCCGGCCGGTCGAGGCCGAGGCGCTGGCGGTCGGCTAGCGCGGCGCCCCATGTCTACGGAACAGATGATCCTCGAAGGCGTTAGAGTCGCCTTAAGGTGACCTTTGGGAAATTGTCTGGGGCGCCTGCGACGCGGGTGTGCGCGACGACAACGTCATCTCTTGGTCACGCGGGCGCGACGAAGGCCTATCAGTATCTCGGCACGCGAGGGGAGGAGGGGTAGCCAAATGGCAGAAGTGGTTGTATTTCATCATATCCAGGGGCTCACCGAGGGAGTGCGTGCGTTCGCCGGCGCACTGCGTGCCGGCGGGCACACTGTGCACACGCCAGACCTGTTCGACGGCGAACTGGCGGCCAGCATCGACGAGGGATTTGGCCTGACGCAGCGCCTGGGCGACGAGCTCATAGCCGAACGGGCCCAAGCGGCGGTCGCCTGCCTGCCCGAGGCGCTTGTCTACGCCGGCTTCTCGTTCGGAGCCGCCAAGGCTCAGCGGTTCGCCCAGACCCGGCCCGGCGCCCGCGGCGCATTGCTCTACGAGTCCTGCCTGCCCATCAGTGGGGACTGGGCGGTTGGGCCGTGGCCAGATGGTGTCCCCGTGCAGATCCATGGCATGGACAACGACCCCTTCTTCGCCGGCGAGGGCGACATTGACGCGGCTCGCGAACTGGTCACTACGGTTGGCACCGAGCTGGCAGAGCTGTTCGTTTACCCCGGCAACACACACCTTTTCTCGGACAGCTCCTTGCCGTCCTACCATCCAGAGGCGGCTGCGCTCGTGCTCCAAAGATCCCTGGACTTCCTGGACCGTACCGGGTGAGCCGCCGTTCCCTGACGCCTGCTCGCTACGAACTTAGTATTTGTCTGGGTTCTTGGTTGGCGAGGAGTAGTTGGAGCGAGCAGTGAACGGGCACCTCATGACACTGGACAGCAAGGAGCTGGAGCCGACCACTTCCGAAGTCGAGAGCCTGCTCACCGCCGGGACACCCTTCTGGCTGGACCTCGAAGCAGACGGCGACGAGTGCTCGCCGCAAGGGCCGGTGTACTCCCTGTTGCGCGACACCTTCCAGGTGCACGAGCTCGCCCTGGAGGATGCCCAGCACTTCGGGCAGCGGCCCAAGCTCGACACCTATGACAACTTCTCACTTTTAGTCGCCTACGGCCCGGGAGACTCGGGGCACCTCGTCGAAATGCACTGCTTCTGTGCCAAGCAGTACCTCGTCACGGTGCACAGGACGGCATGCCAGGCCGTTGGGGAAGTGGTGAAGCGGGTACGCAGCGGTGCACCCGTCTCGGACATCCCGATGGTTCTTTACCGCGTGATCGACTGCCTGGTGGATGGCTACTTTCCCGTCCTTGCCGCGCTTGACGAACGGATCGACGAGCTCGAAGACGAGATCCTCCAGGCACCGACCGAGGACCAGCTCGGACAGTTGTTCGACATGAAGCGCTCGCTCATCGCCTTGCGCAAGGTTGTCACCCCGCAGCGTGACGTGTTCGCCACTCTGCTCTCAACTGATGAGCTACCCGGGATGACGCCCGACTGCGAGCATTACTTCCGCGATGTCTACGACCACCTGATCCGGGTGAGCGACCTCGTTGACAGCTATCGCGACCTCATGACCGGCGCCCTCGACACCCACCTGTCCACGGTGTCCAACCGGCTGAACGTTGTGATGAAGCAATTGACCATCATTGCCACCGTTTTTCTGCCGCTTGGCTTCCTCACCGGGTTCTTCGGGCAGAATTTCGCTTGGATGGTCGACCGCCTGGGAGGGCTCGGCGTGTTCCTGGGAGTCGGCATCGGCCTCCAAGTGGCCACCGTCGTGCTGCTGGTGGTCCTCTTCCGCCGCCGCGGTTGGCTCCGTCCGGACGGCACTGTGCCGGCCGCCGTCCCGGCCCGCCGCACGCGCAGCGCACCCCATCTGCGCTGGCTGGCGGTGCACCCGCCGCCCACCAGTGCCGGGGCCAAGGCGACGAGCGCCAAGACGGGCAAAGCGAAGAGACCTCGCGCGCACAAGGCAAGCACGCTCTGAAACCTCCAAGAGTGGCTTGCGAATCGTCCAAGAGTGGCTCGAAACCTCCAAGAGTGGCACGGTATGAGGGCGCGAGATCGCGTTTGCCCTGGTCAAATTGTCCCTCTGGCCTCGCGGCGGGCCACTCTTGGACGGTTCACCCCACTCTTGGACGTCCCGGGCCGCACTCTTGGACGGTTCACCCCACTCTTGGACGGTCCAGCCGCACTCTTGTCGTCACTAGTGCGGTTAGAGCGGACTGTTACCGTGCTTGCGACGAACGAGGCGCTCGCGCTTGGAACGTAGGGCGCCAAAGCAACGGGCCACGACGCGCCGAGTGTCCGCCGGGTCAATGACCATGTCGACGTAGCCTCGCTCGGCGGCCACATAAGGGTTCAGGAAGTCACGCTGGTATTGCTCGACGAGGTCCGCCTTGGCGGCCGGGTCGGCGCGCCTGTGCACGATGCTGACCGCGCCCTCTGCACCCATCACGGCGATCTCCGCGCTCGGCCAGGCGATGCAGATGTCGTTGCCCATGCCCTTGGAGTCCATGACTATGTACGCCCCGCCGTACGCCTTGCGCAAGACCAAGCACACCCGCGGGATGGTGGCTTCGGCATAAGCGAAAACAAGCTCCGCGCCGTGGCGGATAATGCCTCGCCACTCGAGGTCGCGTCCGGGCATAAAGCCCGACGTGTCAACCAGGGTGAGCAGCGGCAAGTTGAACGAGTCGCACATGCCGACAAAGCGCGCCCCTTTTTGGGAGGCGGCGATGTCGAGCGTGCCGGCCATGGCTTGGGGTTGGTTGGCGAGGACACCGATGGTGTGGCCACCCAGGCGCACCAGTGACGTCACCAGTTGGGGCGCCCAAGCGGCGCGTAGCTCGAACACACGGCCGTCGTCAGCCACCGCGGCGATCACTTCGCGTACGTCGTAACTGCCTGCGGCGCGCTCGGGTATGAGCGAACGCAGCCCCGGCGATTCGCGCGACACCGGGTCGCCTGTCCATACGGGACGCGCCAGCTCGTCGCTGTGGCTCGGCAGGAAAGACAGCAGCTCGGCCACGGCTTCGAGGGCGTGGGCGGCGTCCTCGGCCACTACTGAGGCGACGCCCGAACGCGCTGCGTGCACCGTGGCCCCACCTAGCTGGGCCGGCCGCACGCTGACGCCAGTCAGCTCGGCCACCGCCGCCGGCCCCGAGACGTAGGCGAGCGAGCGCTTCGTCATGACGACGAAATCGGCCATGCCCAACATGAGCGAGGGGCCCGAAATGAGTGGGCCGTCCACGACCACGACTACCGGGACAGCCCCTGAACAACGCCACAGGGCCCGTCCGACGCGGCCCAGCCCGTCGAGCACGGCGACACCCTCGGCCAGGTCGGCGCCCGCCGAGACCAGCCACATGACCAGGGGCAACCGCCGTTGCCAGGCCGTGTCGGCGGCGGCGGCCAAGGCGGCAGTGGTTTCGCTGTCCAGTGCGTGGCTCCGGTCCAGTGGATGGACCTGCGCGCTCACGACCGGTTGCGCGCCGGGCACCAACGGCCCCACCTTGACCGCGACTTCGCCGCCCCTTTCTCCCTCGGCGATCAGCGGCAACCCTGGAGAGCGCCGGCTCGGCGCCGCGAAGCGGGCATCGCTAACGAGGCCGCGACGGGCAGAAGCATCCCAGCTGGCGGGCAAGTCCGGCGCGCTCTCAGGTGCCAGCGAGCGCGTCGGGCGACGGGAGGCCGGGGTCACCGAGGCCACGAGCGAGGAGGAACCCCCGCGCCCGCTCCGCCAACGGGTAGCGGTTTACCAAGCGCCAGAACGACTTGCCATGGCCGTGGACATGTAGGTGGGCAAGCTCGTGCACGATCACGTAATCGATCACCCACAGTGGCTCCGACGCAAGCCGGGACGAGATGCGGATGGTGGCCGCGCTCGGCGTGCAGCTCCCCCACCTCGACTCTTGGTTGTCCACCCAGCGGATATCGGCCGGCGACGCCAGCCCGAGCCGCGCAGCCAGCGAGCTCGCCCGCTGAGCCAAGTCCACCTTGCCAGTTTGCTGGCTGCGCTCCGCCCGGCGTTCCGCGCGCCGCAGCATCTCGGCCACCCAGTGCTCCTCCTCGGCCGCGCTGAGACTGGCGGGGACGCTAACGAGTAAGACCTCCCCAACTTGGCGCGCCTGGATGGTCTTGCGCCGGCGCCGGCTGCGGACAACCTCAACCTTCATGACCGCGAAACTACGCGGTGCCAGTGACCGTTTCGGGCGTTGCCGGGCTCGGTACGAAAACGGGCTCGCTAAGCAGGTCCACTCGCCCCAGGGGCACCAGGTCCGCCTCGGCACCCGAGCCGCGTGCCTCGAGCCACCACCCGCTCAGGTTGCCGTGATGGGCGTCGGCCACCCAGGTACCGAGCACGCACTCGACCGCGATCACCACCCCACCGTGGGCGACGACGATGGTTTCGGTGGCGCCACGTGCGGCCAAGCGCTCCAGGGCGGCTCGGCACCGCTCCCGGAAGTGGCGCCCGGTTTCGCCGCCTGGGACCGTGCCCAGGTTGCCTTGGCGGCGGGCTTCGAACTCGGAAGGCCAGCGGCGGACGATCTCGTCGCGGGTGAGGCCGTTCCAGTCGCCAAGATCCTGTTCCCGGAGGTCGGCGTCGAGCACCATTTCTCCCGAGTACCCGAGCTCGTCGGCGATGATCTGCGCTGTCCGGCTCGCTCGCACCAGGTCTGAGCTGGCCACCAGAGCGGGCTGCACCCCCGCCGCCGCCAAGGCTTTGCCCGCCATATGGGCTTGTTCGGCACCGAGCGCGGAAAGAGGGGCGTCGGACCAGCCCTGCCAACGGCCCTCCGCGTTCCAGACCGACTGAGCATGGCGGGCCAGCAGCAAGCGACTCTTCGCACTTTGTTTCACAACCCAGATCTTGGCAGATGTACGGCACGAGCTAACCTGCCACCGGTGGCACAGACAGGCGCGGCGGGCTCACCCACAGCGGCGGTCACCGTCCTCTTCTTCGCCAGTGCCCGGGAGGCGGCGGGAGTGGCGCGGACAGCCGTCAATGCCGACGGCACCACGGTTGACCAGCTCGCCAAGCAACTTTGCGCGACGTACGGGCCCGGGTTGGAAGCGGTGATGGCAACCTGTGCGACCTGGGTCAACGGTGCCCCGGCCAAAGCGGCGACGCTCCTGGTGGCCGGTGACGAAGTCGCGGTGGTGCCCCCCGTCTCAGGCGGTTGAGCTGAGCTACCCTCGATGTGTGGCTCATTTCCGCATGCTGGAGGCGTTCGACCCTAACTACTTGGTGGACCTGCACGAGCTTCCTTTGGCAAAGCTGCGCGCCAAGAGGGACGCCTGTGCCGAACTGGAGATGGAACTGTCTTACGTGCGCCGCCTAGCCCAGGCCCGCATCGACTTGGTCATGGCCCAATCCCAGCGCCGCCGCCAGGGCTTGTCCGAGCCGAGCCCGGAAATCCTGGTCGAACAGCTGCCTCAGATCCTGGGAGAGCGCTCGCAACGAGGAGAAGGCCCCGGTCGTTTGCCTGCTTACCTGGCCCCCTCCGAGGGCGTCCAGGTGAGCCTCACCGCGCGCGTCGAAGAAGTGCTCCCGTCCGAGCGGCTCGGCTCGCTCGGCGAACTCAGCTCCGATGAGCTGGACGACCTGCTCGACAGGCTTTCCGAGCTGGAGCGGGATGTCTCTAGCGAACGGCGGTCCCTGCACGACATCCAAGACAAGCTGCAAGAAGAGCTCGTGCGCCGTTACCGCGACGGCGAGGCGACGGTCGACGCCCTGCTCCATTAGGTGGGCGAACCGCACCCGAGAGGGTGCCGCGCTGCCGCGCCGCCGCGCCGCCCACCGCCCACCGCCCACCGCCCACCGCCCACCCCCCAGTTGAGCCGGGAGCTCGGCCCGCCGCCAGGTCCGTCGAGCCGGGACGTCACGGTGCGCCGGTAGCCTCGGCCGGGTGACGGCCCTTGCTGTGCTCTCCATGCACACTTCCCCGCTCGCCCAACCAGGGACCGCCGACGCGGGCGGCATGAACGTCTACGTCCGCCGCTTAGCCAGCGCGCTCGCACGTTCGGGTGTGCGCTGCGAGGTCTACACCAGGCGCGAGCATCCCGGCCAGCCCAGCTCGCTGTGGGTGGAGCCGGGGTTGCGGGCCCACCATGTGGACGCCGGCCCCGCCGCGCCGGTAGGTAAGCAAGAGCTCTTCGGCCTCGTCGAAAGTTGGACCGCAGGTGTCGCCGCGAGCCTCGTGGAACTGAGGGCCGGCGGCGATGCGGTCGACCTCATCCACGGGAACTACTGGCTGTCGGCCGCGGCTGGCCACGCCCTCAAACATGCTCTCGACCTCCCACTGGTGACCACGTTCCACACCCTGCAACGAGCCAAGGAGGAAGCGGGCGAGGGCGAGGCCGACCCAGGCGGCCGGCGGGCAGCGGGCGAGGCAGCGGCCATTGGCTGCTCTGACGCCGTGCTCGCCTCGGCGCCCGAAGAGGTCGAACAGCTGGTGCGGCTCTACAGCGCCGACCGGGACCGCGTCGAAACGATCTCGCCCGGTGTCGACCACGCCTTCTTCTCGCCCGGTGACCAGGCCCAAGCGCGGCGAGCTGTGAGGCTCCCCGCCTCCGTCCCGTTGATTGCTTTCGTTGGGCGCATCCAGCCGCTAAAGGGGCTGGTCACCGCGATCGCTGCACTCGGCCACCTAGCTGAGCACGGCAGCCGCGGCGCCGAAGCTGAACTGGTCGTCATAGGAGGACCGAGTGGCCCAAGCGGGCAACAGGAGCTGGGCCGTGCCCTCGCGCTCGCCCGCGATCGGGGCTTGAGCGGGCGCGTGCGCCTCTTCGACCCGCAGCCCCACGAGGTGCTGTCCACCTATTACCGGGCTGTCGACGCGGTGGTCGTGCCCAGCCGGTCGGAGTCCTTCGGGCTCGTTGCGCTCGAGGCGGCCGCCTGCGGCACCCCGGTGGTGGCATCGGCCATCGGGGGGCTCAGCCATCTGGTAGACCACGGCCGGACCGGCTTCCTGGCCCCGCCCGATGACGCCGCCGCTTTCGCCCACTACTTGAGCGAACTGCTGGCCGACCGCGCCCTGGCCCGCTTGATGGGTGGGGCCGCGCGCGAACGCGCCGCCGGCTTCACCTGGGCCGCGGCCGCCCAGCGCATGGCCGAGCTGGCCGAGGTGCTCACGGGGCGAACTCTGGTCAGCTGTACCTGAGGCGCTGCAAGCCGCCACGCTGGACGAGCGGGGGCCGCAGCCCGTGAGCACCGGCACTTCGCACTTCCCCGAACGAAATGGCGGGAGGCTCGCCGGGCTACGGCACCACGCGATCGTAGCCGCGCCCGTGAGCCCGATCGAGAGGCGCGCCACCCTCTAGCGTCATGAACATGGTCGCAAAACTCTTGGTTGTAGGCGGCGGGAGGATGGGAGAGGCGCTCGTGAGGGGCCTGCTCGTCTCAGGTTGGGCGGAGCCCTCCGAGGTCGTCGTGAGCGAGGTTTCCGCTGCACGGCGGGACGAGCTGGCGAGCCCCGGCAGCCTGTGTGCCAATTACCCCAGCCTGGTCGTCGTCGGCACCGAGATGGCTCCTGCCGAGGCCGCCGTCGTGGCCGTCAAGCCGCAGGACGTAGAGGGGGTGTGCCGCCAGCTCGCGGCGCGCGGCGTACGGCGCGCCCTGTCGATCGCCGGTGGCATAACCACTTCCGACCTCGAGCACTGGTGCGGGCCGGGCATCGCCGTCGTGCGGGCCATGCCCAATATCGCCGCGCTCGTGGGGTCGTCGGCGAGCGCCATTGCCGGGGGCACCAGTGCCGGCGAGGCAGACATCGAATGGGCGGCCGGCGTGCTTGCCGCCGTTGGCGTTACCGTCCAGGTCCCCGAGCACCTGCTGGCCGCGGTCACCGGCCTGTCGGGCTCGGGGCCGGCCTACCTGTTCCTGGTGGCCGAGGCTTTGACCGACGCCGGCGTGCTCATGGGCCTCGCCCGGGCCGTAGCCGCCCGCCTCGCCGCCCAGACACTTCTCGGGGCCGGCCGCCTCCTGGTCGAGACGCCGGAAGGGCCGGAGTCCTGGCGGGCCGCCGTCACTTCCCCCGGAGGCACTACCGCGGCAGGGCTACGCCAGCTGGAAGCAAGCGGCACCCGTTCGGCGTTCATTGAAGCTTCGGTCGCAGCCGCCCGACGGGCGCGCGAACTGGGGTCGCCTGCGGCACCGCCCCCCTGATCCCCCCGGCTCGCCCATCCCGGCCGGCACCGCAGGGACGGCCGGGGCCCCCCTGGGCAGAGCGCACCGTTTTCGCCTACCCTGGCAAGTGGAGAAGGGTTGAAGATGGGCAAGCCTAACGATGCCCGGTCCCGGTCGCACTATGTCACCGTCGGTGAGGTAGCCGACCTGCTCCGGGTTTCCAACATGACGGTCTACCGCCTCGTACAGTCGGGCCAGCTCCCGGCCGTGCGGGTAGGGCGGTCGTACCGCATACGGGAAGAGGACGTCGACAGCTACCTCGCCGCGCAGTACACAGTGGCCGGTTGACCGCAGAGCCGGCGGGCCGACCGCGGCGAGCTGATGGCAGTGCCGGTGGAGCTCGCTTTTAGCTAGCGGGTGCCGGCGTTGTGCTTGCCGCTAGGCGGGTGCCGTGGCGCCGGGCTTCATCGCTGGTCCGTAGTGACGAGTTGCCCGCTCGTAGGGCTCTCGCATGAGGGGCGACGATATAAGGAAGTCGGCGGTCGCGCGGTTGCAGGCGATCGGGATGTTCCAGACGACGGCCACACGCAGGAGCGCTTTGACATCGGGGTCATGTGGCTGGGGTTCGAGCGGGTCCCAGAAGAACACCAGCATGTCCACCCGGCCTTCGGCGATCATGGCGCCGATCTGGAGGTCACCGCCGAGCGGTCCGCTCTCCACCCTCTCGACGGGGAGGCCGAGCTCGCTGGTTACGAGCCGCCCCGTCGTGCCGGTGGCCAGTAACTCATGGATGGCGAGCGAAAGGCGGTTGTAGCGCGCCCATTCGAGCAGGTCTGTCTTACGGTTGTCGTGGGCGATCAAGGCGATCCGCTGCCGGCGCACAAGCCTCGTTGCGGGGCTCGGCGCGGCCGCCTGGGGCGAGGTGCCATCACGACCCTCGTCGTGCTCGCGGCCCTCATCGCTCGGCCCGCTCGAGGTGCCGCCAGCAGGTGGCACGATCGTGCCGCTCGCGCCCGCCGCCGCCTGCTCACTGGCCGGGAGCTCCGCGCCCATGCGAACGCCTCTGTCTTCGATGTCCACATCCCCATGATGGCTCGTCCGCGGGCAGCGACGCCGGGACGTGGGCATACGATTGTTCCCGTGCCTGTCCCGCCGCTCAAGGCCGCTCCTGGCTCCCGGCTGTTACCCGAAGCCACAGTCAAGCGCCTACCGCTTTACATGAGGGCTTTGGCCGACGCGCACAACGAGGGGCAGGTCACGATTTCCTCTGACGAGCTGGCGGGGAGGGTGGGCGCCAATGCCGCCCAAGTCCGCAAAGACCTTTCCTACCTCGGCTCTTATGGTACGCGCGGCATCGGCTACGACGTCGAGTCGCTCCATCAGCACATCAACCGCCAGCTCGGGCTCAACCGCGAGTACAACGTGGCCCTGGTGGGAGCGGGCAACCTGGGCCAGGCACTTGGGCACTACCGCGGCTTCGCCGAAAGGGGCTTCCACGTGGTTGCCGCCTTTGACAGCGATCCCGGCAAGGTAGGCCAGCGGCTCGGGACGGCCGAGGTCCACCCTCTCTCCGATCTCGACCGGGTCGTGCGAGAAAAGCAGATAACCATGGCGCTCATCGCCACGCCGGCGTCGGTCGCGCAAGAAATCGCCGACCGCTTGGCAAAAGCGGGCGTGACGTCGGTACTGAACTTCGCCCCGACGGTGCTCAGCGTTGGCTCCGAGGTCTTTGTACGCAAAGTCGACCTCGCCGTCGAGCTGCAGATCCTCGGCTACTATGAGCACTCCCGCCGCCTGGAGCCGCCGGCCGCCATCGACCATGAGGGGACGGACGGTATGGACGAAAATGCGCCGCGCGATGCCACCGGGGTGGGCGCGCCCGCGGGCCGGGACTGAACCCGAGGCCACATGCCCGCAGCGACCCCCGTTTACCCGGTCGCCCTGCTCCTAGGGGGTCGCCGTTGCCTCGTCGTCGGAGGTGGCCACGTGGCGGAGCGCAAGGCCGCGGGCCTGCTCGCTGCCGGCGCCGAGGTCCACGTGGTGGCGACCAGGGTCATGCCCGTAATGAGAGAACTCCCCGGTCTGGCCTCGGTAGAGGAGCGGCCCTACCGGGCGGGGGACGCAGCTGGTTACTGGCTGGTGGTCGCCGCGACAGGCGACGCAACAGTCAACCAGCAGGTCTTTGACGACGGTGAAGCCGCTGGCGTATGGGTGAACTCGGCGGACGACCCGGAGCGCTGCTCTTTCATGCTGCCCGCGGTCACTCGCCGGGGGCCAGTTACGGTGGCCGTCTCGACCTCGGGTTACAGCCCGGCCCTGGCGTCTTGGTTGAAAGCGCAGTTCGCCGCCCAGATGGGCCCCGAGCTCGCCGAGCTCGCCGAGCTGTTGGCAGGCGCTCGGGCGGAGCTCAAAGCGCAGGGCCGGAGCACCGAAGGAATCGACTGGCGCCCCGGCCTCGGGCCGGACATGCTCGAACTGATACGCCAAGGACGGCGAGCCGAAGCAAAGGAGCGACTCGAGGCGTGTCTGTCGCGGTAGTAGGGATAAATCATCGCACGGTCCCACTGGAGGTGCTCGAGCCTCTCATTGTGGGCCCGCCCGAGCTGCCCAAGGCGCTCGCCGACCTACGCGAGCGACCGCACCTCGAAGAGGTGGTCGTTCTTTCCACCTGCATGCGCACCGAGGTCTACGCCGTGGTCAACCGCTTCCACGGCGCAATGGCGGACATCCGCGAGTTCCTCGCGGCCTGGAGCGGGTGCCCACCCGAAGCGTTCGCCGGCCACCTCTACTCCTACTTCGACGAGGCGGCGGTCAGTCATCTTTTCCGGGTGGCGTGCGGCTTGGACTCGGCCGCCCTGGGCGAACCGGAGGTGCTGCGACAGGTCCGCCATGCCGGCGACGTCGCGAAGCGCGAAGGAACCAGCGGACCGGTGCTCGGCGCCGCGTTCCGCCATGCCACCTTGGTTGGCAAGCGAGCCCGTACCGAAACTGGGATCGCCCGGGGCACTACTTCGCTCGCCTATGCGGCTCCGGCTCTGGCCGCTCGCCATCTCGGCGGCCTCGAGGGCAAGCAGGCGCTCGTGCTCGGAGTGGGCGAGGCGGGCGAGGTGGCCGCCCGCGCTTTCGCCGCCACCAGCGGGATGCTGCCCCTGCTCCTGGCCAACCGGGCCCGCTCGCGGGCTGAGCGGCTGGCGAGCATGGTAGCGGGCCGTGCCATCACATGGGACGCTGTTCCCGGGGCGCTGGCCGGCGTTGACGTCATTGCCTGTTGCACTGCGGCCGAGGCGGCCGTGCTCGACGTGGCGAGCCTGCCGCCCCATCGGCGAGACCGTGCGCTCGTCGTGATCGACTTGGCCGTGCCCCGCAACGTCGGGCCCGGCGTCGCCGACCTGGCCGGGGTCACGCTGCTCGACATGGACGACATCGGTGCCTTCGTTTCCGCCCAACTGGGGGAGCGCCGCGCCGAGGTACCTGCGGTGGAGCAGATCGTCACCGAGGAGCTCGGGCGCTACAACAGCTCGCTGGCCGAGCGGTCCGTCGCGCCGCTCGTCGCCGCGCTGCACGAGCGGGCCGAGAGCATCTGGCGCGACGAGCTGGCCCGCCTCGAGAACCGGTTAGGCCCGCTGAGCGCTGAGCAGCATGCCGCCGCGGAACAACTGGCAAGACGGGTCGCCGCCAAGCTCGTCCATGAACCGACCGTCAACTTGAAGGCGGCGGCCGGCACCGCCAGAGGTGAGGCGCTGGCCGAGGCCTTCAGGGACATCTTCGGCCTCGAGCCTTAGTGCTGCGCCTGGCTACCCGCGGGAGCCAGCTGGCCCTCTGGCAGGCGCGGCGCGTCGCCTCCCTGCTCGAAGCGGCCCAACCTGGCCTCGAAGTGGCCCTGGTGCCGGTGAGCACAGCAGGGGACCGGCACTGGGACGTCCCCGTATGGCAAATCGGCGGGCGCGGCGTGTTCGTGGGCGAGGTGCAGATGTCTGTCCTCGACGGCCACGCCGACGTGGCGGTCCACTCGGCCAAGGATCTGCCACCGGTGAGCGCTCCCGGGCTGGTGCTGGCGGCGCTACCCGAGCGGGGTGATCCTCGCGACGCGCTGGTCGGCAGCCGCCTGAGCGAGCTCGCCCCGGGCGCGACCGTCGCCACGGGCAGCCAGCGCAGGCGGGCGCAACTGGCTCATCTTCGCCCCGACCTTTCGTTCGTGAGCCTGCGCGGCAATATAACTACTCGCCTTGGCAAGGTGCCCGCGGGTGGCGCAATCGTGGTGGCGATGACCGCCCTCGAACGCCTGCAGCTGGCGCCGCCGACTGTCGAACCTCTTGCCGTCGAGCTCATGGTCCCCCAGGTTGCACAGGCAGCGCTCGCCGTGGAATGCCGCGAGGGCGACAGTGCAACGATCGAGTTATTGGCGGCAATCGACGATGCCGCCGTCCGGGCGCCCGTCGAAGCCGAGCGGGCGTTCCTGGCCGCCATCGGAGGCGGCTGTGACCTTCCCGTGGGCGGTCACGCGCGGCTCAGCGCCGACGGGCACCTCATGCTGGAGGGCTTGCTGGCCAGCGTCGACGGTAAGACCGTTGTGCGCCGGCAGGCGAACCGGGCGGTAACCGAGCCGGACGCGCTCGGGCGCGCCGTGGCGGCCCTGGTGCTCGATAGCGGCGGGCGGCAGCTGCTCGCGTCCATGCGGGGGCGGACGTGAGCCCCGAGGCCGGCGTGACCGAGGCCGGCGTGACCGAGGCCGGCGTGACCGACGGGACGCCGCCTCCTCCGCCACCGGGCACCGTCTACCTCGTCGGGGCCGGCCCCGGTGACCCCGGCCTGCTCACCGTGCGGGGCGCGGAGGTGCTGGCCCAAGCCGACGTCGTCGTCCACGACCGCTTGACCGACCCGGCCCTGCTGGCGCTAGCACCTCCGGGCGCGGAGCGAGCCGATGTGGGCAAGCAGCCTGACGACCGGGGCGACCAGGCGGCGATCAACAAGCTCTTGGTGGCGCGGGCGCTCAAGGGTCTGCGGGTCGTGCGCCTGAAGGGCGGTGACCCGTTCGTCTTCGGCCGAGGGGGAGAGGAGGCCGAGGCGCTGCTCGACGCCGGCATCGCGTTCGAGGTCGTGCCCGGGGTCACCGCGGGGATCGCCGCTCCCGCCTACGCGGGCATTCCGGTGACCCATCGCGACTCGGCCAGCTCGGTCGCGTTCCTCACCGGCCACGAGGATCCCGAGAAGGCCGAATCCGCGCTCGACTGGAGCGCGCTCAGCGCGTTTCCTGGAACCCTGGTCGTCTACATGGGCGTGCGCCAGCTGCCGGGGATCACCGCCCGGCTGATCGAGGGAGGACGCTCGCTGGACGAGCCGGCCGCGCTCGTCCAGCGCGGAACGCTCCCGCGGCAGCGCGCGGTCCAAGGGACACTCGCGACGATCGCGCAGCTGGCCGTCGATCGCCAGATCAAGG
>DATJST010000211.1:0-5292 GCA_035503975.1 Acidimicrobiales bacterium | reverse complement strand
AGTTGATCACGCCGTTCGCCGTTAGGGCTGGCATCGGGCCATCTGACGGACGTTCTTGGGCAGTGGCGGATCGCGAGCGTTGCGAAGACGGCGAGGATGCCGACGCTCCAGGCGAGCGTGCTGACCACTGCGGTGGCCGCCGGGCCGCCGACGGTGAGAGCACGGACGGCGCCAGCGGCGTAGCTGACCGCCTGGTGCGCGGTAAAGGCCTGAAGCCAGCCGGGCATGGACGAGACGGCACGAAGGCGAAGGAGACGAAGCCATGGGAAAGAGAACGGGAAACGCGACCCGTGAGCGTGCCAGGCTGGGCCGGAGGCCCAGGGCGCGTCGTCCGTTGGCCCGGTAGCCTGCGGACGATGGCCACTCCTGAAGAGCTTCGCTACTACTCGTCCCAGAGCCGGGTGACAGACCCGGGCCAGGAGTCCGCCCTCCTGGGCGGGCTGCCGTCGAGCATCGCCGGTCTACGGCGGGCGGCCCAGGGCCTCGTGGCCCACTACCGGGGCGACGACCCACTGGCCCACGGCGTGAGCCCCGAGCGCATGGCCGAGATCGACACCCGCTACGCGGAGGCGATGTTGGCCCGGTTGGCCGAGCTGGACGACGGGGGCCTCGTGGCGCCGCGCCCGCTGGAGCGCCGCCTGGTGGGCTGTTGCCGGGACTTCACCGTGCTGTTCTTGACGATGGCGCGCGCCATGGGCATCGCCGGGCGCGCCCGGGTGGGCTTTGCTAGCTACTTCTTCCCGGGCTACTTCGTCGACCACGTGGTGGCCGAAGTCTGGGACGCCGGCACGGGCCGCTGGCGGCTGGTCGACCCCCAGCTGCACGAGCCGCACACGGCCCCGAGCGGCGGGCAGGTCGACCCCATGGATGTCAGCCCAGAGGACTTCCTGATCGGCGGGGAGGCATGGCGGCGGTGCCGGTCGGGCCTGGCCGACCCGGGGACCTTCGTGGTCAGCCCGTTCGTGGACGTCGCCGAGCTGCGGGGGTGGCCGTACCTGCGGCACAACGTCGTGCTCGACTTGGCCTTCCTCAACAAGGTGGAGACGTTGCTGTGGGATTCGTGGGGGCTGCTCGAGCAGCCCGACGGCGGCGAGGCGTCAGTTGAGCAGGTGGACTCCGTGGCGGCCTTGACGGCGGCTCCGGCCCCGGACCTGGCCCGCCTACAAGCCGTCTTTGCCGACCCCAGCCTGGCCGTGCCGGCCACGGTGGTGAGCTACGACCCATTGGGCGGGCCGCCCCGCACCGTCACGCTGAAGGTCTGAGCGCCCCGCCCTGGCGCCGCGATCGCCGGGTGGGCCGTTGGTCCCGATGTGGTCAGCCACGGCGAAGCCGAGCACGCGCGACGAGCCCTCATCGCGGGGGATAACGGGAACGCCATAACGTCAGCCCACGCAGGACTTTTGTGGCGGACCAGGCGGCGACGCTCGCGCTCCCGTTTGGGCCAGCCGGGGCCACCGCTCCCGTGGTGGCCCTGTACGGTGTTCACCCACCAACACGCCGACCACTTAGCTGACCTCATCGGGCTCGCGTACGCAAGACGGTTCCCCGACCCCACTCCGAAGATCCCGTTGTTTGCTTTACCTGCCACTCTGGCAACGGCAGGGGCCCTGGACGACCTGTTCGCCGTCCCGACGTTGCCTGCCATGGGGAACACGATCGCATTGTCTTTCGAACTGACGACCTTGCCCATGGAGGGACACTCTGCTGACCTCGGAATTGACCTGTCGCTCCTGTCGCTCACCGGTTTCGCCGTCCGCCACGCAGTCCCCTCTGCGGCTCTCCGTTTCTGCTCACCTCGGGGCGTCGCCGTGTTCTCCTCGGACACGGGGCCATGTGACGGTCTCCTTGCCGCCGCCGACCGTGCCAACCTTTTCATCTGTGAAGCGACTTGGCTACACGCGCCGCCAGAGGACATCGAGTCGCATGGCCACATGACGCCCGAGTTGGCGGCCATCGTCGCAGCGGAAGCTCAAGTCAGAGCGCTCGTGCTCGCCCACCTCTCGCGGGCCTCTGACGCTCCCGCGGCGAAGGACCTAGCTGGTCGCTATTTCGGGCCCGGGCTCGTGGGCACCGCCGCACCCGGAGCTGTCCTGTTAGCCGGTGACAGCTCTTAGGGCTCACGGGTCCCTCCGCTGAAGACGCGGGCGTCTTATACCTAAGGCGCTGCCTCCCCTCTTACATTTGCCAAAGTTGATCTGTGACCATCCCAGCGCACGGAGCCGTGGACTATCGGCCACTCTTTGCCGAGGAGCGGCAGGCGCTGCTCGACCTGCTGCGCGAGCTGGCCGACGCCGAATGGGCAAGGCCGACCCCTTGTCCCGGTTGGACCGTCCTCGACCTGGCTCGCCACCTGTTGGGGGACGACATGGGGCTATTAGCGCGTCAAAGGGACGACTTCTTCGGGATACCCCCGCCAGCGGAGCTGCCCGACGAAGCCGACTTCGTGCGCTGGCTCGACGCCCTGCAGGACGAATGGGTGCGAGCCACCAGACGGCTCAGCCCTCAGCTGGTTGTCGATCTGTTGGCGTGGACCGGCCCGCGGGTAGTCGAGACGTGGCAGCGCCAGGACCCAAGCGAGCTAGCAGCGTCCGTCAGTTGGGCGAGCTCGGGGCCAGTCCCACGGTGGCTCGACCAAGGCCGGGAACTCAGCGAGCAATGGATCCACCGTCAACAGTTGCATATGGCACTGAGCCACCCAGTCGACTTGGACAGCGGCACGGCGTCGGCGGTACTAGACACCCTCAAATGGGCTTACCCCCGCCGTCTCGCTTCAGCCCCACGACCCAGGGGCGACATGGTTTCTATCATTGTGCTCGGCTCGCTCAAGCGGCACTGGGTGCTAGAGGCAAATGGTCCGGAGTGGGAGTTCGTCGAAGGTCATGGTCGGCGGGTCGTCGCGACCTTGCGACTGACCACTGACCAAGCGTGGAGGCTCCTCACCAACAACATGCCAGCGGCTGAGCAACGCCACCTCGAGGTGACCGGGGACGCTGTAATCACAGAGATCCTCGTCCGCACCCGGGCGATCATCGGCTTACCGAACACGGCGGTACAACGGCTTGGGCGCCCCGGAACTGGCCCATCTGGCACAACATGATCGGAAAGAGCCTTACTCAGCCGAGTGATACGCCCCGGGATCGGAGACCGCATCACTCCTAGAGACGATGACGGAGCTCTTTTGCCGGTGCTACTGAGCAGGGCGACGCTGGAGGGCGCTACCCCGCTAGGCGGCGGCCGCGAGGCACGCGATGGAGTGCCCCGCTCGGCGCAACTGCGACCGGAGATCCTCTTTCATCTTTCATCTTTCATCATGGTCACGTCACACATCACCGTTGTTTGCACGCCCGGCTGCGTCAAATCGCCCATCTCGGGGCGGCGCGAGATGGAGCATTCTGCGCCCCAATCGGTCAGTGCCCTCGCGCATTGGTGCCATCTGTTCGCTTACAGTGCTAAATGAAGCCTCAGCGCTTCGTCCAGCGAGGCGAGGACCTCTCGCGGTACTACGCCGACCAGTGTTCCGACACGTTCGACGGCTACCGACCTCACCTGTTCTGCTTGCGCCTTTGAGTCGCGGTCGAGGCCGGTCCCCGACGCTGGCAGCAGCACCTGGAAAGGGTAGACCCGGTCGGTGCTCGATGTGACTGGGACAACTGTCACCACCCCTCGTCCGAGCCGGGCGGCTGTGCTGTTCGCCCCGTCGTTGCTCACGATCACGGCCGGTCGTCTCTTGTTGGCCTCGGAACCGCGCACCGGGTCGAGGTCGACGAGGCGGATCTCGCCTCGTCGCATCAGTTGAGCCCGTCGCTCGCCGTGGGCTCCCAGGCCGTGGCTTCGTCGCCTGTCGTCCACTCCTTCCATGCATCTTCATAGGCCGGCCCGAGCTCGGAGGCCCGAAGGAGCCGAACGGCCTTGTGCACCACTGCAGAACGAGACGCGAAGCCTTGGGAACTGGCGTACGCGTCCAGGAAGTCCACGTCTTCGTCGGGAAGGCTGACACTCACTTTCATACCGTCATACTACCAACAGTAGTATCGATGGAGTACGAAGGCTGATGTCCGCTCACCGTCCGTGGCAGCGGGTGGAGGTAGATTTTGAGGCCACCGTTGACGCCAGCGCCTTTCACGCAAGTACTGACGGCGGGCGGTGACCCGTACGAGGAAAGAGGCCAGCGCGGCC
Source organism: Acidimicrobiales bacterium (assembly GCA_035503975.1). Lineage (GTDB taxonomy): Bacteria > Actinomycetota > Acidimicrobiia > Acidimicrobiales > Palsa-688 > DATJMJ01. The sequence continues at coordinate 1,116 of DATJST010000211.1, read as the reverse complement.
GCCGCCGCCCTAGTTGGGCACTGAGGGGCTGGCGCCGGTTCAGTACTTGCTGGTCCACGTGGTCGACGACGATGTCGACGACGAGCTGCCAGCGGCCAAGCCGTGGGACGAAGCCGCCAAGGCCTCCGCCGACGGGAGCTGGTCGGTACCGACGGGCCGTTCGCCGAGATCAAGGAGCAGGTCGCGGCTACGACCTGCTCGAGTGCTCGGGCGCTGTCGGAAGTCGGGCGTGACGCCTCAGCCAGGGCAGCTCTTGCCCAATGAAGCACTGCAGGCCGTTCCACCAAGGGACGCCAGCCGAGGGTTCGCTACAGAGCGGCGAACAAGCTTGCGAGGACTACTGGTTCAGGCGGGCTCCCGCGCTGAAGCTGGCGCGATCGAGCCCGGGGCATGAAGGCCGATGAAAATCGGCACGAGACCAGGGTCGAACTGGCGCCCCGCCCCTTTGCGGATCTCCTCGAGGGCATGTGCCGCGCTGAGCCGTCGAGCACGGTAGGGCCGGGCCTGGGTCATGGAGTCGTATGCGTCGGCAATGGCGACGATCCTTCCCAGCGCGGGGATGTCACCGCCGGCGAGGTGGTCGGGGTAACCGCTGCCGTCCCAGCGTTCATGGTGGGCCCTTATGGCCTCAGCGATCGGGGCAAGCTCAGGCGAGATAGCGAGCACCAGATCTGAACCGATGATGGGGTGGCGGTGGATCTGGGCCCAATCGTTCTCGTCCAAAGGTCCCTTCTTGCGGAGCACGTCGACCCCGACGCCAAGTTTGCCCAGGTCGTGGAGCATCCCAGCCCACGAGATTGCCTCGACGTCCTGCTCCGACATGCCAAGCCGCTCGGCCATGGCCCTCGATGCCTGCGCGACCCGCGTCGAATGCTCGGCAGTACCTGTGTCATAAATCGCCACAGCGCCTCCGAGAGCCGGGAGCAGGGGGGCACGAGAGAACGCGGCCACACCGCGATCTTCGGCTCAGTCGCGTCCGTTGTACAAGAGATACCTCCGAACTCAAGGGAGGAAGTCTTGTACTTTGTGTAGAGGTCTGTAGAGTTGGGCATGGGCCCCTCCCCGACGCCGAGGGCGGGCCATCCCAGCAGCATGCGGGTCGGCGAGCTCGCCCGG
>DATJST010000210.1:0-9692 GCA_035503975.1 Acidimicrobiales bacterium | reverse complement strand
TTCTCGGGCAAGGACCCTTCCAAGGTCGACCGCTCGGGAGCGTACGCCGCGAGGTGGGTGGCCAAGCACGTCGTGGCGTCGGGGGCGGCCCGGCGCTGTGAAGTCCAGATCGCCTACGCCATCGGGGTGGCGCGGCCCGTTTCGCTCATGATCGAACTGTTCGGTACCGAGAACGTCGACCCGCGCCAAGTCGCCAAGGCAGTCGACCAAATCTTCGACCTGCGGCCGGCGGCGATCGCCCGCGACCTGGACTTGCGGCGCCCGATCTATCAGCGCACAGCCAGCTACGGCCACTTCGGCCGCGCCGACAAGGAGTTCACCTGGGAGGCGACGAGCCGGCTGGCCGAGTTCAAGCAGGCGGTCGGGCTCTAGCGCTTGGCCGGGCCGCTGGCCGCCGCCGTCCCTGACCTCGAGCCGCTCGTGGCCCGGGTGCTGCCGGATGTCTCGGGCTTCGACCGCGAGTTCGACTATGCCGTGCCGGCTGACCTGGCGGCGGAGCTACGCGTCGGGAGCGTGGTGCGCGTCCCGCTCCAGGGCCGCAAGGTGGGCGGCTGGGTAACGGCCTTTCCGGTGCTGCCGCCGGCCGGGATCGCCCTTCGCCCGCTCGACCGGCTGTCCGGCTGGGGCCCCGAACCCGAGCTAGTGGACCTCGCGGCCTGGGCGGCCTGGCGCTGGGCCGGCCGGCGCCGCTCGCTGCTGTTCACGGCCTCGCCCGCCGCTCGCGCCCGGGCCCTGCCTCCGCCTGCCCGCGCGCTCAACCTCACGGCTCCGGTCGCGGCCGCGCTGGCGGCGAGCGATATCGCCGCCGTCGTGGTGAAGGCGCTCGAGGGCCGGGGCGCCCACATCCTGCGCCTGCCCCCGGCGGCCACCGCGACCGACGTCGTGCTGGCGGCCGCGACCCGCGGCCCGGTCCTGGTGGTGGCTCCTACGACGTCACGCGCCGAAGCCGGTTCGAGCGCCTTGAAGGCCCGCGGGGCCGATGTCGCCCTGGTCCCGGCAGGGTGGGCGCAGGCCCGCGCGGGCGCCCGGGTGGTGATCGGCGCCCGTGCGGCAGCCTGGGCGCCATGCCCGGAGTTGGCGGCCGTCGTCGTGCTTGATGCCCACGACGAGGGGTTGGTCCAGGAGCAGGCCCCCACCTGGGACGCGCCCGCTGTGGCCGCGGAGCGGGCCAGGCGGGCAGGCGTGGCCTGCTTGTGGGTGAGTGCTTGCCCCACCGTCGAGATGCTCGCCTCGGGAGCCGAACTGCACCTGGTGAGCCGCGCCGCTGAGCGTGCCGGCTGGGCAGCCGTACACGTCGTGGACATGAGGCACGAAGACCCGCGCCTCGGCCTCTACTCCGCCGCCCTGGCCGCGGTTCTGCGGCGACCAGGACGGGTCGTTTGCGTACTCAACCGCAAGGGTCGCGCCATCCTGCTCGACTGCGGTGCGTGCCACGAGGTGGCCACGTGCGAGCGCTGCGGTGCCGCCGTGGCCATGGCTGCTGCCGCGCCAGCTGCTGAGGCGCCAGCTGCTGCGGCCCCCGCCGCTGAGGCGCGAACCGTTGAGGCGCTAGCTGCTGAGGCGCCAGCTGCTGCCGCGCCGGTTGCGGGTGCGCCAGCTGCTGAGGCCCCCGCCGCTGAGGCGTTGGTGTGCCGGCGGTGCCACGCGGCCCGACCGGTCGTGTGCCGAGTGTGCGGGTCGGACGCGCTGCGAAACCTGCGCCCCGGTGTGAGCAGGGTGCGCGAGCACCTCGAAGCGCTCGTGGGTGAGCCCGTGGGGGAAGTGACTGGGGTCAGGGGACCGCTGCCCGAGGCGCGGGTGCTGGTCGGGACCGAAGCGGTGCTCTACCGCGAGGCCGACCTGCACCGCTCCGGGGGCGTGGGCGCGGTCGCGTTTGTTGACTTCGACCAGGAACTATTGGCCGCGCGCTACCGGGCCGGCGAGGAAGCCCTGGCACTGCTGGCAAGGGCTTCCCGCTTGGTCGGCGGGCGCCGGCACTCGGTAGTGGTCCAGACCCGGGTGCCAGACCACCCGGTGATCGAGGCGGCCAAGCTGGCCGACCCGGGCGTCCTCGCCGCCAGCGAAGAGCCTGCCCGCCGGCTATTGGGCTTGCCCCCGTACACGGCCATAGCGCTGTTGTCAGGGCCCGGAGCGCCCGAGCTGGCCGAGGCCGTCACCCGTTCTGGCGCGGCCACGGTCGCCCGCTTGCCCGATGACCGCTGGGTGGTAAAGGCACCCGGTCACGCTGAGTTGGCTGACGCCCTGGAGGCGGCCGGGCGCCCCGCGGCGAGGGTACGTGTCGAGGTGGGCCCGGCCCGGTTTTGAGGCTTTGGGCGAGGGTGGGCCCAGGCGCCAACGTGTCGGGGGTGGTTGCCGCTGGCAGCTGGCAAGTGGCGAGGGGCAACGGGCAGCTGGAGGCGCCTTTTGGGTGCAGATCGAGAACTGGTCGCGCAGGCGTTAGCCCTGGTAACGCTGGTACACCCGGTTCCCCCGTGCGCGACCAGAAAACGGGGGAGCGCCCTGAACCGGGTGACCAAAGCGCGGCGGGCAAAGCGCGGCGGGCAAAGCTCCCCTGCGCTAGTCCACCAAGCGGCAGGGGATGTCGGCGTCCTCGTCCAAGTGGTAGCTGGCGCATATGCGGTGGTAGCCGTCGGCGATGACAAGTGGTGCGCCGGTAGCTAGGTTGCCCCTGACCAGCAGGACGGGCGACAGGTGCTCACCGGAATGCACCTTCTCGAGGTCCTTGGCCACGTGGGCGTTGGTGTCAGGCAATAAGGGCAGGCCGCTGGCCCGCAGAAGGTCCTTGGCCTTGCGCAGGGCCATGGGTGCGGACCGCAAGGCGGACACGTGCGCTTCGGCCGGTTGCTCGGCCATGACCAGGCTGAGGTAGTCGTGGGCTGCGGGGAAGTCGTGGTCCTCGGGCTCAGTTTTCCAGTGTTGCTTGATCGTCATGGCGACCGAGGTTACTGCTGGCCTTTCGCGCTCTTGGCCCTGTCGTGGACTTCGCGCCGCGCCGACGGGTGAGGCAGGGCCGCACCAGCCGCCTCACGACCTCGTAGATAATGCGAGAGCAAGGCGAATACTGGCTCACCAATCAGGGCGGTGAGCTCGGCGTGCATGTGCTGCCAGACGGGCGTGGCCCCCCGGAACGCCTCGGGTGCCTCGGTGCACCACCATGCGAACTCGTCTCCGCCGGTGCCCCAGTGCGTGCGGTCCCATTGGCCGAGCGTCGAGGTGACGGACCCATCCGGGCTGGATGTGTCCTCTCTCCGCAGCGGTAGCTGCCAGCACACGTCCGGCTTGAGCTCCATCGGGTGGCTACCCCGTTCGACGGCAGCCCGGTGCAGCGCGCACCCGCTGCCCCCAGGGAACCCGGGACGGTTCAAGAAGATGCAGGCGCCGTCGACCAGCCGCGTCGTCGCCGCCTGGCCAGAGCGGCGGCGGGTCACGCCCGCCTTACGGCCGAGGGCGGCGTACTGCCACTGGTCGTCTGTCAAAGACTTGGCCGCCTCCTTCACCCGCGCCACGTCTTGTTCGTCGGTGAAGTGAGCCCCATACGAGCAGCACCCTTGTTCCATTTCGGGCGCCAGACCGGTGAGGACGCCCTGGCAGCCGCGCCCGAAAATGCATTCCCAGCGCGACAGGAGGAAGGTCACGTCGAAGCGCCATGTGCGCTGTTCCGAAGGGTCCTCGAACGTGACCCATTCGTGCGCGTCGGCGGGCACAGCTCGCCAGAACCTGCGCCGACCCGAGCCCGTGCCTGCGCTGTCCTTCGCATTGCGCTCCGGTACTTTGCCGTCCGGTCCCTTACCGTCCGGTCCCTTGCGCTCCGGTCCCTTGCGCTCCGGTCCCTTGCGCTCCGGTCCCTTGCGCTCCGGTCCCTTGCGCTCCGCCTTTGCCTGTTGTTTGGCGCTCACGCCGCCGCCCCTAAGGACCGCAGCCCGAGCAAAAGTTCTCCGGCGCATATCGTGCCCCGCCATAGCTGGCCCAGGTCCAAGCGTTCGTTGGGAGCGTGGAAGTTGTCATTGGGCAACGCGATGCCGAAGAAAATCAAAGGCGCGTCGAGCACCCGGGCGAGGGCCTCCTCAGGCCCGCTGCCTCCGCTACGGGTGTAGAGCGGAACCTTGCCCCACACTCGCTCGATGGCACCCGACAGGATCTGCACCGCGGGATGGTCCACAGGCGTCACAAGTGGTGCGACACCGCCGGAGGAAGCCAGAGTGATCTCCACGCCGGCCGGCGCCGTGGCGCGCGCCCATTGTTCGAATGCCCGCGCGATGCGGGCGGGGACCTGGTCAGGGACGAGCCGCATGGCAACCTTGAGGGTCGCGGAGGCGGGCACGATCGTCTTGATCCCTGGCCCCCCGTAGCCGGCGTGCAGGCCGACGATTTCGGCCGTGGGCCGCGCACCCGTACGCTCGTAAGCGCTCCGGCCACGCTCGCCTTCCAGGTAGCGGACGCCGGCCGTGCGGCAGAACTCGGCCTCGTCGAAGGGGATGGAGGCCAGCGACCGCGTCTCGGCCTCTGACAGCTCGCGCACGTCGGCGTAGAACCCGGGGATGCTGACCCGCCCGTCGGCGTCGTGGAGGCCGGCCGCCATCCTGGCCACCACCAACGCGGCGTTGGGCACCGTGCCTCCCCAAATCCCGCTGTGCAAGTCCTCGTCCGCAGTCCTCACGGTCACGTCGAACGCCACGAGCCCGCGCATGCTGACGGTGGTGGAGGGGACATCCACGGCCTCCATCGTGGTATCCGACACGACAACCACATCTGCCCGCAGGCGCTCCCGCTCACGCTGGAGCAGATCCTCGAAGTGCGGGCTGCCTACTTCTTCTTCGCCCTCGATGAGGATCTTCAAGTTCACCGGCAACGCACCATGCTCGGCCAGCAGGCCTCTCGCCGCTTCGACTTGCATGAGCACTTGGCCCTTGTCGTCGCTACAGCCGCGTGCCCACAGCTCGTTGCCCGACACCTTCGGCTCGAACGGCGGCGAGTTCCAGCGCTCGAGCGGGTCAACCGGCTGCACGTCGTGGTGGCCGTACACAAGGACAGTCGGCGCGCCTGGCCCCGCACCGAGCCATTCGCCATAGACCGCCGGTGCCCCCTGGCCCGGCTCGCCGAGCCTTCCTGCCGGCAGGATGCTCACCGCCTCGAGCCCGGCGTCGCGGAGCATCCCGGCGCAGAACTCGGCCGACGCGGCCACATCCCCGGTGCGCTCAGGATGGGCAGAGATCGAAGGAATACGCAGCCACTCGACCAGGGTGCCGAGGATGCGTTCTTTGGAGCGGTCGAGGTAGCCAGTCAGGGCAAGGTCGTCCACGCCGCGAGGCTACTCCGCCCGGACAAGGCGCTTTCGCGGGTCGGAGCCCGCGAGCGGGCACCAGAATGGTGCCATGGAGGAAGACCGCCGCGATCAGCTGCGCGAGCAGCTGGCCAGCATCGCTGAAGAACTCGCCGACATGGCACACGCCGAGCTGCGCGAAATCGCCGATGGTGGTGCTCAGGCGAGCGCGACGGCCGAGCGCCGCTTGTCGAGCGCCCGGCGGGCGGTCCTCAAAGCGGCCTCCCTGTTGGGAGATCCCGGCGACCAGGAGGGTACTTAGCTCGCGCGCCGAAGTGACGCTGTGGCGGCATGGTCGAGGCAGCCCTCGTCCGCCAGCCCTCGTCCGGCAACCCTCGTCCGGCAGCATCGTCTGTCGTGCGTGTCGGTCGTGCTCGTCCGGCAGCGTCGTCCGGCGTGCTTGCCCCCGGGCTCGGTGAGCCGCGAGGCCCGGTCCGGCGCCCGCCGACCTCCCCGGCGCCGGTCGCGTGCCCACAAACCCCCTAAGCCGAAGTCGTGGCCTCTTCTTTGACCTTGACCGCTTCTACGTCAAAGTCGAGGTTGACCTTCTCGCTGACCATGACCCCTCCTGCCTCGAGGGCGAAGTTCCAGGTGATGCCCCAGTCCTTGCGGTTGATCGTCGTGGCTCCCTCGAAGCCGATACGGGTATTGCCCCATGGGTCCTGGACGGCCCCTGTGTACTCGAAGTCGATCGTCACCGGCTTTGTGATGCCCCGGACCGTCAGGTCGCCGGTCACTTTGAAGTGGCTGTCGTCAAGCGGCTCGATCTCGGTCGAGACAAACTTGATCTCCGGGTACTCGTCTATAGCCAGGAAGTCGTTGGTGCGCAGATGGGCATCACGGTCGGCGTTGCGAGTATCGATGCTGGCCACCTTGATGGTGACCTCAACATGGGAGTTACCGGGCTTTTCGGCATCGATGTAGGCCGAGCCCTCGAAGTCGTTGAACCCACCCCGCACCTTGCTCACCATTGCGTGGCGAGCGGAGAAACCAATCCGGGTGTGGGCGGTGTCGATGGTGTAATTGCCGGTCAGGTCGGCGGGGGCGATTGTGGCTCCCGTTTCAGCGGTTGACATTGGGCGCAGCCTCCTTGGAAGACGTTGTAAGACCCTTCACGTATGCCAACCTAGGTGATGTATCAACTATTCCGTTCTCGCCCAGTAGCGTGGTCCTTGTGGCCGACGGCCGGTGGCTGGACGATGACGAGGCTCGGGCGTGGCGCCTGATGCAGATGATGCAGGCGCAGCTCAATGCCGAACTGGCCCGCGACCTGGCATCCCACTCCCAGCTGAGCTACCAGGATTACGTCGTGCTGATCGCGCTCACCGAGAGCCCGGGCGGGGCGTTGCGCCTGTTCGAGCTGGGCCGGGCGCTCGGCTGGGAGAAGAGCCGTCTTAGCCATCAGGTGGCGCGGATGCAAGCCCGCGGGTTGGTGGGCAAGGGATCGTGCTCGGCTGACCGGCGCGGGCAGGTGGTCACAGTGACGGCTTCTGGCCGCGAGTCGATAGCCGCCGCCGCTCCGAGCCACGTGGCCGCGGTCCGCAGGTTGTTCGTTGACCGGGTCACCGCGCTCCAGCTGAGCGCGGTCGCGGCGGTCGCCACGAGCGTGCTCGAGGGCATCGAACAAGCGCGCCGGGGAGAGTGCCGCCACGCTGACGGCCTCGCCTGTGACGCTGGCGGCTCCCTACCCACCCCTAGCCAATCGACGGTCGGCTCTGCTGGCACGCAGGTAGGGGGAGGTCGGCGGGCGGTGGGGGAGCGCTACTCAGTGAGTTGAGGGCGTTGATCAGGCGGCGTAGCTCGGCGTAGGAGTGGCGGTCGAAGGCCAGGGCTATCCGAGGCAGGTCGAGGTGGTCGTCCTCGCGCACCTCGCTCGGCAGTGGTCCCGTGAGGATCTCGATCCCGCCATGACGGAGTGTCGCAGCGAACTCCTCGGACAGTGCCGCCGCCTCGGCTGGCGTCGGCTGGGCCCGGAGCCGGATCACGAGCCGCTCACCTACCCAGCGAAGTGACTGGTAATTGCGGTAGAAGCCGAGGATCTCAGCTGCGGCCTCAGCGACGTCATCGGTGACCATGTAGAGGTTGGTATCCTCCGCCGAGATCAGGCCGCGGGCAGCTACCTCGGTGCTGACAAAGCGCGACCATTCGTGCCAGTAGCTCCCGCCGGGCACCTCGAGCATGACCACCGGTGCGGGAAGCGCTTTGCCCGTCTGGAGCAAGGTGAGCACTTCGAACGACTCGTCCAGGGTCCCGAAACCACCGGGCAGGACTGCGTAGCCGTCCGACTCCTTCACCAGCAGCAGTTTGCGAGTGAAGAAGTACTTCATCGAGACGAGCTTGGGGTCAGAAACGATGAACTGGTTGGCCTCTTGCTCGAACGGCAGGCGGATGTTTATCCCGAAGCTGTGCTCCGGCCCGGCTCCCTCCAAGCCGGCCGCCATGATCCCGGGCCCCGCGCCGGTAACAGTGGACCAGCCCAGGGCGGCCAGGCGGGAGGCGAGGTCCCGGGCTTGGGCGTAGAGCGGGTCCGAAGGCAACGTCCGAGCCGAGCCGAACATGGTCACCTTGCGTACATGCCGGTAGGGTGCGAAGACTTCGAAGCCTTCTCGGATCTCGCGCAAAGCCGCGTTGGCGATCTTGAGGTCGAGCCGGTCGGCGTGGCCCTCGGCAAGGCGGGCGACCGTCACCAGCATGTCGCGCACTTGGTCGCGGTGGGCCGGCAGCTGCAGCCCGTCGAGCAGCTCATTGATGAGCTGGTCGACATGGGGCCGCCCCGTGCTCGGAGCGCGGTGGGCCGGGCTCGGCCCCCTGTGCGCGGCGTTCTGCTGGCGCTCGGCCGGTGCCTGCGGAAGATCTGCACCCCCCGGGCTCGGGACCTCGGTCACAGTGGCGCCACGCTAGATCGCGCGCGGCGCCGCCGCCGGGTCTACGAGCCAAAGGACCCTCCCGCCTTGGACCCGCCCTGCCGGCAGGTCCTCACCCGCGTAAACCGCCTCCATGGCGGCGCGCTTGGCCTCGCCGCTCACGGTGAATATGACCAAGCGAGCGCGGGCGATGCCGGCGTAGGTGAGAGTCATCCGGGGATCCTGGTTGCGGCCGCTCGGGTCCTCGCTGAAGGCGACAAGCTGGCCGGGGTCGGCGTCCAGGACCGGTGACCCGGGGAAGAGGCTGGCTGTGTGCCCGTCGGAGCCCAGGCCGAGGTGGATGACATCGAGTTGGCCCGTCTCGCCCAAGCGCAGCTGGTAGGCGTCGAGCCCCTCCTGGCACCGCATCGGGTACACGGCATTGGCCGCGCCGACCCGCTCGAGGAGGGCTTGGCGGCCAAGGTGCTCGTTGGAGCTGGGGTCGTCGGGCGGCACACAGCGTTCGTCACCCCAAAAGAAATTGACCACCAGCCAGTCGATGGCCTGGGCGCCGTCGGTGGACAGGCGCTCATAGCACTTGCGAGCCGTCTCACCGCCAGACAGGGCGATGTCGAACTCCTCGTTGGGGCGATGGGTGAATGCCGAGATAACCTCCTGGGCAAACGCGGCGGGCACGTCGTCTACGACTCGCAACTCTCCGTTCACGGCCTAGACCCTATAGGCGCCGGGGACCGTACAACTAGGCGGTCGCCGCCGCACCCAGGCGGGCTACTTGGCTTTGCAGACAGCCACCTGGCCGGCTGAACCTTCCAGAGCCAAAAGGGCGCAGAAGCTTTGGGCACCCACCTTCCAGACGCCATCTTGGAGGATGGCCGTGCCGGGCTCGTTCTTCAGTGCAGCCTGGCCTTGGATCGTGACCGTATAGGTAACCTTTGCCTGGGTCAGCGACTTGTTGAGCGTGACGTTGGAGACGGTGGCGGCCACCCCCTGGGCCATGGGCATCTTGGACTGTGCCGCGATCACTTTGGCGAACTCGGGGCCGTCTTGGACGAGCTTGACCTTTTCGGGAACCGGCGTCTTACTGCTGAAGAAGGCTTTCCAGTCGGTGACGATCATGGTCTTGGCCGAGGCGGCCGTGAAATGACGGTGAGCGGTGGAGGCCGCGGCTGCCGTGCCGGTCCCCACGACGAGGGCCAGGGCCATGAGGAGGGTACAAGTGCCGGCCAGCCGACCTGCCGCTCGGGGGACGGGCCGCCAGCTGAGACGACGGGGGTATGTCATGCAGTCAACCTCTCTGCCTAGCGAACAACGAACCGGTGGGGGAGCCTGTTGCGCAGCTTACGCCTGCACCTGCGGTGACGGGCAGCTTGCAGGCCACCGGCGCCGGCTGCTGGCCACCGGGGATGATGCTGGCCGCCGGCGCGCCTACCGGCTACCGGCGCGCCTACCGGCTACCGGCGCGCCTACCGGCTACCGGCGCGCCTACCGGCTACCGGCCGCGGCGGCTA
>DATJST010000209.1:0-2969 GCA_035503975.1 Acidimicrobiales bacterium | reverse complement strand
CTGTCTCGGGGGGCGGGCTTGGCGAGCGGTGGCGAGCCGGCGTGGCGACAGGCTTGGCGAGCGGGCGGGGCGAGCGGGGCATCGCTTCCATCGCGGCCCGGCTGGATCCCGGCGCAGCCAAAACCACCGTTACCGTTGTGGGCCTCTCGCTCATATATGGACACCGCCGATGGCGTGACGTACCATGCCTCTCAGATGGGGCTCGCGCGCACGAAGGTCCTGGCTGCCGCAGCTCGGTCCCGGCCCCGCGTGTTCCTCGCCAACCAAGCCCGCGTGTACCGGGGCGAACACTCCGCCCATGTGAGGCTCGCAGCCCCGCAACATCACCGGGCCCGCCGCTCGGGCGCGAGCGCGGCGATAGACAGGGAGGACCATGCCAGCTAGTTTCAAGAGCCCTTTGCACCAGATGAGCGAGACAACACCTACCTGTTTGTGGAACGACTCCGCCTCGGTAGCCGAGCTCACCTACGCCCTGGACAACGGCGCGGTGGGAGCGACGTGCAACCCGGTTATCGTACTCGCGGTCCTACAAAAGGAAAGCTCGACCTGGCTGCCCAGGTTGGCCGAGCTCGTCACCGAGCACCCCAGCGCCACTGAAGACCAAGTCGCGTGGCTGCTCGTGGAAGAGATCTCCAAGAGCGCTGCCCGCCTGCTCGGTCCGGTGTTCGGAAAGGCCAAAGGACGCAACGGGCGCCTTTCGATCCAAACCGACCCGCGCTACTACCGCGACACCAGCGCGATCCTGGCCCAAGCCAAACGGTTTGACCAATTGGCGCCCAATATGATCATCAAGATCCCCGCCACCGCGGCAGGCATTCCTGCCATCGAAGCGGCCACCTACGCGGGCATCAGCGTAAATGCCACCGTCAGCTTCACGGTTTCGCAAGCCGTGCTGGTTGCCGAAGCTGTTGAGCGCGGCTTGCGCCGCCGGGAAGCCGAAGGCAAGGACACGCAAAGCATGGGCCCGGTGTGCACCATCATGGTCGGCCGCCTGGACGACTGGCTCAAGGTCATCGCCGAAAGGCGAGGGATCCTGACCGATCCGGGGCACCTCGAATGGGCCGGAGTGGCCGTGTTCAAGAGAGCGTACGAGATATTCATGGAGCGCGGCTACCGCGCTCGGCTTCTATCAGCCGCTTTCCGCAACCACTTTCACTGGAGCGAGCTTATTGGCGGTGACGTCGTCATCTCTCCACCTCATGCGTGGCAGGTCAGGATCAACGCGAGCGACATCCCAGTCGAGGCGCGGATCGAGCGACCGGTCGACGCCGCGATCGTTGGTGACCTGCTCCGAAGGTTCCCGGATTTTGTCAAGGCGTACGAAGAGGGCGGCTTAGAGCTGGGCGATCTCGACAACTTCGGGCCCACCCTGCGGACACTGCGCCAATTTATGAAGGCAAGCAGCGACTTGGCCGCCATCGTACGCGACACGATGACACCCGACCCGGACGCGAGCGCCTGAGGTGCCCTGGGCGCGTGCGCCCGGGGATCAGGACCGCGGCTTGCGGGGTCAGGACCGGGAGTTGCGGCCCAAGAAAGCGGCGAAAACCTCCCACTCGGAGGCGTCAGCCGGGGCCGGCACCTCGGCGCCAAACGGGTTGCCTACGCCCATGAGGTCGCGGTACTCGGGCTTGAGCATGGCATGCGCCGCGTCGAGCGCCGTCCCGGGTAGGCCCGGCTCCAGGCGGTCGAGCTGCCGGGTGGCGAAAGCGAGGTCCCAGGCGTGGCCAGCCAGCTCCACCAGGTACATGTCAACCAGGACCGCGCCCGTGTAAGTCTCGCCCCACGGCATGGTGACGCTTTCATCGAGGCGGGTGTCGTCGGCCCAGGCCTCCTCGGCCTCTTTACCCGCTCGTCGGAGCTGGTCGGGGGCGGAGGCGAGGTCAACGTGAGGGAACTCCTCGCCCGTCGGGCGCTCGCCGCGCCCCAAGGCTACGGCGCGCCAACCTGCTCCGACGATGTGGTCCACAAGTACGCTCACGTTGTAGTCGGGACAAGGAGTGGGCAGGCCCAGCTGTTGGTCACTCAGTCCGGCGACGATCTCGGCAGCGTCGGCGTAACTGCGCACGAGTGCGGCGCGGCGGTCGGTACTAACCATGTGTTCTCCCTTTCGCGGTAGTCGGTCCTTTGAAGCCACTGTGCCTGTTCAAAGTGGCCATCCTCTGTCCGGTTCTGAAAACATTGGGTGGCGCCCCGGGCCGCGCCTGACAAGGGGGGCTTGACGACTGGCCTGGTCCGGTGTAAAGTCCCCCTTGACATGAGGGCTGAGAAAACAGGCAAACAAGACCAGGACGGACCGGCGACGCCAGCGCCCCCGGAGGCACCGCCGGCACCGGTACCGGAGGCGCCGCCGGTGCCGCTCGCGCCCGCGGCCACCACCGCGCGAGACAACCAGGCGTTCCTCGCTTGGCTGGGTACTGTGCCCGATCCGGAGCGTCGCTACAGCCTGGCCACCTCCGCCCTGGCCGAATACCAGGACATGGTTAGCCGCCTCTCGGCGATGAGGGCGGGTGCCGTCGCGGACGCCGCGGCCGCCCAACCGGTGAGCCAGGTGGCGAAACGCTTCGCCATCAGCCGCCAGCGGGCGCATCAACTCCTGAACGAGGCCAAGCTGCGGGCGACGCCGGCAGCACAACCAAAACGCGAGGCGGCCGGGCCGCCGGAGAGGAAAACACCATGACCGACACCAACAACCAAGCTGGGGGCGCCGGCACGACTCTGCTCGTGCTCGTGGTCGACCGCAGCGGCTCCATGGAAACCATACGCAACGACATGGAAGGCGGTATCAGGGCGATGCTGGAGGACCAGGCACAGCAACCAGGCCGCTGCCTGGTGACCCTGGCGCAGTTCGACACCGAGTACGAACTGTTGTTCCAAGCCATACCCGCCGCCGAGGTCACCCCTTACAAGCTCGTCCCGCGAGGCAGCACAGCCCTGCTCGATGCGATCGGGCGCACTATCGGGGAGGT
>DATJST010000208.1:0-9357 GCA_035503975.1 Acidimicrobiales bacterium | reverse complement strand
GCCCCGCCGGGCCCGCTTGCCCCGCCGGGCCCGCTTGCCCCGCCGGGCCCGCTTGCCCCGCCGGGCCCGCTTGCGCCGCGTTGCCCTCCTGCCGCTCCAGCCCAGCCTGCCCCTCCAGCCCAGCCTGCCCCACCAGCCCAGCCTGCCCCTCCAGCCCGGCCTGCCCATCTTGCCCGGCCCACCCCGCGCCGCTTTCTTCGTCCTCGCCGAGCAGCCCCTCCGCTGCCTTCGTCGGTCGCCACAGCCCGGGCTCCTCGGGGTAAAGCAGGTCCTCCAGCGCCATTTCCAGGAGTTGCCCGCGCTCGTACCCCGTCGTCTCGCAGAATGCCTGGTTGACCCTTTGGAGCCGACCCAACCGGCCACTTTCCAGGCTCGCCGTCGCCAGTCCCGCAGACGAATGCTCGAAGGCGGAACGGAACCTCGCCTCGCTGTCTGCGAGCACTCGCGCCTCCCTGACCTGCTCCGTCACGTCCCAGAAGGCGAGGGCGAAACCGTCCCCCAGCTTGGCCGCTCGGTTGTGGAAGACCAGATCCCGCTCGCTCCCGCCCCAGGTGCCGTGCAGGGCAAGTGCTTCCTTGTCAACAGGCTGGCCCGTCTCGACCACACGGGCCCAGTCGTCGAGTACCCCCGTCTTGATCACATCGGGTGTCAGCTCGGTCAAGGTCCTGCCGAGCAACGAGGCGCTCGCTTTGCCGTGCAGGCGACAGGCGGCCTCGTTGACGAACTCGTAGCGGAAGTCGACGATGGTGCCGTCCTCTGCGCGCACTGCGGAGAAGATCTCAAAGCCCTCGAGCACGGTGTCGAGGGCAGCGAAGAGGCTTGCCCCGAGCGCCCCGGCCGCGTCGACTGCCGTAGGGGCGGAGGAGGCGGGGCGCTTTGCGGGGAAGCTCGCCGCGTGCCCCCGTCCGGAGCGGGCGGTGGCGAACCGCAGGAGCAGGCGAGACCACATACTGGTGGCCAACTGACCGGCCACGACGCCTCCTCTCTAGGCCCAAGTTCTGCCGGTCCGGCTCGTGTGGTGACTTACGGGCCCGGCATGTCGTAAGGCTTACCCGAGGGAATATAAGCGGCATCCTTAACTGCTAATAGAGGCCAAAGTCCCACTCTGTGTAGCCGCATGCGACGTTCCCGAGCCTACGTTGCTGCTTGCGAGGCTCATTTGAGCAGGCCAAGGTCCTTCGGCGGGTTCCGGCCAACCACTGGGTACTGCTCCAACTCGACTACAGCCCCGCTCACCCGCCAGCCGGCGTCCTCGACAAAGGCCAACGCATAGTGAGCTATGTCGTCCGGGCTGAGCAGCGTCCCGGTGGGTGCGAAGACCTTTGGCAAACGGTCGGCCCATCCTTGCGGGAACCCCCGAGCGCGGCACAGCTCGTCTTCGCTCTCAGTGAGCACCCAGCCCACATTGAGCTGGTTGACGCGCACACCCTCGGGTGCCAGGGCGTCGGCCAAATTGCGCGAGAGGGTCATCAGGCCGCCTTTGCTGACCGAGTAGGCCAACAGATTGGCCTCGCCGCAATAAGCATTGACGGAGCCGATGTTCAGCACCGCGCCGCGGCCCCTTTCCCGGAAATGGCCCATGAGCGCCCGTACCAAAAGCAGCGGGGCGCGCAGGTTCACGGCGATCATCTCGTCGAAGGCGGCCGCGCCGGTGGAAGCGAGGTCGCCCCGGGTCTTGAGGGCGGCGTTGTTGACCAAGATGTCGAGCGGCCCGAAAGCGTCGCGTGCCACCTGGGCGAGCTGTTCGGGTGCCTCAGCGGCCGCCAGGTCGGCGGCCACGCCCACAGCCTGGCTACCGCCGCGGGATATGTCGCGGGCCGCGGCCGCGGCGTCAGTGGGGTCGAGCCCGTGCACCACCACCGACGCCCCCTCCTCGGCGAAGCGCGCCGCGATGGCCTTGCCGATCCCCGCCGTCGCCCCGGTGACGAGGGCGGCGTGCCCGGCGAGCCGCCCCGGCCGTGTACCTCTGTCCCCGGCCACTATCGCCGGCCTCTGTCCCCGGCCACTACCCCAGGCCACCGGATTGGTCCTCGTCGCTACCGCGACGTTGACCGTGCACCGCTCGGACAACCGCGTTCAGCACTTCGCCGAGGGTCTCGAGGTCGGCGGCGGGGGCGAAGGCCTCAGTGGAGATCACTAGGGGAGCACCCACGACCACGAGCGGCGCGCCGAGACCGGGCAGCCGCGGGAGGTCGTCCAATCGGATGCCTCCAACCGCTTGGACGGGCAACTGAGTCGCCTGGACGACCTCTGAAAGAAAGTCGAAGACGCTCCGTTGGGGCTCTTCGCCGCGCTCGTCGAAGCCCAGGTGAGCGATCACGGCGTCCACACCCAGGGATTCCATGCGGCGAGCCTCGGCGCCGTAGTCCTCGCAGCCGAGCACGTCACCCATCACCAAAGCGCCCCCCTTTTTGGCCGCCGCCACGACGGCACGCACGGTAGCGTCCGTGGCCCGGCTCATCACGACGACGAACGACGCGCCGGCGCCAACCGCGAGCTCGGTCTCGAGGCCGCCACCGTCCATGATCTTCAGGTCGGCGACGATCGGGTGCTCGGGGAAGCGCCGGTGCAGTGCCCGGATGGCGTGTACGCCTTCGGCCAGCACCAAGGGGGTACCGGCCTCCAACCAGTCGACGCCGGCAGCCACTGCGACCTCGGCCACCTCCAAGGCTTCATCGAGCGTAGTGAGGTCGAGCGATACCTGGACCTTTGGGCCGGGACCTATCCGTGGCCGGGTCATTTGGGCCAGAACTTGTCGATGAGGACTTGGAGATAGCAGGCAGACGAGGCGATGTCGGCAAAGCCCTGCTCGCCACCGGCTTCGCCGTCTTCGATCGAGATCCAACCGGAGAACCCCGCGCCGGACAAGCGGGAGAGTATGGCCTCGTAATCGTTGAGACCTTGCCCGACAACACCGTGCTTTAGGGCGTCCGGGTAGCCGCGGCCCCTGAAGGCCTCGAGCTCAGCCAGGCTGTGGCCCGGGCGCAAAGAACGGTCGCTCGCGCCGACCGAGCGCACGCGGGGCAGCACCCGGTCGAGCAGTTCGAGCGGGTCTTCCCCGGCCACGATGGCGTTGGAGGGATCGAAGTTGACCCCGAACCAGGGTGAACTGACCTGGTCCACGACCGCCACAAACCGGCTGCTGCTCTGGGCGAACTCGGGGTAGGTCCACAGGCCGTCCTTGTAGTGGTTCTCCATGACCACCCAGACCTGCTTGGGCGCGGCGTACTCGAGGACGGCGCGGATGCCCTCGACGGCCCGCGCCAGCCCTTCCTCCTCGGGCACACCCGGCCAGGCCTGGCCGGACAGGACGCGCACGCTGCGCCACGAGGGCAGTGGCGTGAGCTCGGCCATCACGTCGACCAGCTCGCGCATGCGGCCGACCGCCCGCTCCCAGGCGCCCGGCGCCGGGTCGACGAAGTCGGGCGAAGAGCACATCATGGGCAGCTCGACCCCGGCGTCGCCCGCCACGGCCCGCAGGCGGCCGATCGTGCCGTCGTCTGTGCCGGGCAGGAAATCGGGGTACAGCTCCACGCCTTCCACCTGCATGCTCGGGGCGCGGCGGATGAAATCCTCCACGGTGATCTCTGTGCGCTCGATGAGCTGATAAAAAAAGCCCTTCGGGAAGGCGGCCAACCGGGGCCTGTTCATAGGACGAGCACCGACTTGACCACCCGGCGTTCGGCCATCGCCGTGAAAGCTGCGCGCCAATCAGTGAGTGTGTAGGTGCGCAAGCCGGCTGCTGCCCCCGCTGGCGAGGGCGAGAGCCGCCCCAGGCCCATGAGCCGCAGGACCCGTTCCCAGGTCGCCCAGGTGTGGCTGAACGACCCGTGCAGCTCGACGGCCTTGGCAACCAAGACGTCCAGCGGGCGGCCATAGGGCTCGGGGCCCCAGCCCACCTTGACCACTTGGCCCCCGGGCCGTACGAGGCCGAGAGCGGGCTCCAGCGTGCCCGAAGCGCCCGAAGCGTCGACCACCAGGTCCGAGGTACCCGACCGGCCCGGCTCCTCCCACCAGGGGCCTTCCGCCGTGACGGCTACGGCACCCGAAGCCGCCGCCACCGCGAGGCGCGCTTCGTCGCCAGGCAAGCCCGCCACATGGACCGTGGCCGCCCCGGCCGCGAGGGCCACCTGGGCGGAGAACATGCCCACCGGGCCGGGCCCGATGATGGTCACAACGTCTCCGGGGCGGACGCGTGCCCGCTCGACGACGGCGTTGTAGGCGACGCAGTAGGGCTCGGTCACCGCCAGTACCTCGTCTGGGACGTCGTCAGGCACCCGGTGCAGGATCTGCGCTCGGGAAACAAAGGTCTCCGCCATCGCCCCGTCGTAGAGCGCGCCAAAACCAAGGCGTTCCGCGCACAGGTTGTACCGGCCCTCGCGGCACGATAGGCACGCCCCGCACACCGACCTTGCCGTTTCGGACACGACGCGCTCGCCGACGCTCCACCCGGTGACCCCCGGGCCAATTTCGGCTATGCGCCCCACGGCTTCGTGCCCCAATGTGACGGGGTACTTCATCGGGTAGGTCTGCGTGCCGTGCCAGGCGTGCACGTCGCTCCCGCAGACACCCACAGCCAAGGTCGCCAAGACGACCTCGCCCTCGCCCAATGCCAACGGGCCCTGGGTGTCGACGAGCTGGACCTGCCAGCCGCCCGGCCCCAAAACCCTCAATGCTCGCATCGCCCCGTACCCCTCATCGAGCTCCCTTCTTCGGCCGGCCCGGCACCTCTGCCCAGGACACCGGCACCTCTTCCCAGGACAGTAGCCACGATGAGGCGTCTGTTCCGGCGGCCGGGTGCCGCGCCAGCCTTCCTCGGCAACCGGGCAGCCATCGGGGCGAACTGCACTACGCCGTGCGGACGAGGTCTTGGCGTGCGGGAACCCTCACAGCACCAGGGCTCGTGCCAGCGAGGCCCCCGGCCGGTAGGCGAGGTGGACGTAGCTCGGCGCCTCGAGCACGGCCAAGTCGGCGCGCCCTCCCACCGCCACAACACCGATGTCCTGGCGTTGCAGTGCCCTCGCCCCCCCGGCAGTTGCCGCCCACAGCGCCTCGGCCGGGCTCATCTGCAGCTCTCTTACCGCCAGGGCGATGATGAAGGGCATCGACGACGTGTAGCAGGTACCCGGGTTGCAGTCCGTCGCCAGGGCCACGGTGGCGCCGGCGTCCAGAAGGCGGCGGGCGTCGGGGTACGGGGCTCGCGTAGACCACTCGACGCCGGGCAGGAGCGTGGCGACCGTTGCCGACCCGGCGAGGGCGTCGACGTCGGCGGGGCGGAGGTGAGTGCAGTGGTCGGCCGAAGCCGCCCCGAGCTCGGCGGCCAACTGCACCCCCGGCCCCGCGGACAGCTGGTTGGCGTGGACGCGGAGCCCGAGCCCGACATGGCGCGCCGCCCCAAGTACTGCTCGGGTCTCGTCGGCGTCGAAGGCATGAGGGCTGGCCGGTTCGCAAAAGACGTCCGCCCAACGGGCGAATGGGGCGCAAGCGGCGAGCATTTCCCCGCACACGAGCGCGGCGTACTCGGCCCGCACGGCTCCGGCGGGTACGACATGGGCGCCCAGGTAGGTGGTCTCAGGGGTCCGTTCCCGGGCCAGGCGGAGCAGGCGCGCCTCCTCAGCGACGTCGAGGCCGTAACCGCTCTTGACCTCGACGGTGGTCGTCCCCTGCCCGCGCATTTCGGCCAGCCGGCGCCCCAGCAGGTCGCGTAGTTCCTGGTCAGTGGCGGCGCGAGTGGCCGCGGTTGTGGAAGCGATGCCGCCGCCGTCGTAGTGCTCACCTCGCAGGCGGGCTTCGAACTCGGCCGCCCTGTCACCCGCGAAGACGAGGTGGGTGTGGCTGTCTACGAAGCCGGGGACGACGGCGCGGCCCTCGAGGTCGCGCGCGGCGTCAGCCGGCGGGGCATGTGCGGCCGCACCCACCCAGGTCACCATGCCGTTCTCGACCACCAGCGCGGCCCCCTCGATGACCCCGAGCTGGCCGCCATGAGCAGGGTCGTTGGTGACGAGCTGGCCGATCCCGGTGAGCAGCGTGCTGGCGCCGTCCGGCGTGCGGGACATCTCGGGGCGGCTCGTCTCGGGGCGGCTCGTCTCGGGGCCGGGCGTCATGGCCCGTCCCGCCAGAGCGGCTCGACGGCCTCGGCGAGGAGGCGAGCGACGTCGCCGAGGAGGTGGCGCCCATCGGAGACCACCGTCCGCCCGTCCACAACCACCGTGCTCACGTCTGCGGCCCCGGCCACCATCACGGCCTGCTCGGGGAGCACGCCCGCGGTGCGCACGGTGCCGAGCCGCACCGCCACCAGGTCGGCGCGGGCACCCACCCTCAGCTCGCCCGCGTCCTGCCAGCCGAGGCGCTGCTGCCCGGTGGCGGTGAGAGCACGCATGAGCTCGGGCAAGGAAAATCGGGACCGTTCGCCGCTCGCCAAGCGTTCGTCCATTTCCAGGGCCTGTGCTTCGCCGAGCAGGTCCACCGTCGCCTGCTGGTCGCTCCCGAGGCACAGTGCCACACCTGCGTCTGCCAGCTCCCGGGCGGGCCCGATACCGTCGCCCAGGTCGCGCTCGGTCGTGGGGCAGATGCATGCCGCGGTCCCGGCCCCGGCCACGAGCGCCACGTCCAGGTGGTCCACGTGAGTGGCGTGGACAACCGTTGTGGCCGGGCCGAGGACGCCGTGGTCCGCGCACAGCCGGGCGGGCGTCAGCCCATAGTGCGCGACGCAGGCGTCGTTTTCCGCCCGCTGCTCGGAAAGGTGGATGTGGAGCGGCCAGCCGGCCTCGCTGGCCGCGGCGGCTACCTGCTCGAGCGCCGCAGCCGGCACGGCCCGCACCGAGTGCACCGCCGAGCCCACGACCAAGTGGGGCGCCGGCGGGATCGCGGCGACACGTTCGGCCCAGGCCTCGACGTCGCGGTCGGCGAAGCGCTCCTGGAGCGGTGACAGGGGCAGGTGGCCCTCCGGTGCGAGCCCCCCGGCGAGGTAGCAGGCATCGAGCAGTGTCAAGCGCACACCCGCCTCCGCTGCCGCTCCCACCAGGGCGGCTCCCATTTCGTTCGGGCCGGCGTAGGGCCGCCCACCGGCGCCATGGTGCAGGTAGTGGAACTCCCCGACGGAGGTGACCCCAGCCAGCGCCATCTCCGCATAGGTGGCCCGGGCCAGGGCGAAGTAGCTGTCCGGGCTCAGGCGGCCGGCCAGCGAGTACATGGCATCGCGCCACGACCAGAACGTCGTGGGCCGCGCGTGGGTGCGGCCGCGGAGCGCCCGGTGGAACGCGTGGCTATGCCCGTTGGCCAGCCCTGGGATGACGACCCCGGGCAAGCGGGTGCCACCAGGAGGCGGGGCGGTACCCGCGGTGACGTTCGTAAAGCGGCCGTCCCTTTCCTCGAGGATGACCCCGCCGGCCATCCCATGGGGGAGCCAGGCAGACTCCGCCCACCAGGTGTTCATGTCCGTCGGGTCACGGCGAGCCGCGCATGGGCACATGTACGCCCTGGTCCGCCGCCACGCGCTCAGCGGCCGGGTAGCCGGCGTCGACGTGGCGCACGATGCCCATGGCGGGGTCGTTGGTGAGCACCCGCTCGATCTTTTCGTGGGCGAGCGCCGTACCGTCGGCCACCGTGACCTGGCCGGCGTGAAGCGCCCGGCCGATACCCACACCGCCGCCGTTGTGCACCGACACCCACGTGGCACCGCTCGCCGTGTTGACGAGCGCGTTGAGCAGCGGCCAGTCGGCGATGGCGTCCGAGCCGTCGGCCATACCTTCGGTCTCGCGGTAGGGCGAGGCGACGCTGCCGCAATCGAGGTGGTCCCGGCCCATGACTATGGGCGCGGCGACCTCGCCCGCGGCGACCAGCTCGTTGAAGCGCACGCCGGCTCGGTCCCGCTCGCCGTAGCCGAGCCAGCAGATGCGGGCGGGGAGGCCCTGAAAGGCGACGCGCTCGCTCGCCGCCCGCAACCAGCGTTGGAGATGGTCGTCGTCGGGGAAGAGGGACATCACGGCTTGGTCCGTCACGGCGATGTCGCGGGCGTCACCCGACAGCGCCACCCAGCGGAACGGCCCCTTGCCGGCGCAGAAGAGCGGCCGGATGTAACGGGGCACGAAGCCTTCGATCTCGAAGGCGCGCTCAAAGCCCCCGAGGCGCGCCTCTTCGCGGATCGAATTGCCATAGTCGAACACCTCCGCCCCGGCGTCCTGGAACCCGACCATCGCTTCCACGTGGCGCGCCATCGACTCCCGCGCCCGGGCGGTGAACTCCTCGGGCTTGCGTTCGGCGTAACCGCGCCAGTCCGCCAGGTCGATGCCCTCGGGCAAGTACGACAGCGGGTCGTGGGCGCTCGTCTGGTCCGTCACGATGTCGACGGGCACACCTCGGCGGAGCAGCTCGGGAAGGACCGTTGCGGAGTTGCCCACCAGCCCCACCGAGCGCCCGGTGCCGGCCTGCTGGGCCTCGCGGCAGCGGGCAAGCGCACCGTCGAGATCCGGGGCCACCTCGTCCAGGTACCGCTGCTGTCGCCGCCGTTCCAAGCGGGCCGGGTCGACGTCAACGACCAGGCAAGTCCCACCGTTGAGCGTCACAGCCAGCGGCTGAGCGCCACCCATGCCACCGCAACCGCCGGTTACAGTCAGCGTCCCGGTGAGCGTGGCCCCGGGGCGTTTGGCCGCCACCGCGGCGAAGGTCTCGTAGGTGCCTTGGAGTATGCCCTGGGTGCCGATGTAGATCCACGAACCTGCGGTCATCTGGCCGTACATGGTCAGCCCGAGCGCCTCCAAGCGCCGGAACTCGGGCCAAGTGGCCCACTGGCCGACAAGGTTGGAGTTGGCGATGAGCACCCTCGGCGCCCAGGGGTGCGTGCGCAACACCGCGACCGGCTTGCCCGACTGGACGAGCATGGTCTCGTCCTCGGCCAGGTCCGCCAGCGTGCGGACCATGGCTTCAAAGGCTTCCCAGCTGCGCGCCGCCCGCCCGGTGCCGCCATAGACCACGAGGTCGTCGGGACGCTCGGCTACCTCGGGGTCGAGGTTGTTCATGAGCATGCGCAGCGGGGCCTCGGTTTGCCACGACCGGGCTTGGAGCTGCGGGCCGCGGGGGGCGCGGACCGGCCGGGCGCCGTTCATGGGCCTCCTATCGGCACGCATATAGGCTGTTGGCTGTCGGGCTATGGGCAGCTCAAGGCTAACGCCGCCGAGCGCTGGGCGGCGCTACCCGGGCCGGCGCCGCGCTGACGCAGGGCTGACCCAGGGCGCCGCCCAACGGCCCAGCGCCGCGCTAACGCAGGGCGCCGCCCAACGGCCCAGCGCCGCGCTAACGCAGGGCGCCGCAGACCGCCGCGGCCGTGGCCACCGCCTCGCCCGATCGCACGAAGTTGAC
>DATJST010000207.1:0-2942 GCA_035503975.1 Acidimicrobiales bacterium | reverse complement strand
CACCCTCAGCGTGCCCCTCGGGGTCGGTCCCCACTACCTGCACGCCTCTTACAGCGGCGACGGCAATTACCTGGGCAACCAGTCCAACGTCGTCACCGTGTCGGTCAAAAGGGCAAGCGATGCGCTGTTCAGGCCCGCACGAGGGCGCCCCGCAGCTCCCGCCGCGAGGTGATGCCGAGCTTGGCGAACACGTTGCGCAGGTGGTACTCGACCGTGTTGACGCTCACGTAGAGTTGCCCGGCGATTTCACGGTTCGTGAGGCCCTTGGCGACGAGTGCAACAACGTCTCCTTCACGTTCAGTGAGGTCGAACGGAGATCTTTCCGTGGCCGTGGCCGCAGCAGTAGCTATGCCGGTGAGCTCCAGGTCGTCTTCTACGCGCTGGGCGAAGGGCGCCGCCCCCACCGCCTTCAGCAGGTTGTGCGCCCGTCGAAGCTCGTCGACCGCTTCGCGCCGCTCCCGCCGGGCATACAGCAACCGGCCGAAGGCGTGGTGGAGCAGGGCTCGGTCCAGCAGCGGGTCGTCGGGGCCCAGGAGCTCGATGGCATGCCGAAAGGCGGCCTCGGCCCGGTCCAGCTGGCCTTCGGCCACGCTGAGGCGCGCCTCTAGCCCGATGACCTTAGAGGTGAAGTCGAGGCCGCGGTCGGCCGCGTGCAGGCGGAGCTGGGCCAGGTGCTCGCGGGCGGGTGCCAGGTCGCCGCGGTCGATCAAAGCGGCAATCAGCCACGGGTACCAAACGATGGTGCCGATCTTCACGTGCGAGGCGTGGCGGTTCAGGTCTTCCATCAAAGGCGTAACCGCTTCGATCAGCCGGTCGGGATCATCCTTGGCCCGGGCCAGCACACCTCGTGCCATCCGGGTTGCGGAGCGCCCCTCGCTCGTACCCTGGCCAGACGTCGCCTCCTGCGCCTTTGCCAGCTGCGCTTCGGCTCGTGCCCAATCGCCCCTCGAAGCCAACACCCATGAAAGGGTGGCCAGTACCTGGGCTTCGACCCATGTGCGGCGCTCGTCCGAAAGCAGCGAGAGGGCGACATGGCCCTCCATGGCCGATTCGTCCCATTCACCAGTGTCGAACAACATCTCGGCGAGGTGCAGGTGCGCCCGCGGAAGTTGCAATGCGGCCCCATGGCGGGCGAGGCGGGTGGCCGCCCGAAGGTCCGAGATCCCGCTTGTCAAGTGGCCGGCGAAATAGTGGAGCGTGCCCCTCATGATCAGGAGGTCGACGTCGGCGGCCTGGACCTCATTGGGCCGTGCGGGCAGGTGCTGGGCAAAGCGCGCCAGCCCGGCGTCTGCACCGTACAGCATGGCTTGGCCGAGGGCGTGAGCCATAGTGCCGGTGCGCTCCGCCCCCGGCGCCAGTGGTTTGTTGGCGAGGGGCTTGTAAGCGAGAGCGGCCGAGGCCGCTGCCACTGCTTCCCGCGGCCGGACCTGGGTGGCATAGACCATCGAGAGCTGGGCCAGAGCATCGGCGGCCGTGTCGCTTGACGCCTTGCGGCCATCGGTCAGCGCCCCTGGACGCCCCACGCCGGCTGCCTCTCGCAGCTGCCTCTCGGCCGTCACCGGGTCACCCTGGTCCCAGGCCAGGACCCCCAGTACCAGGCTGCGAGCCGGGCTGGCCGGGCAGGCCTCCAACTGCGGCCGCATCGCCTCGACCCGAGCCGTTTGCCCGGCGGCGAGGAGAAAGCGGGCGCCCATCAGCAGCCTGCCCTCCGCCAACCGGGACGCCGCAGTGAACTGAGCAGCCGATAGAAAATATCCCCCCGCCGCATTGAAGTGGCCGCCAGAGAGCTCCTCCAACGCGGCCGCTTCCAGTTCCGCGGCGAGGGCGTCGTCGGCCGTGTCCGCCGCCGCCACCTTGTGGGCCAGACCAATCCGGCCCCCGAGCACCTCGGCGGCAGCCCGGTGCAGCTGCTGGCGCCGGCTCGGGGCCAGGTCGGAGTAGATGGCGGCGCGGTAAAGAGGATGGGTGAAGGCCACAGTGCCGTGACCGACGGCTGCTTGCCATTCGATTAGTCCAGTGGGAAGGAGAAAGTCGAGGGTGCGGGAAGCATCGGAGATGCCGCCGACGCGAGCCACCACCTGTAGGGGCGCTCGCTGGTTGAGCACGGCCAAGGCGCCGGCCAGGTCACGGGCGCTCTCGGGCAGCTCGACGAGGCGAGCGACCGTGGCCGAGGCCAAAGAGCGCGGGGCGGGCAACGAGCCCTCGGGGCGGGTGATCTGCTCGGGGGAAAGCTCGGTGAGCAACGTCCGGGTATATAGAGGATGACCGCTCGTGTGCTGGAACAGCCGCGCTGCCGCCGCCGTCGACAGGGACAACCCGCTCTGGTGAGCCATCTCGGACACCTCGGCTAACGACAGTGGCGCCATTGAAAGGTTCAGGCAACGCTCTGGGTCCAGCCGTAGCCTGTCCCAGCCGTCAAGCGGGTCGGGCTCAGGTCGGCTGGTCACCAGCAGGAGCACCCTGTCCTGGGCCAGGCGGCGCGCCGCTACCAACAGGGCGGCGCGCGATTCGGGGTCGGCCCAGTGAAGATCCTCGACTGCCACAGCCACGGGCCCGTCCGCTTGCCGCCGGCTCCACTGCTCGAGCAGGGCCAGGCCGGCCGGGAAGGCTGCGGTCGCGTGGCGCACGCCCAGCTGACCGACGATGTCGAACGAGACGACCGTGGCGAGCTCATCGGCCTCGGCCCGCAGGATCTGGAAGCCGGCGGGCAAGTCCCGGACCGCTTTGCGCAACAAGTGGGTCTTGCCAGAGCCGGCCTCGCCTCCTATCCACACAACGGATGGCCTGCTCTCGATGGCCTCTGCGGCGGCAGCCGAAATGGCCGCCAGCTCTTGCTGGCGGCCAACAAAACCTGGTTCGGCGAGGTTGGGACTTTGCACGGCCTCCCTGCTCCCCTGTGGTCGCCCGCTCTGGCCTTACTGCCGCCTTTTCCGCTAGCCGTA
>DATJST010000206.1:0-3971 GCA_035503975.1 Acidimicrobiales bacterium | reverse complement strand
CGGCGCCTTCTATTTTGGTTCCTCACCCGAGTCCGTCAGGTTCCGCCATATACGTCGGCGGCCGTACGTCAGTGCCACCCATCTGCCGGGCGAGGAACTCGCTGTCACGGTTCACGGCCGCGCCGTGCCTGTCGATGTCCGAAGCGCCGAGCAAGCCGGCTTCCGCCAGACTCTGCTCGACGTGTACGTACCTCGGTACGGCCCTGACTGGGAGAGCTTCCTCGACTCGGGGCCGGTCTATGCCCGCATCGAGGCAGACCGGATGTTCACGTTCTACAGTAGCGGCACGACCTGAAGCTGTTCTGGCCCGCTTTTAAGGCGAACTTCGGTACGCGCACATAAAAACCGGTCTTGCGCCTATGAAACACGTGGCGGGCCATAAGCGCTGCGGAGCCATATCGATCGGTTCTAGCGTAAACGCGAGTGCTTGACCTTGATCGCGGGCGACACAGAGTAGGCACCCCGAAAAGCGGTACATAATAACGACTTTCGCGCCAGTCCACCGCGCACAGAGCGGCACATCAGGGACAGCGCGGCAACGTGGCGCAAGCACCGGATATGACTCTCTAGCCCACGTAATTGCAGCCTCCTGCCTTGCGGTTCCGCGCAACAACATAGGCACCGTGCCGACCCCCCGTCGGTCGTCGGTTGTTCCGCGCGGTGCCCGGCGCTCACTCGTGGGGCCGACGCCTCTACTGACTGGGCGGGAGCCTGAGGGCTGGGCGTAGGAGGACCGCACACCCAGCCGGCTCAAAACAAGGGGCGCCACTCCTCGGCTGCTTGTATATCACCAAAGGCTTCGAGTTCCGGCAGAAATAGCTCTTGGGCGAGATCAGCGCCTGGTGCCACCGAGCCTCGCCGCCACACCCACCGGTTGAGCGACCAGGCCGGGCCACGGAGAGCGACGTCGGCCTTGACGTGGGCGCTTGCGTAACTGTCGCCCGCCGTGTCAATGGTCCACTCGATCTCCGGTGCATCCGTCGCGTGCAGGTGGACGGTCATTGACTTGCCGCGCTGGAGGTCTTCGGCTGGGACCTCGCGAAAACCGGTAAGGAGGAGGCACTCTGCAATGCCGTCGGCGGCAACCTCTGCGGCGGCTTCCCCGACAGGCGCTCGTCCAGCAAGTTCGGCGTCAACTCGGTGGACCAGGGTCTCGTGCAGTTGCCGGCGCCACCAGAAGCCCACCGGCGAGCGGGCACCGCTCACGAAGTTCCACCGCGCCGCGTCTTCGGGGATCTCGCTCAGCAGTGGCAACAGCAGGTCGAGCCGCTCGCGCATCCAGTCAAGCGGATCCTGGCCTTCCGGACGTCTCGGGATCAGTTCACGGTCAGGCGCGTTGCCAGCACTGTCGGCGATGGCAGTCACCACCATGGCGTAAACCCGGCCGAGGTGATTAAGCAGGTCGTCGAGCGCCCATCCGGGACAGGTTGGCACGTCAGCGGTGCGTCCTACGTCCGGGTCGGTGGCAATCTCAACGATTCGCGCCGCTTCACGCTCGATGATCGGTACGGCGCAGGAACGCTCCATGGCCAAAGTCTGCCGCGGTCACGGGCCGCATCACCATTTCTGGGCCCTCTGTCACCGCTTGCCGGGCCCTCCCGGTGGCCGCCAGGCGCACGGGGTGGTATACGGCGATGTACCCGCCGCCGCACGCTCGCTCCGAACGTGCACCCAGAATGTGCCTGCAGAACATCGGCGTTTGTTGAGATCCCCGCACCACCGGACGGCACGTCTTGTGCCGCTAGATTCCCCCAGCAGACTGGAAGCTTCCACGTCGTGCAGCGGGGCCAGTAGACAGGCGGCACGCGAGTCCCGGCCGTCATCGGGCCTCATCGTCAAAGAACTCCCTGTTGCGTCGGCTGCCCGGCTGTTTGCGCCCGTAGTATCGCTCGGCCGGTGTCCTATGCTCAGCCCGTGGCCGGTCCACCCCCAGGGACGGATGAGAGGCTGGTATGGCAGCGACGAGGAAGGTGGCTGTTCTCTTGGTCGTTGGCGCAATGGTGCTCGGGCCGGTGACCGAACCGCCCGCCGTCTTGGCCCAGGGGGCAAGTTGCCATCAAACAACGCCGCCAAGCGCTCCTTCATCCCATCACCTCTGGTACAAGGCGTGCGGTTAGGGCTCCTGGGCAAAAGGCGGATCTGGTTGGACTAAGGTCACGAGATGAGTGCCACGACACTCCCCGGTGGTGCGGTGGCTCGAGCAGGCTCAATCCCTGGACGTTGCCGGTGGGTGCGTGCGGCGAGATTGCGCCAAGGCCGTGTGTGACAACCGCAATTCGGCCCTGGTATGAAGGATGACTGTCGTCATCCCGATCCCGAAGTCGGAGAAGGACGTCTCGGCGGAATGGGTGACGGCTGCCCTCGGCAGTGCTACGAACTGGCCTGTGTCCTCGGTAGCCGTCCGGCGTATCGGGGACGGGAGAGGCGTGACCTCGCTTGTCTTTCGCCTCGAACTTTCCTATGAAGGCAAGGAGGCCGGGCCTGCGAGCCTGATCGTGAAGTTCCCAGGGACCTCACTTCAGGCCGACCCAAGCAGGCCCGCGAGGCAGTACGGGTTCTACGAGCGCGAGGTGCACTTCTATCGAGAGCTAGCGCCCGAGGTGGCCATTGCGCCCCGCTGCTACTGGTGCGAGTTCGACGCAGGCTCGGGTGAGTTCGGCATCCTGCTCGAAGACCTGACGGGCTACGACCAGGAAGACGACCGCAGGGGCTTCTCGGCTGCGTCGTTGCGCCGCTGCGTCGAAGTGCTCGCGACAATGCACGCCAAATGGTGGCAATCACCCCGGCTCGCGACCTGCGACTTCCTCTTCACAGTCGACGGCACGAACACGAGGCGCCTCGCCGAAGGCCACACCAGTTCGTGGCCAAGCTTCCTGGAGCGCTATGGCCATCTCCTGCCACCCGGGTACGAGGCCTTCCGCCCGCCTCTCCTGAGGTCGCTCCAGGTCGCGGGCACTGCCCTCGCAGCCGCCCCGCGGACCCTCGTCCACCTTGACTTTCGAACCGACAACGTCTTCTTCGGCGGTGACCTCCGGGGCACAGTGGCGATCGACTGGCAGTTGGTGGCCAGAGGTGCCGCGGTCCTAGACCTCGTCACTCTGTTGTCCAACAGCACCGCCACCGATCTTCGCCGCCAGGTGGAGGGAGAGCTGTTGCACATGTGGCACGACAGCGTTGTGAGGACCACAGCAACCTCTTACAGCTTCGAGCAAGCTGCCGCTGACTTTCGCCGCTGGCTCTTGTTCCAGGTCGTGAGGACCGTGATTGCCGGCGCGTCAGTCCTTCCGGTGGGGCAGGCTGGTGAGCTCGTCGCGATTTTCGCCCAGCGGACCTTTGCCTGCGCTATCGACCATGCCGCTGGGGACTTAATTGTTCGATAGCCCGGACGCGTCGCTTATCGCCGGCCCTGACCGGTGGCCGCTCCATTGGGCCTGGACAATTTTCAACGAAGCCCAGGAGCCCAGAAGTATGGGCGTTCCAGCGAGCCGACGATATGATGCGACGTTATGTGTTAGAAAACTCTGGTTCACCTTGGAGTTTTTGGAGCACGAGGGCCGCGAGGACCGGTGATCCGTCGCGAAAGACCTGCTCCCATGGCTGTTTTTTGGGGAGCGCGGGACCGGGGTTATGCCAGGGCGTGAAGGTCCCCTTTCCCACCCTCGGTTGGCCGCGACCAGTCCCTGGTAATGCCCGGTGCCCGGTGCCCGGTGCCACTGTGCTCCGTGCTGGGCTTGCTCTGTGACTTTGGGATTCGAACCCTGTTGCGCCGCCCTGGCGCACGCCATAGGAGCCTTGTGAGGGCTTCATCCTGGCTTAGCCCCCAGGCGGGCTGGGACTCGCCCCGCGACCTTCCTACCGACTTCACGTCTTGGCCATCTATGTCACTGCTCGACCAGCTCTGTCATCCAGTTGGCCTGCTGGATCTGCGCGTCGAGCTCCCTGGTGCGGCGGGCCACTTCCGAGGCGCGTTG
>DATJST010000205.1:0-4485 GCA_035503975.1 Acidimicrobiales bacterium | reverse complement strand
AGCTCCATTTCGACTGCTTCCAGGAGGTCGTCCGCCTCCTCCTCGGCCAGGGTCAAGTCGGCGTTCCGGATGACCCGGAACGCGTGGCAGCTCTCGATCTCCATCCCGGGGAAGAGCTCGCCGAGGAAGGCGGCTATGACTTGTTCCACCGGTACGAAACGCTCCCCGTCCGGCAGGGCCAGAAACCCGGGCAAGAGCGGTGGGATTTTGACCCGCGCAAAACGACGTTCGCCCCGTTGAGGGTCACGGACCATAACGGCGAGGTTCAGCGACAGGTTGGAAATGTAAGGGAACGGGTGCCCCGGGTCCACGCCGAGCGGTGTCAGCACGGGGAACATCTGAGCTTCGAAGACCGACTCGGCGTAAGCGATGTCGGCTGGCGCCAGCGAGTTCCAGTGGACCAAACGGGTGCCCTGTTGGGCCAGTCGCGGCACCAGGTCGCGGTTGTAGATGCGCGACCGGTCGGCCACCTGGCGCTCCAGAACGGCGCGGATGGCCCGGAGCTGGTCGGCCACGGGCAGTCCGTCCGGCGCCGTCCCAGCCACGCCCGCAGCCAGCTGGTCTTTGAGCCCAGCCACGCGCACCTGGAAAAACTCGTCCAGGTTGCTCGAGAAAATGGCCAGGAACTTCGCCCTTTCCAGCAGTGGCTGTTCCTCCGCTTCTACCAGCTCGAGCACCCGCCGGTTGAAGTCGAGCCACGATAGTTCCCGGTTTATGTAGCGCCGGTCAGCACCCGCAAGGCTGTGGCCGGGGCCGTCTGTGAGGCCGTCCCCCACCATGGCTAGCTTTCGACGCTCCCCATGAACTCGTCCTCCTCGTCCTCGGGCATGCCGAGATCCCACTCGAGCAGCACGTTCTCGCGCTCGGCATCGCGAACGATGCGTTCCCGGTTGCGGCGGAACTGAGGGTCGTGGGGAGGCAACAGGAGCAGGCGCGCCAATATCCGCTGTCGCAGCTCCTCGATGAGGTTGCGGTCGCCGAAATCCGAGTCCACCCTCCAGTGCGGGGCGACGGGGCCGAGATAAACGACCCTGACATGCCCGCGGGGCGGGCCGGCTGCCTCTGGCTGCGGTATGGACATGGAGGCAGTCTAGAGGGTAGGTGCCCCGTGGGTAGGGGTGACCCAGCTAAGGCCAGCCGCCTACCCGCTGGTCAGGACCTCTGATCAGACTGTGCCCGTTTGTTCAGGGCCGGTTTGTTCGGGGCCGGTTTGTTCGGGCCTGCTTGTTCGGGCCTGCTTGTTCGGGACCGGTCGTTCACGACCGGTTCAGGTACCCAGGCGGTTGGCAGCGCTGATGACGGCCTGCAGGGAAGCGTCGAGGATGCTCGAGTCCATCCCTACGCCCCACGCCACTTCGTCGCCCGATTCGACCTCCACGTAAGCAACCGAGGAGGCCCCGCTGCCGGCGGTCAAAGCATGCTGGTGGTAGTCGAGGACGGCCAGCTTCAAGCCCATGGTGCCGAGTGCATTGACTAGGGCGTCGATGGGCCCGTTGCCTTTGCCCACCGCGCTCCGGTGTTCCCCGTCCACGAGCAACTGAGCAGTGACCTGCGTTACGTGGGCCTCAGTCGCCCGTTCGCTCGTCACCTCGGCGGCGACGAGGCGCAGGCCGCCGTCCTCCGCCAGGTATGTCTTCTCGAAGACCTCCCAGAGCTCGGAGGGTTTGATCTCGGTGCCAGTGGCCTCGGTGACAGCCTGCACTGTCTTCGAGAACTCGATCTGCAGCCGCCGCGGCAGGTCGAGACCGTGCTCACTACCCATTATGTATGCAACGCCGCCCTTGCCCGACTGGCTGTTGACCCTGATGATGGCTTCGTAGGTCCTGCCTGTGTGCATGGGGTCGATCGGGAGATATGGCACTTCCCACTTCTCGTAGGGGTCGGACAGCGCGCTCATCCCTTTCTTGATGGCGTCCTGGTGCGATCCCGAGAACGCGGTGTAGACGAGGTCGCCCACGTACGGATGGCGTGGGTGGACCGGCATCCGCGTGGAATGCTCGGCCACTCGCCGCACAGCTTCGATGTCATGGAAGTCGAGTTCCGGGTCGACGCCCTGGGAGAAGAGGTTGAGAGCCACCGTCACCAGGTCGAGGTTGCCGGTCCTCTCGCCATTGCCGAAAAGAGTGCCCTCCAACCGGTCGGCGCCGGCCAGCATGGCCAGCTCGGCGGCTGCCACCGCGGTGCCCCGGTCATTGTGGGGGTGCACCGACAAGACGATGGCTTCACGGTTGCGCAGCTGACGGCTGAACCACTCAATGACGTCGGCGAACACGTTAGGTGAGTACATCTCCACTGTGGATGGCAGGTTGAGCACCAAAGGAGCTTCTTTGGTCGGTTCGATTACGTCCGCCACTGCTTCAGAAATCTCGTAGGCGAAGTCGAGTTCCGTGCCCGTGAAGCTTTCCGGCGAGTACTCGTAACGCACCTCCGTGCCGCTTAAGGTTGGTTCGAGCTTCTTGCACAATCTGGCCGCGTTCGTGGCTATTTCGATGATCCCTTCCCGCCCTTGGCGGAATACGACCCGTCGCTGTAGTTCGGAAGTCGAGTTGTAGAAATGCACGATGGCGCGCGGCGCGCCGGCGATGGCCTCGAATGTCCGCTCTATGAGCTCCCTGCGGCATTGCACCAGCACCTGGACCGTCACGTCCTCGGGTATCAGGTCTTCCTCAATGATGTGGCGGACGAACTCGTAGTCGGGGGTCGAGGCCGAAGGAAAGCCGACTTCGACCTCCTTGATGCCGATCCCTATCAGAGCCTCAAAAAGAGCCAGCTTCCGACCCGGGTCCATAGGATCGATAAGAGCCTGGTTGCCGTCCCGAAGGTCCACACTGCACCAGCGTGGAGCGCGTTGTAGCTGCTTGGACGGCCAGGTACGGTCCTCGAGCACCAGTGGCAGAGTGGGGCTGTA
Organism: Acidimicrobiales bacterium; assembly: GCA_035503975.1. Lineage (GTDB taxonomy): Bacteria > Actinomycetota > Acidimicrobiia > Acidimicrobiales > Palsa-688 > DATJMJ01. The sequence goes on along the minus strand of DATJST010000205.1, from coordinate 1,577 downwards.
CTTCTCGTAGGGCATCTTTGCGGTGGCGATCGGCGGGCGGGTCATCTGTTTGGGCCTTTCTGTGGGGGACTTTTTATCGCCGGGAAAGAAAAAACCTCCTGGCGCTCAGGCACAGGAGGTCTCGGCGAGCACCGGGTGGGCGCTCGCCTAGGTGAGAAGAAGGAGGCTGCTGTGACAGCTCATCGCACCCATGTTCACCTAACACTTAGCCGCGTGTCAAGTTGCTATCACGATATCGGGAAGGGTAGACCTGTACCCTGAACTCCACGCTCTAGTGACTGCCTTGACAACGAGGTGTGCAGTAAGCTATCAGAAAAGGTTGCAACGCTGCATGTCCCGCTTGATTAGGCCGGACCTTGGCTCGGCTTCTCCTGGCAGGAAACCATGGACGAGCGAGGTACGTAAATTTTCCATAAACGTGCTGATGCACAGGGCTACGGAGGTCAAGTTGGATACTTCCTGGATGGGGGAGGGGCGGTGCAGGGAATTGCCACCCGAGGTCTTTTTCCCTAGTGACGGTGTTGGGGTCGAAGTGGCGCGCCGATATTGTGCCGAGTGCCCCGTGAAATCACCTTGCTTGGAGTACGCGCTCGAAAACCACATTGAGCACGGCGTGTGGGGTGGGTGCTCAGAGCGCGAGCGCCGCCGCATTGCGCGTAGCCGTCGCGGCCTGCCGCCGCGCACCCCCGTTTCACAGGCCCAGGCCACCAATACGACCCGCGTTTCGCACTGACTGCCAGTAACGGCAACAGTTCTTTTCCCGGCGCCGGCTCTCCGGGAGTGACGTGCTCGAATGTGTCGTAAACGTCAGCGAAGGGTGCGACGAGGCGATCCTGGCCAGCTTGGCCGGTGGCGCCGGCGAGTGCCTTTTGGACGTACACAGCGACTGTGAGCATCACCGTAGCGTTCTTACGTTGGCCGGCGAAGACGACGCAGTCCAGGCTGGCGTCCGCGACCTCGCCCGCGTTGCTGTCGGCCTGCTCGACCTGCGGGCTCACCAGGGTGCGCACCCTCGCTTCGGGGCGCTAGATGTCGTGCCGTGGGTGGCTCTCGACGGGTGGCCACTACGTGACGTCAGCGCCCCACGCGAGGGCACTTGCGCCCAGCAGGCGAAAGAAGCAAGGGACCGCTTTGCAACCTGGGCGTCCAGCCAGCTGGGTTTGCCTGTGTTCTTCTACGGCCCGGAGCGCTCGTTGCCCGACGTCCGCAGAGAGGCGTGGGTAAGCCTGCCACCCGACCTCGGTCCCTCTGCACCGCACGAAACCGCCGGCGCGGTAGCGGTCGGTTGCCGCCCGCTCATGGTCGCCTACAACCTGTGGCTGGCGGAGCCGGACATCGGCAAGGCCAGAGCCGCCGCGAGAGCCATCCGGTCGCCTCACGTGAGGGCGTTGGCCCTCGTCCTCGGCGGGAATGTCCAGGTCTCCTGCAACCTCTTACGCCCTCTGGCCGTCGGGCCTGACGCCGTCTGGGACCAGGTTGCCGGCCACGCCGGCATCGCCAGAGCAGAACTTGTCGGGCTGGTCCCCGAAGCCGTCCTGCTCGCCACTCCAGAGCGGCGCTGGCGGCAACTCGACCTG
>DATJST010000204.1:0-19580 GCA_035503975.1 Acidimicrobiales bacterium | reverse complement strand
TGACGGTACCGCCTGCGGCCGGTTCTCGCGATCTGGCCCACGAGCAGGCGATCGGCCAAACACCGGCGCGCCTGCTGGCGCTATTGGAGCGAGTCCTCTACGCTGGAGCATTACGCCGTAGGCTGTTCGGCAGACGCGTACCAACCTTGGCCGTGCGGCGAAGCGAGTTCCCGCTTCATGGCGCTCCTAGGTTGGGCAGCGGCGCCCGGGTTTTGCGGCTCACAGTCCAGCAGGAGGCAGCGAGTGAAACGTCCCTTCCAGCCCCACAACCGCCGGAGGGCCAAGCGCCACGGTTTTCGTCATCGCATGGAGACACGCGCCGGTCGAGCCGTCCTCAAGGCGCGGCGCTTGAAGGGCCGGCACCGCTTGGCAGCTTGAAGTGGCGATCTCCCGGGCGCTCCGGGTTCGAAGAGCTGCGAACTGCCGGCACTGCTCGCTCGGGCCCGATAATGGTGTCCTGCCTGCCAGCTCAAGCGCCGCAACCAACGGCGTTGGCGTTCGCCATCAGCAGGAAGGTAGGCAAGGCCGTCGTGCGCAACCGATTGCGGCGCAGGCTCAGGGAGGCGGCGCGGCTCCATCCCGGCATCCCCAGCGGGACCTACCTCGTTCGCGCCACACCAGCAGCCGCCAACCTCAGCTACCGCCTGCTGTCCGAGCATTTCGCCCGGGCCGTCGCGGCACTCCCGCCACCGTCAGCGGGCCTCGCGAGCGGGCACGACGCGGGGCTGGTCGCGCGTCGCCGCACCCAAAGGCCGTCCAAGCCGGCACTACAGCGCGCCACCACGGTTCCGCCGACATGAGGGCCGCACTACGCAGCGCGCTTACACGGGCGCTCAAAGCGCTCGTCTTGCTCTACCAGGTGGCTTCGGCCGCCCGCAGCCCTGCCTGCCGCTTTGTACCGTCTTGCTCTGACTACGCCCGCGAGGCCCTCGAGGTGCACCCCCCGTCGAAAGCGGCCCGCCTCATCCTGCGGCGCCTCGCGCGGTGCCGGCCAGGCGGTCCTAGCGGGTTCGACCCGGTCCCTGAGACCTCGGCATGTGCCCAAAAGCTGACGGTCCCTGCAGGACAGGCTGCCTCGCCCGGCGGAGGTGACGACTGATGAGCACCCTCGCGCAACTGGTCGGTTGGGTACTCGCTGGTTTCTATGCCCTGATACCCAACTACGCGGTGGCCATTATCCTGCTCGGCCTCACGTTCATGCTGTTCGTTGCACCGCTGACCCTCAAATCGACGCGCTCCATGCTGGCCATGCAGAAGCTCCAACCGAAGATGAAGGCGCTCCAGCAGCAACACAAGAACGACCGCCTCGCCCTCAACGAGGCTATGACCAAGCTGTACAAGGAAGAGGGCGTCAGCCCGTTTGGCGCCTGCCTACCGTCGCTCCTGCCCTTGCCGTTGTTCTACATCTTGTACACAGTCATCACCGGGCTCAACCACAAGGTCTGCACCGGGAAGGGCAAGGCGCAGGTCTGCACCTTCCAGCCCAAGTACATCGGTTCGGGCACACTCATGTACCGGAACCTGCAGCACAGCGGCGGCCAAATCCGGTCCCTCGGGCTGAACCTGGCCAAGAGCGCCTGGGACGCGCTGACCCAGCACCTTGGTGCAGGAGAGCTCTTCGGCGCTCTCTTGCTCCTCGTCATCATGATCGCGGCCAACTACTACCAGCAGGTGCAGATCACATCTCTGAACCCGTGGGCGCGCCAAAACCAGCAAGCGAACCCTCAGCTGCGCATGATGCGCTACTTCCCGATCGTCTTCGGGCTGATCTGTGTGCGCCTCCCGTCCGGCCTCGTCGTGTACTACGCAGTATCTGCCCTCTTCCGCGTGGGGCAGCAGTGGTTGATGTACCGCTACGACCCCAAGGTCAAGGCGTTGGTCACGAGAGACGACCGCGACATCGACCTTATTGAAGCCCACCTGGTAGAGGACGAGCACAAGGCGCACAACGTCGTGGCGCGCAAGCAGTCTCCCAAGGCTTTACCCGCGCCCGGCCCGGCCAAGCCTGGGGTCAAGCGACCGGCCGGACGCTTCGCCCTCCCCGGGCAAGCGAGCGCTTCCACCGCTCGTGCCGGCGCGTCCACGAAGGCCAACCCGCCACCGCGCCCGAAGGCTACGAGCAACGGCAAGAGCAATGGCAAGGTGAACGCGAACCGCCCCGGCGGTCCCGGTGCCGCCAACCAACGCAACCGCAACCGGCGCCGTCGAGGAAAGTAGATGGACTGGGTCGAGACGACTGGTCGCACGGTAGAAGAGGCCAAACAACTCGCCCTCGAGCAGTTGGGCGTCGATGAGTCGGACGCCGAGTTCGAGGTTGTGGCCGAGGCCAAGATCGGGCTCTTTGGCAGGCTGAAGGAGGAAGCCAGAGTGCGCGCCCGGGTGCAGCCACGTTTCCCGCGGTCCAAGGGTGAGCGCAGGGACCGGCGACGAAGCCGGGCTAAAGCCGAAAGCTCGAGCGGGACACCCTCCCAAGCCACGGCGCCCGCACTCGAGCCAAGCCCGGTAGCGTCGGCGCCGGCCCCCAAGAAGCGCGCCAAGCCTGACGACAACCAGTCACCGCGACCGAGCCAAACTGCGCCGCGTCGCCGGCGAAAGACAGGAGGAGCTGGCAACACTGTGGACAAGCCTGAACCCCAGCCAAACATGGCAGACGCCCAGACGAGTTCGCCCGAAGACCTAGCGAACACGGCCGAATCTTTCCTGAAAGGCCTGCTGAAGGAATTGGACGCCCCAGCAACGGTCAGCAGCAAGCTTGGGCCAGAAGCTATCGACATCTCGATCGACGGTGGGGACCTAGGTACCCTGATCGGGCCACGCGGCGCGACTCTGGTCGCCCTGCAGGAGCTAACACGCATCGTGCTCCAGCGGCACGCCTTACCCCCCGATTGCCGTCTTACCGTTGACGTGAACAGCTACCGCAAGCGGCGCCACGAAGCTTTGGCTCGCTTTGCCCAACAGGTTGCCGCCGAGGTGGCGGCCAGCAATAAGAAGCGCGCCCTCGAGCCGATGCCGCCTGCGGACCGAAAGGTTGTGCACGACGCCGTCAATAGCGTCGCCGGGGTGACCACCATCTCGGAGGGCGAGGAACCATACCGCCGGGTCGTCCTCGTACCCATCGAAGTGGCCAAGGCGGACCAGCCCGACCTGCAGGGTGCCACTCCCTGAGGGACGGGGGACCGCCCTCTGAGAGAGAGGTGCCAGCCCGGGCAGTGCTTGAGCCTCCAGCTGCGCTGGCTCTACTGGCCGTTCTGCAAGAGGCTCGCTCCCTCGGCTTCCTAGGCCCTGGCCCTGTCGAAGCTCAGTTGCAACGCGCACTGGCGTTTTCCGAGGCCGAGGAGCGCCCCCCCGAGCTTGCTGTGGACTTGGGCACCGGTGGCGGGTTGCCGGGGCTCGTTCTCGCTTTGCTCTGGCCGTCGAGCCAATGGCTCTTGATCGAGAGCAGCGAACGCCGGTGCCGTTGGCTGGTGGCATGCATTGGACGTCTTGGCATCACCGAGCGCTGTGAGGTTTTAGGCTCCCGCGCCGAGGAAGCCGGCCGCGGCCATCACCGGGGAACTGCCCCCCTTGTGACCGCCCGCAGCTTCGCCCCACCGGGGCCAACAGCCGAATGTGCAGCGCCGTTTCTCAGGGTCGGCGGGCATTTGGTCGTCTCCAGCCCACCCGAAGGCACCGGGTCAAGATGGCCCACCGATGGCTTGGCCCGCCTAGGGCTCGGGCCCCCCGCATCGTTGCGGGTGGCCACCTGCGCTGGTCCCGTGTCGTTATCGACGATGGCCTGCGTCCTGCCGTGCCCTGAGACCTACCCCAGGCGGGTGGGTATCCCGTTCAAGCGCCCTCTCTTCTAGGTGCCTCTGCCTGAGACCGTGCGACGACTAGGTGCCTCTGCCTGAGACCGTGCGACGACGCCGGCCCGGCAGGTGGTCGAGCGAGGTACCCGGAGCGCCGGTGCTCATGGTCGGGCGTGCTAGGGAACAGGGGGACTGGTCGGCCCCGCGTCAGCACGACCTTGTCGCAATCGCTCGAAGATCTCGGCGGCCGAGGCCCGCTGCTCAGGGCGGCCCCCGACATCTTTGAGTTGCCGAGCGGGCCGGCCCGGACGGGCTACGCGGGTTGGACGGTCCGGACGGCTTGGACGGGCGAAATACACCTCGCCGCCATTAGCTCCGGCCAAGTGGGGCGCCCCTTCATCGCGCGCCACTTCATCGCGCGCCACTTGATCGGGCACCGCTTCATCGGGCACCGGCAGGAAATGCCTCCCGTACCGGGTCTTCATTTCCTGGTAACGCTGATAAGCGTGGCGGTCGAGAGTTGGCGTCAGGTGACGGTCGAGGAGAGGCAGCAATGACTCGCGGAGGTAGGCCCCGCGCGCCATCCACTGGTAGTACTGACGGTCCGCGTGTGAGTAGGGGCCGTAGAGCCTGCCGCCCGGGAATGTCCTGGTTATCCACTCAAAGAGGGCTTCGTGCCGGACATGCATTCGCAGTGTTACGTGGGGTTGGCGCCCGTCGCCGCCAAAGTGCCCCTCTCCAATGAGGACGCCCACCAATAGCCCGACATCAAAATCGGAAGCCAACGTCACCTCCTCGTCCGGCTCTGTCCTTGGTCCTTCGTGTTTCACCGTATGGTAACACGTGGAACATGAGCCGGTTGGCAGCACCACGCGCGACGTCCTTGCCGCGGGTTACCGTGTAGAGACAGGATGTTTGAGGCATGACCGATCCCCAAGACGAGCACGTTGCCGAGATCCTCCAGGCCATGCGCGACGACGTCAGCCCGCAAGGGGCCGCCAACCAACCGGGGGCGGGGCCCAGACAACCGGGGGCGCCCCTCAATGCTTCGCCCTGGGCACCTAGCTCTGAACCGGAGGTCGACGAGCCCTCCCATCGAGTGGGGGATCCAGCCATGAGCGTTGAAGAGGTGATCAGCGACGGCGGTGCGACAGTCGTGCCCGAGGAGTACGACCACCTAAAGACGGCCAGCGACGAGCTACACCAAGTGCACGATCTCGGCAGGCCTCCGAGCGACAAACCGCCACTGCCACGCGTACTGGCGATCGCCAACCAGAAGGGCGGCGTGGGCAAGACGACGACAGCCGTGAACCTGGGCGCGGCGCTAGCCGAGCTCGGCTACCGGGTCCTTGTGGTCGACCTGGACCCCCAAGGGAACGCCACCACCGGCCTCGGGATCAACCCACGCCACATCGAGACGTCCATCTACGACGTGATACTGCGAGACGTACCAATCGAGGACTGCATCGAGCCGACCAATGTGCGCAACTTGTTCGTCGTGCCGGCGACGATCGACCTCGCCGGGGCGGAGATCGAGTTGGTGCCGGCCTTCAGCCGAGAGCTACGGCTCAAACGGGCCATCGACTCGGTGCTCGAGGACTTCGACTTCGTCTTGATCGACTGCCCTCCATCGCTCGGCCTGTTGACGGTGAACGCACTCTCGGCCGCCCACGAGGTCGCCGTGCCCATCCAGTGTGAGTACTACGCCTTGGAAGGGCTGGGCCAGTTGCTACGCAACATTGAGCGCGTCCGCTCCAACCTCAATCCCACTCTCACGGTTACAACGATCATCATGACGATGTTCGACGCTCGAACTCGGCTGGCCGAGCAGGTCGTGGCCGAGGTACGCAGCCACTTCGGTGAGCGTGTCTGCCGCAGTGTCGTCCCGCGTACCGTCCGCCTCTCGGAGGCACCTTCGTACGGTCAACCCATCATCGTGTTTGACCCGACCTCACGGGGTGCAACCGCCTACAGAGAGCTCGCCAAGGAGGTCAGTGGTGCCACGCCCTAGTGGTCTGGGTCGAGGGCTCGGGGCGCTTATCCCCACCGACGTACTACGCGACCGCGGAGCCTTGGCCGAGCTGTCGGTCACGGCGATCCGGCCCAACAGCCGCCAGCCGCGCAGTCATTTTGACGAGGAGGCCTTGGCGGCCTTGGCCGCGTCCATCCGCGAGATCGGGGTACTGCAGCCCGTCCTGGTCCGCAGAGTCTCTGACCAGGACTACGAACTGATTGCCGGCGAACGGCGCTGGCGGGCCGCCCGCAGAGCCGGGTTGCCGACGGTACCCGCCATCATTCGCACTGCTTCGGACAGCGAAAGCCTTGAGCAGGCGTTGATCGAGAACCTCAACCGCGAGGAACTCAACCCGATCGAGGAGGCCGCTGGCTACCAGCAGCTAATCGAGGACTTCGAGCTCACCCACGACCAGGTCTCGGCTCGCGTGGGCAAGAGCCGCGCTGCGATCACCAACGCCCTGCGGCTTTTTCAGCTCCCGCCGTCGGTACAACGTTTGGTGGCCGAGGGCCGCTTGAGTGCTGGGCATGCCCGCGCCATCTTGGCCACTCCCGACCGTGCGTTCCAAGAGGCCTTGGCCCGGCGAGCGGTGGCGGACCAGCTCTCTGTGAGATCGGTCGAAGAGGCTGTACGCCAGCGCAACCAGATGGCCACGGCCGACGACGCCCCGGCTCCTCGGGCCGTCGGTGCGAGATTACGCCCGCCGGGGGTCCTCGAGCTGGAGGAACTGCTCGCCGAGCACTTGAGCACCAAGGTGAGGGTCGACATGGGTACCAAACACGGCCGCATGATCATCGAGTTCTCCACGCTCGAAGACCTCGAGCGCATCTACCGGGCGATGACCGAGCCCACTTGATCGGGTGCTGCGCCAAGTTGTTACCAAAAAGGTAACGCTGAGTCAGGCGTAAGTTCAGCCTTGCACCACCTCTACCTCGTCCACACCTGTGAAAAACGCTGTGGACGGTCTAGCGGTGGGAAGCACCAGGTCGAACGCTACGTGGTCGGCGCTGGTTCCAGGTGACGGCCCAGTTCCTGACGTAACTGCGCCTTGCCGCGGATGCCGATGAGACGGAACTGCGGGATGCCCTCCTTGAACAGGATGAGGGTGGGCACGCTCATCACCTCGTAACGCCGCACGGTTTCCAGGTTGTCATCGATGTTCAACTTGACTACTCGCAGCCGCGCCTCATTCTCGTTGGCGATCTCTTCCAGGATGGGCTCGATGACCTTGCACGGCCCACACCATTCCGCCCAAAAGTCCACCAGGACAGGCAGGTCGCTGCCCACGACCTCCTCGTCAAAGGTTTGATCGCTAAGTGCAGTCATTTTGGACATCGGGTCCCTCTATCTTTCTGGTGCTGCCCGCTCCGAGGGGCGCGTTTGCTTTCAAGTGACAACGGCTTTAGCGCGCCGCAAATTCCTCGGTACCCGCAGCGCCGGCATCAGCTTCGTTGGCTTCGAGCCACCTCTCGGCATCAATGGCGGCCATACAGCCGCTGCCGGCAGCGGTAACGGCCTGGCGGTAGCGCCGGTCGGCGACATCTCCGGCGGCGAAAACGCCCGGTACGCCCGTCGCCGTCGTACCTGCCTCGGTCACCACGTACCCGTCGGCATCGAGCACCAGCTGGCCACGCACGAGCTCGGTATTGGGCGAGTGGCCAATGGCTACAAAGACGCCCTGCACGTCGAGCAGGTCTTCGCTGCCGTCTTTTAGGTTACGCAGCCGCAGGCCTCTGACCTTGGTGTCACCGAGGACGTCTAGGACGACGCTGTCCCACACAAACTTGATCTTGGGGTTCGCGAAGGCACGCGCCTGCATGATCTTCGAGGCGCGCAGCTCGTTCCGCCTGTGCACGACAGTTACGGTGTCGGCAAACTTGGTCAAGAACGTCGCCTCCTCGATGGCCGAGTCGCCTCCGCCGATCACGGCGATGTTCCGGCCCCGAAAGAAGAAGCCATCACACGTTGCACATGTCGACACCCCGTGCCCCAGCAGCTCTCGCTCGTTCGGAACCCCGAGCATAAGGGCGCGGGCCCCGGTAGCCAGGACCAGCGCTCGGCACTCGACCTGCTGCGTCTCGCCGGTCGACGGGTTGGCGTACGTGACGAGATGCGGCCCACCGGGCCGTAGCTCCAAAGCTGACGCCCGCGCGCCCACGAGCTCAGCGCCGAAGCGTTCAGCTTGTGCCCGCATGTCCGACATGAGGTGCGGTCCCATCACGCCTTCGGGGAAGCCGGGGTAGTTTTCCACCTCCGTCGTGAGCATGAGCTGCCCGCCCGGCTGGTCACCAGTAGAGGTCGGCTCACCCTCGAGCACGAAGGGCTCCAGGTTTGCCCGCGCGCTGTACAGCGCGGCAGTCAAACCAGCTGGCCCCGAGCCGACAATGAGCACCTGCTTGATCGCCTTGTTCACGATTTGTTCACCTTCCCCGGCCGCTGCATACCGGCCCACCCCCTGAAACCGTGGCCAGCCGGCTTGTATTCCGGCCTTTCAGCGGAGCCGGATGGGAAAGGCCGGATTGGAAATACAGTTCGACAGCGGGACGGCGACCAAAACGGTTGGTCACACGCCGCCGGGCGGCCTAGGAGCGCCGCCGGGCAAGGCCACGGCGAGCCAGCACCACCACACCTGAAGCCATCAACGCGCTCCCGAGGACAACGTACCCCAGCCAAACACGCCGGCCGACTGGGTGCACGGGGACGTACACGTCCCACATGCGGACCAGGGCAAGCAGGCCGAAGAAGATCCCAGTGACCAGGGCGACAAGCGCTACCAACCCGTATACGGCCGCCCGCAGCACGCGCACGATCGGCACAGTGGTGCGAGCCCTGACCCAGCCCACACCTTCCACCACACGGTTGCTGAGCTCGTCTGCCCAGGCAGCAGCCGGTTGAGGGCGTGCCGCCGGGCCAGCGCCGGGAGCAGGCTGGCCGGCGCTGCCAGCGCCCGCGGTTGACCCGGCTTCCCCAGTGGCGGCCGGGGCCGGCGGCCCCGCCTCCTCGCTCTCAGGCATGCCGGGCAGGATAGTCCCGCGTGCAAGTTGAAGGGTAATGGCCACCAGCAGCGGCGTACGCTCTCGTCCGCCTGGGCCGTGTGGAGGCGGTGGCGCCAGGCACGTCCGGGTGCTGCGAGCACTGAGTCGCTATCTGCACACTTAGTGGCGGACTTGGGGACTAGGCACCACGCAGCGTGGCCGCGGGCAGTCGCCGGCCCGCATCGGCTCACCCTTTTTGGGTGCAGTGGAGGTAGTGGGCGTCAAAGTGACACCTTTACCTGACGCGATCGCGACCGGATCCGCCGTTCGCACCCAGAAAGGCGGCCGCCTTCGCCGACCCCTCGCCGCCTTCGCCAGTCGTCGCGCTCTAGTGCACAGAAAGTTTGTCTACGACGGCGGTCCAGGTAGGCCCCGGGTTGAGCATCCAGAACAGGACCCAGCCGCCGGTGCGGTCGCCGAGCGACAAGGTGGCATTCCCGGTGAGGTCGAACCCAGCGCCCGTCGCCTTGCCCCACCCTCCCAGCGTCCGGGCATCCTGGCTGCTCACGAAGGTCTCCGCGCTCCAGCCCGTCATCGGCGTGGTCGCGAAGAGCTCATGTACCTTGTGCGTGCCCTGGAGCTGGAGGACCAGGCCGAGGCCCCCGTAATAGCCAAAATCGGGGCCTTTGTAGTGGTCGCTGTGCCATACCGCACCCGGGTTGTTGCCGATCACGTTACGCAGGCCCGCCAGGTCGTCGTCGGCGCGATTGTTGCCGATCGCCATCTCGTAGACATTGGCGATCGCGACTGCCGGGTACGTGTTCTCGGGCGGTAGGGACACCGAGGTCACCGTGGACGGCGCCGAGCCGGGCGGCTTCGACCCGCCTGCCTGAGCCACCGGGTGGTGATTGAAGATGACGAGCACAACCAGCGCCCCGATCACCGTGAGCGAGAGCACCACGGCACCGGTGACCTTGCCGGTGCGGTAGTGGCGCGGTGGCGGCTGGTGCAGCGTGGCGCCGGCAGCAGCATGCTTGCGCCGGCGACGGTCCTTCGCCCGCGGCGCCCCCGCGTCCCCTCGGCCCGGCCTACGGGCAGGCAACGCCTCGGTCCCCGAGCCGGCCACGGCCTCCACGGTGCCCATTCCTCCGGCGGGTCCACCAGGCACAGTGTCCCGGCGTGGCGCGACAGTCGCCGCCGCCGCCCGGCCGGCATGCGCCGTGGCCCCGCCGCTGGTCACAGGGGTGCGACCGCTGCCCGCACCGGGTGCGGGGCCTAGGTTGACATAAGCCCCCGGCTCGCTGGCCGGTGCGCCCAATTGTTTGCGTACCTGGTTCAGCCCACCTACCAGGGCGAGCGCCGAACCGATGCGGTAATTGGGATCCTTTACCAGCAGCGACGCAACCAGGTCACTGAGCGCAGGAGGTAGGCCGGGCCGTGTGTCGTCGAGACGCGGTGGTGGCTTCTGTACATGAGCCAAGGCGGTTGCCATGTCACTGTTCTCACGGAACGGAGGCTGGCCCGCCAACATCTCGAACAGGACAACCCCGAGGGAGTACAGGTCGGCACGGGCGTCCGGCTCCTGCCCTTGGACCTGTTCGGGCGACACGTACTTCGGCGTCCCGAGGAATGTCCCGCTCGCGGTGAGGTCACCGGTGCTCGTGGCCGCCTTGGCGATCCCGAAGTCAGCCACCTTGACCCTCACCATGCCCGCACCCTCGTCCCGCAAGAGCACATTGGCCGGCTTGATATCCCGGTGGACAAGGCCTTGGGCGTGAGCGTGGGCCAAGGCGTCGGCGACTTGGAGGCCGATGGCCACGACGAGGTCCGGCCGGAGGGGGGCCGACCGCAAGACCAGGTCGCGCAGCGTCTCGCCCGGCACCAGCTCCATGACGATGAACGCCGTGCTGGGCTCGTCCGGCCAGTCCAGCTCGAACCTCGCCTTCTGGTCGCGCGCCCAGGCGCCCGACAACACCGAACCCGGGCCGAACGGTCCTTCGCCGAGCGGCTCCACACCAGCATCGAAAATGGCCACGATGCCCGGATGGACGAGCCGGGCGGCGGTTACCGCCTCTCGCTTGAAGCGCTCGCGCAGGAACGGGTCGGCAGCAAGGTGAGGCAGGAGCATCTTGACTGCCACGGGGCGGCTGAGGACGTCGTCCCTGCCTTCCCAGACCTCCGCCATACCCCCTCGGGCCAATAGCCGCACCAAGCGGTAGCGACCGGCCAGAGCCCGGGGTACTCCGGGTGCAAGACCTGCCACGCCTCAATAGGCTACTGCCTGGTGCCGGCTCGTGGCACCGGGCCCGCAACACACGGCCCGCCGGCGCGCCTCACGCACCGGCGACGCGAACCCAGGCCGCGCCGATCGCACCACGGCCGGCATGGCTGCCGATCACCGGACCGATCTCCCCGCTCAGGACAGGGTATTTGACCTCCACGTCATCGAGCAGTGCGACGAAATCGACGAGGTCCGGGGCGTCGGCGCCGACGACAGCCAAGCGCTCGAGCGGCGCGGCCGACCGCACCTTGTCTGCCAAGTAGCGCAATGACTTGATCCTCGTCCTCTGCCTGGACTCCTCCTCGACGACGCCCTCGCGCACCTGTATGACTGGCTTGATCGACAACAAAGTACCGAGCACAGCGGCCGCCCCACCGATCCGCCCGCCCTTGCGCAGGTTGTCGAGGGTATCTAGGACGCCGAAGACATGCAGCCGCTCGCGAGCCGATACTGCCGCGGCCACGGTCGCCTCAGCGCTGCCCCCGTGCTCGGCAACCTCGGCGGCGGCCAATACCACAAGGCCCTCGCCCACGGTCACGCTCAGAGAATCGACCACTTCCACTGGTGAGCCCGAGGCCTGTCGCGCCGCCTGCTGGGCGGCTTCATAAGTAGCCGACAATTTCGAAGAAAGGGTAACGCAGACAATGCTGTCAGCCCCCTGAGCGGTGGCCCCGGCGAAGGCAGCAGCGAAGGCCCCCGGTGAAGGTGCGGCCGTTTCCGGGAGCGGGCCGCCGAGGGCGCAGCGCGCCCAAAAATCCTTGGTCGTCAGCTCCTCGCGGTCCACGTACTCGGTCGCCCCAAAGCGGACGTGTAGGGGCACCACGATGATCCCGGCATGTTCCGCCAGCTCCTCAGGCAAGTCGCACGCACTGTCGCAGACAATCTTGACCGTCAACCAATTACTCCTGTCGGGCTCACCAAATTCAATAGTAAACTTGGCATTTTAGCAAATGGTCGGCCCTCCGCCATGACAACGCAAGCAACGGCAGGTAATGCTAGGAGACGTACTCGCGGTGCTGCGAGAGCTCCTTCAAGCCCAACGCCCTACCTAGCGCCAAGTACACGCCTGCCCCCAGGATGGCGACGATCGCCACACGGCCTATAGAGAGGGCTAGGGAAACCGGCTCGGGCACGAGCACGACCAATGCGGCCACTACGCCCCCCATAACAGCGGTCGCCCCCCCAGCTCGCGCCCACCATGCCCATGGTACCGAGACTGGAGCACTGAGACGCAGGCGCCACCAGGCGAACGGAACGCAGAGCGTGTAAGGAGCGATCCACGCAGCCGTGAGCCCCTTTATGCCCAGGGGAGAGTAGAGCGCCAAGGCCAAGGCAACGGTTAGCGCGTTCTCCAGCACATAAAGCCAGAACATGGACCGTGTGTCCTGTTTGGCTTGGAACGCGCGCATCAACAACAGGTACGCGCTGAACCCCGGCAGGCCCAACGCGAAGACCACGAGCAGCGAGCCAGTCAGGCGGGCGGCGGGCAAATTGAGGTTCCCGTGCGCCAATGCGGCAACTACAACGGGCTTGGCGACAAGGGCGTACCCGACCCCGGCCGGCAGCACCAGCGCCACCGTAGCCCGTAAAGCCTGGCTCGTGCCGGCCGCGAACCTGCTTCGGTCGCCGATGCTCCACAGCTCGGCCAGTTCCGGCGCCACCGCGTAGGCCACCGAAACGGCCAAGACCGCGTGGGGCAGGAGCATAAATGCGTACGCATTCGCAAAGGCCGTGTAGTCCCCGTTGCCGCGGGCCAGCGCCAGCAACGACACCAGAGTGAACGAAACCTGGTTGGCAACAACGGCGCCAACCGTCCAACCCGACAGGCGGGCGATCTTTACGAGTGCGGGATGCCGAGGTGCCCAACGCAACCCAAGGGGCACCCGCGCCCGCACCAAAGCCGGCAGTTGTGCGAGAAGTTGGGCCAGATAGCCGGCTGTCGTGCCGATGCCGACTACGGCGACTGCCGCCGTGCTACCGAGGTACGCCCCCACCGACCCGTGCGCCACCAATCTGTCTGCGACGGCGAGAGCTGCTATCGTCACGAGGTTGGCGAGCACGGGGCTGAAGGCGACGGCGCCAAAACGCCGGCGGGCATTGAGCAAAGCGGTCGTTATCGTTATGAGGCCGATAAAGAGCAATTGCGGTGCGAACAACCGGAGCCAGGTAGTGGCCAACGACTGCTCGGCCGTCGCTTGCTGGGAAGCTGGCTTTAGCACAAAATAGAAGTGAATTATTTCCGGCGCCAGCAGCCAGAAGATAAACGTGGCAACGACCAAGCCCGCCATGAGCACGGTAATTATGGCCGGTACTGCGTCGCTTTCGTCCTCGCCCGCCCGCTTGCCTAGCGACTGCATGACGACCGGCAGCAGTGTCGCCGAAAGCACGCCGCCAAGCAGGAGCTCGTAAATCGTATTGGGTACGGTGTTCGCCTGGTTGTAGGCGTCCGATAGCCGCCCCTGGCCGAGCACCCAGCCGACCGCGAGCACTCGAGCGAAGCCGCTCAGGCGGGAAAGAGCCGTCCCTGCGGCCATGATCCCGGCGTGCCGGGCCTGCGCGCCACCAAAGCCGCGAGCGGTCGCCGGCACCCCCGGCTCCGGCGGGGCCGCTGGCGGTTGCTCAGCTGGCGCGCCCTGGGCCGGCAGGACCGTCAGCGAAGGCGCGGCCCGTACCGGTGTCGGCCGCCTGCCCGGCCCTCCCGTGCTCAAGCGGGCAGGCCGGTCGCCGCCGCGCTGGGACCCGGCGAGTCCTCAGCGGGGCGCGGTACGAGCTTCTTCGCCCGGCGGCCATGCCTGGCATTGCGCGCCCACCACACGCCGAGGAAGATCAAGGCGCCCACCATCAGGCCCAAGGCGACGTCATTGGTCGCTGTGGAGCGTACCGTTTCGGTCGCCGTGGCGAGCTGAGTGCCGCCATCTGGCGTGTCCAGGGCGAGAGAGAGCTGGAACACGCCGCTGGTGCGCACGGCCACGGGCACCTGCAATGTGGTCGTCTTGGTCAACGTCAGCTGGCAGGTTTCGGAGCTCGGGCTGACCGGCGCGCAGCTCCCTTCGGCGAACCGCTGCGCCAGGAAGCTGAGCTCCTCACTGGTCAGGGACAAGCGGACATGCACCGGGACAGAAGCCGACAACAAGATGGTGAGGGGCAGGCGCCCGGTGTGGGAAGTGAGCGTTATCGCGTTGGGCGGCGGCAGGTGCACCTTGGCAAGCTCCTGCTCGGCCCCCCCCAGCACGCCGCTGATGATGGCCTGGCGTTGCTTTGCGTCCCAGACCGACGAGAGGCCGATCATCAGTTGGAGCCCGAGCGAGCTCACGAACCCGGTGGCGCGGCCAAAGACCTCGCCCACCGCGTTGACCGCGCCTGCCGCGCGCGTCAACCCCATGGCCCCAGCCAGCGGAGGCCCCGGGGAGACACCTTGCAGGCTGCGGGTGAGCACGGCATTGCCCGGAGGGATTTGCAGCGGGACCTGGTTGAACTCGGTCGCCACGGTCTCGGCGCGCACCAGGGGATCCCCGTCGAGCCCGGACAAGAGGACGGAAAGAAATATCGGGTTGATGAGCACACCCGGGGGGGCGAGCAACACAACTCCCCGGGTGTAGCTCGGCGTTTCCAGGTCGATCATCGCCAGCTCGGCCAACACCTGGTTGGCCACCAGCACGGCCGCGCCGGGAGCAGCCGCCTGCGCGATCCGTTCGGACAGCTCAGTATCTGCTCCGATCACCTCGAGCCGCGCCCCACCGGCGGCGAGGCGGGTCGGCCAGCCGAAAGTCCGGCCCTGGTACTGGGACGACAGCGTGCTCAAGTTGGCATCAGGTACCACCAGCTCGCGCGCCCCGAGAGCGGCCAGAGCCTCGGCACTGGCCGTGTCGGTCCCTCCGGGCAGGGCCCAGGTCTGCGGGGATGGCGCCGTGCCCACCAGAGCGTGCATGTCGCGGATGCCGGTGACGAGCTGGGCCTCCAGGTAGTCGGTCAGGTCCGACGCCACAAGTGACGGCAGGCTCATGGGCAGGGCGGGCGATGCGAGCAGTTCGTCGCCGGCGCCGGCCGCGGCGGCCAATTGTGTCGCTGCGGGGGCGCTGGCACCGCGGCTCCCGATGAGGGCCTCGAGCGTCGGCAGGTCGGCACCAACCGTTACGGGCACGTGCGTATGGCTGGCCAGTACCGAGATGTCGGCCAGCAACTCCGCCGCCACCGGGCCGGCCAACGGCTCGGGACTGCCGCTACGGGGGTCGATGGCGACCGAAGCCGCCAAGGGCACCACCACCGAAGCGTCAAGCGGCTGGAGGTGGGTGGCATCAGTGCCCGCGAACACGAGGAAAACGGTTAGCGGCTGGCCCACGCGGGCGTAATTTTCCTGCAGGAACACCTGCACCGGGTAGACACCGGTAGTGAAGGTGGCAAATCCTGGCTGGTTGACCGGGATGCTGAAGTCAACCCCGCCGGCAGCATCGGGCTTCAATGCGGCGAGAGGCACCGGCGGCGGGGACTCATAGGGGGCTCCGGGTACCTCACCGGCCACCGCGGCCTGGAACGCGGACCGGGCCGTCAGCGCTCCATAGACACTCGCCGCCAGCGTTTCGTCCGCCTCGTCGCTCGCTGTCACCGCCAAGCGCAGCTCGAACACAGTCTGTGCAGGCCCCACCCAGGCCGGCTGGGCAAGCAACTGGATGCTGTCGGTCCCTTTGGCTATGGCCGACGAAGGCGCCGGGGGCTTCGGTTTGGGTTTTGTGGCTGGGTGGCCAACCGGGCGCAAGCCGATCGCCCACACCGGAGATGAGGAGGCGCATATGGCTATGACGACGGTTGCGGCGACCATGCGCCCGGCTCGGGCGCGCCACGGCGACCGTCGCCAAGTTGTGCACCCGGGTGGCACACGTGTGGGGAACAACCGGGAGCTCACGGTTCAGCCCAGAATAGAGGAGCCAAGCGGCGCGGACAGCACGCACAGGCCCTCGGGGTCGTCACGAAAGCCGACCTTGTGGTACAGAGCGAGGGCGGCGCGGTTGCCGTACTGGGTATTGACTGCGATCTGCGATGTCCCCTGGGTGCGGAGCCAATGAACTCCGTCGAGCAACAGCCTTTGACCGAGGCCTCGCCTCTGAGCCTTCGGGTCCACCGCCAAGCGCTGCACGAAGCCGCGTGAGCTGGCGGCCCCACAAATGGCGTAACCGACCACGCGTCGACCATCACCCAGGACCACTCGGAGCCGGTGGCGGGGAGTAGCCTCCAGCGCCTCGCCCAGCCCTGCGCGGTCAAGCCTCCAGAACGAGGAGAAGGCGGCGGCGTCCACCTCGAGCACGCCCTCCCGGCGGCGTGCCCCGGCGCGGCGCAACCTTGGGCCGGGGGGGACCGGCGGCACCGCCACCGTATGGTCGAGGACGAGCAGGTGGAGCGGTTCGTGCACGGCAAAACCAGCATCGAGGAAGACCTGCTGCTCGAACGGGGCCAGCGCCCCGGTAACCACCCGCTCGTACCCTTGTTTGGCCAGCATGCGCAAGCACTGGCGCACGAACTCGGGCGAAGGTGCGCGACCATCGGGCAGCGGTGCCAGGAACGCGACCGACCCGTCCGCCCGCCACTTGCCCGTCCGGGCGCGCTCAGTTCCCCAACGGATGATCTGGCCGGCAGCTGGCATACGTGGTCTCAGACAAACTATTTGGCGCCCTGGTACCTACTCTGTCGCTCTTGAGAGCTCTTGACGAGGCATACGGCGAGGCCAGCGCGTCCCCTGCCACCCTAGTGCCGGCCTTGGGAGGCTCAGGCCAGGGGCCGAAGGTGCCGATACCCGTTGTGGTGATCGACCTTCCCGCTGTCTTGCGCCACGTCGTAGAGCAAGGCGCGTCCGATCTCCACATCAAGGTGGGCTCCGCACCGAGGGTGCGAGTCAACGGGGACCTCCGCATGAGCCCGTTCCCGGCCATTGGCCCAGAGGAATGCGAAGAGCTTGTGCAGGTCGTGCTCCCACCCGAAAGGCTGGAGGAGTTCCGCACGACAGGCGAAGCGGACTTCTCGCTATCGGTCAGCGGGCTCGGGCGGTTCCGTTGCAATGCCTTCCGCCAGCGGGGGACAGCCGGCATGGTGCTGCGCCGCGTCCTGCCCAGCGCCCTTTCCGCGAGCGACCTGGGCCTTCCCGCGGTAGTGACGCGCTTGGCTGACGAGCAGCGCGGCCTGGTCCTGGTCACAGGCCCCACAGGGTCGGGCAAGACCACGACGCTGGCCGCCATGATCGACCACATCAACAACAGCCGGGCCGCCAACATAATCACCATCGAGGACCCGATCGAGGTGCTCCACCGCGACAAGATGTCGATTGTCAGCCAGCGCGAGATCGGCACCGACACCAAAGACTGGTCGCAGGCTATGCGCCGGGTACTGCGCCAGGACCCAGACGTGATCCTGATCGGCGAGATGCGCGATGCGGAGACCATCCAGGCGGGGCTGTCCGCTGGTGAGACGGGCCACCTGGTGCTTTCCACCCTGCACACCACCAACGCCACCGAGACGATCAACCGCATCGTCGACTTCTTCCCGCCGTTCCAGCAGCGTCAGGTGCGCATCAGCCTGGCTTCGGTGCTGCGGGGAGTCGTAAGCCAGCGGCTGGTACCCCGGGCTGACGGCGTTGGCCGCTGCGTAGCCGTAGAGGCGATGGTCATGACCGGACGCATTTCCGACCGCATCCTCGACCCCAACGGCGGATCGGGCGAAACGATCGAGGACGTCATCGCGGACGGGGAGTACCACGGCATGGTCACCTTCGACCAGAGCCTGTTCAACTTGTTCAAAGCGGGTGAGATCTCGCTGCGAGCCGCGCTCCAGGCGGCCACCAACCCGCACGATTTCCGCGTGGCTCTCCAGACCGCGGGCTTGTTGCCTGCAATTTAAAGCACACGAAGCCTCATGGCGGGCCCGTAGGCTCGGCGCTGTGGTACCTGAGAGGCTGAGACCGGTCCTCGACGTGGCCAACGACCTGGCCCTGCGGTTCCGCGCTCAGAAAGCCCGGCTGTACCTGGTGGGAGGCGTGGTCCGCGACGCTCTGCTCGACCGGCTGAACGCGCAGAGCGACCTCGATTTCACCACCGACGCCTCGCCCGAAGTCACCGAGGCGGTCCTGGCCGGCTGGGCGGAGAAGACATGGGCGCAGGGCAAGCGCTTCGGCACGATCGCGGCGAGCAAAGCTGGGCGGCGGATCGAGGTGACCACCCATCGGGCGGAGCAGTACGACGCTGCTTCCCGCAAACCCGACGTCGCGTTCTCAACCGTCATCGAGGCAGACCTGGCGCGGCGCGACTTCACTGTCAACGCAATGGCCATATCGCTGCCTGACCTCGCCTTGGTTGACCCCTTCGGCGGTGTTACCGACCTCGCCGCCAAGAAGCTGCGCACTCCCCTGTCACCCGAGATCTCCTTCACGGACGACCCTTTGCGGATGTTGCGAGCCGCCCGGTTCATAGCCGGCTATGACCTTGAGCCCGAACCTGAGCTCCTCACCGCGGTGGCCCGCTGGCGCGGCCGGCTCGATATCGTCTCCGACGAGCGCGTGCGCGAGGAACTGGACAAGCTGATCGTGGTACCCGACCCCGCGCCAGGCCTGTGGTTCCTGGTCCGGACCGGCCTGGCGGAGGAGTTCTTGCCCGAGCTCCCCGCCTTGGCCCTCGAACAGGACCCGGTCCACCGCCACAAGGACGTGCTCGCCCACACCATCGCCGTCGTCCAGCGGGCCCGGCCAGAAAGGATCGTGCGCCTCGCCGCACTGTTCCACGACGTGGGCAAGCCCAAGACGCGCTCATTCGGGCCGGCTGGTGCAGTGAGCTTCCATCACCACGAGCTCGTGGGCGCCCGTATGACCCGTGACCGCATGCGTGCCCTGCGCTACCCGAGCGAAGACATCGAGCGCGTTTCCAATCTGGTGGAGCTGCACCTGCGCTTTCACACCTACGGCATGGGCTGGACCGACAGCGCCATCCGCCGCTACGTCCGCGACGCGGGGGATCTGCTCGACCAGCTCAACGAGCTCACCCGTGCGGACTGCACGACCCGCAACGCCTCCAAAGCGCGCGCCTTGGCCGCGCGCATGGACGAGTTGGAGCGTCGCATCGAGGAGCTACGTGAAGAGGAGGAACTCGCAGCCATCCGGCCCGACTTAGACGGCCGCGACGTCATGGCGCACCTCGGGCTGGCTCCTGGCCCGCTGGTGGGCCGAGCCCTGGCCTTCTTGCTCGAGGAGCGGCTCGACCACGGGCCACGTCCGCGAGAAGAGGCCTTGGCGCTGCTCGACAGCTGGTGGGCGGCTCAACCCGAAGCCGGCCAGCCGTAACGAGCCGCAATTCGGGCACCGCCTGGCGCTGACAACGGCGCTGGCGGCGTGGCTCCTGCCATAGCCGTCCATAGCCGTCCATAGCCGTCCGTCGCCGCAGGGCCGCAGGGCCGCAGGGCCGCAGGGCCGCAGGGCCGCAGGGCCGCAGGGCCGCAGGGCCGCAGGGCCGCAGGGCCGCAGGGCCGCAGGGCCGCAGGGCCGCAGGGCC
>DATJST010000203.1:0-9740 GCA_035503975.1 Acidimicrobiales bacterium | reverse complement strand
TGAGCCTTGGCGCAACCTGGCATTGGGCCGGTTCTAAAGTCGAGCGACTGGTACTGGTGACGGCCTGGTGTGGGCCCGAGCGGTGACCACTTGGCGCGGTGCCTCCTCGGGCCTGGCTCAGACGTTGATGGAGGCTGCCTCGACGGCCTGGGCCACGCTTCCCACGTGGGTCATTTCAAACCGCATCAACACGGTTGCGTCCTTTCCTCGGCGCTCGAACAACCGGCGATCTGCGACCACCGCGCCTCGGACGTCTCGCGCGTCATCATACTCTAGTCCGCGGGTACTAGCAACTCTGTTCTAGAAATTTGGTAACATGACAGCTGATGACGGAGTGGAGCTTCCTCACCAACCACGCGCGGGCCCTGGTCTGCATCGCTCACGATCCCGGGGTGCGATTGCGTGACATCGCCGCCAAAGTTGGGGTCACCGAGCGGAGCGCCTACGCGATCGTCACCGACCTGGTCGCGGCCGGCTACGTGGTCAAGGACAGGGACACCGACGGCCGGCGCAACCGCTACGAGATCCGGGCCCACCTCCCGCTCCCCGAAGGCATCGGACGAGAACGGACAATCGGGGAAGTACTCGACGTGCTCGTCGGCAGCAACACCGGACAACGAGCCCGGCCGGAGCACCAGTACGAACCAGGAGGGAGGCAGGACTATGTGGGAGTACCTGATCGTTGAGCTCCCGAACTTCCAGCCGCCCACCCACGCCCCCGGAGCCTCTGCTGCGGCCCAGGCCCTGAACGAAGAGGGTGAGCGGGGCTGGGAGGCAGTCGGGATGACCTCCCTGGCTGATGGGAGGGTCGCTGTGCTGTTCAAAAGGCCCCGAAGGCAGTAGAGGCAATCGAGGCGCGCTGGCGGTACACCGGTTGCACTGGGGGCGCAGTGCCCCGTGGCGTTGCTCCGCCAAGCGTGCCGCAACCGCTATAGTGAACCTCAGTACCGCGAGTCTGTTTTTCGCGGGGGCCGGCGAATTGGTGCCGGCCAGGCCTACGAGACCTCGTCGTGTCGGCCTTCTTTGGCCTTGACCGACTGGAGTTTCGTGACACCTTCTTCTCATTCCCCTCTGCTTGTTAGCTTCGCCGATCTGGGCGTCCCCCGGACGCTGTCCGTGGCCCTAGAACGACAAGGGATCGTTGTCCCTTTCCCAATCCAAGCCGCCACTCTGCCCGACTGCCTCGCCGGGCGCGACGTGTGCGGCAGGGCACCAACTGGGTCAGGTAAGACGCTTGCGTTCGGGCTCGCGGTCCTCTCCCGGATTGCTGTCGAACCAGCCACGGCGCGGCGCGGCCGTGGGCACCCGTCGGCCTTGGTCCTGGTCCCGACGCGGGAGCTTGCGGCTCAGATCAATGACGTCATGGGGCCCCTCGCCGCAGCAATCGGCGCCCGCACTGCACCGATCTACGGCGGCGTCGGGTACGGCGAGCAGCTGGCGGCTATTCGCAGAGGCACCGATGTGCTCATCGCGTGCCCCGGGCGGCTGGCTGACCTGGTCGAGCGTGGCTCTGTCGACCTGTCCCATGTAGGCATTGTCGTCATCGACGAGGCCGACCGGATGGCCGACATGGGCTTCTTGCCCGTCGTACGCAGCCTCGTCGAACTGACGAGCCCTTTGCGCCAGACCTTGCTCTTCTCGGCCACCCTCGATGGGCCGGTGGACCAGCTGGTCCGCAACTACCAGCATGAGCCCCGACGCCACGAAGTGGAGCCGGCGACCGCCGATCGGGGAAGGGTCGATCACCACTTCTGGCGGGTCGAGGCCCACAACCGTGTTGCCGTTACCGCCGAGACGATCACGGCCCGGGGGCCGGCCATCGTGTTCTGCAGGACAAAGCGCGGAGCCGACCGCCTCTCGGACCGGCTGGGCCGGTCGGGCCTCCAGTCGGCCGCCATTCATGGCGACCGTAGTCAGAGCCAGCGCGAGCGCGCCCTGGCGGCCTTTCGGGCTGGCCGGCTCGACGTGCTAGTTGCCACAGACGTCGCCGCACGGGGTATCCACGTCGAGGCAGTGCCCCTCGTTGTGCATTTCGACCTCCCCGCTGGTCCCACCGACTACGTGCACCGCTCGGGTCGTACGGGCCGCGCCGGTGCCAGCGGGGTCGTCGTCTCCCTGGTGGGCTCCGAGCACCTCCACAGCGCGACGCTTGTGAAGCAAAAGTTGGGTCTCTTGGGCGCGATTTCTTTGCCCGATGTCTCGTCCCTTGCCGTGGTCTCCGGTGAGCTCCGCACCCCAGACGCTCAACCCGCAGCGCGCGGCGCCGCGGTCTTGGCCGTGCGCGCTGAGCGCCCCATCGCCGCACCCCGTACGAGGGCAGCGGGCCGAGAACGGCCAACTCGCCGGGGACGCCACCGCGCCGAACATGATGGAACACCGCCTCGAGGCGCTCGAAAGTATGGGTGAGCGCGTAACCCGCTCGTGCGGCAACTGGCGATGGGCAAGCGTCAGCGGCTCCCAACAGCCACTGCGGCCGCCGGGGGCGTAACGACGCCATGGGCGAGATAAAGGCCCGTTGTCAACGCTTGATCGGCACGGGGGACGCTCGCGGTCAGTGCCCGCTCGGAGCCACGTGGAGGGGCACGCTCCACGTCGGCCGGGATCTCTACGTCGCCGAGTCCTGCGATCAGCACCGCTCCGGACTGGTCGACGCCGAGCCGCTCGACGGGAATTGGGAAACGAAGTGATCCCACGCGTTCCCCGCACACCAGTGCCGGGCCAAGTTTGACCTCCGTCGTGCCAGCTTCGGGCAGAAAAGCGCCTATGCACCTCGAGCACGAACAGCACTCCGAGCGCGTCCAGGTACCAGGCCAACCGGTCCTGCGCCATGCTGCACGTTTTTGGTGACAAGAGCATCGCCCGCCGACTGCGCAGCCATCCGCTCGGCGACCCGCCTTAGCCGCTCCATCCGGGCGAAAAGGTGGTCGCGGGCACGCTCGGCGTCCGAATCGAGGCCCTCGACCGACTCCAGCCGCCAGTGGGTCATCACCACCGGAACCAGGACCTGCTCGTAATGGACACGAAAATCATAAATCCCGGCGGCGGCGATGGAAGCAGCGTGGGCGGCGAACCCGTCGATCTCCGCCCCCGGCATCTCGAAGGAGGTCACTTGGCGGTCGATTGCTTCGACCGTTCGCGACGGGTCAGCCCGCAGAGCTACGCTCGCCAACTCCCTATAGAACAGGAAATGCAAGTTCTCGTCGGCAGCCACGCGCTTGAGCATGGCCGACCCGACATCGTCAAGGAGAAGCCCGGTGTTCCAGTGCGCAATCCGGGTTGCAAGCTCTTGAAGGGCCAGGTAGATGAGCCCGTCAGTGAGGCTGTAGCCTCGCCCGCCAGCACGGAACCCAGTCGAGACCTGGCGCATCCGGGCTCGTTCGAGCGCGGTCAGGTCCAGCTTGCGAGTGACGCAAAGCCAGTCCCGTAGCACTATGGCGTGGCGCTGTTCCTCAGCCGCCCACCGGCGGCTCCACTCGCCCAAAGCAGAGTCCGTACCAAAGGCCTGCGCGATCGTGTGGAAGTAATGGGGCAGGTTGTCCTCGGTAAGCAGGTTCACAAAGAGCGCCGACGACACGCCGGCCGGCAGCGGAGGGCCCTCGGGCTCAAAGATCTCTCCAGGCTCGAACCGCCGCCCGAGCTCCCAAGGGATCAATTCGTGCGGGAACCACTCTTTGGCGTGGGTCAGATGTCGTTGGAGCAGGGTTACTGCGCTCTCGTCCAATGCTTCGCGAAGCGCGCCCGTGCTCAAGTGTCGTCCCTGGCGGTACTCGATGCGGCGACGCGGGGTCGCTCTGGGCCCCGGCTCGAAGAAGCGAAGGAACGCCCGGCCCCAGGCAAAATGAGAGCTCCTTCGCCAAGCAATAGAAATGTTGCCACTAAAAAGGGCACCTCCGAGGATTTGGCGACTAGGTTGCGGCCCCTATCCTGCGGTACCCTCACTGTCGAAGGCGCTCAATCGTACACCACGACGGTACGGTCCGCGAACCGAGCGCAGGGACCAGAGGGTGCTTAGCTCGCGAGGCGGGCCCGACGGTTGTCGGGGCAGAGGCTCTCGCCAGGAGCCTGCAACGCTTGATCGGTGCTTATCAATTTCAAGGACAACCACGGTCGGAGCCACGGATCTGTGAGAACCGACGACGGCCCGCCCAGTAAGGGTGACTTCGTGGTGCTGGAAACCGGCCGAGGCGAAGTGGCGGAGGTCGAGTGGCAGTTACATGGGCCCGGGAACACCGAGGTGACCCTCCTCCTGGTCGGCCTTCGGGCGCCGCATAACCGGTAGCTGCCCGGGCGCGGAGTCCCGCGGTGCCCCGGGGGCACCCGTCCGGCGCGAAGGGCTCGAAAACCTGTCGCCTGGAAAAGCGAGGCCCAGCGACGGGCTAGACTGCACGTTGCCTTTGGTCACCGCCCGTTGTGTGACCCGGTCGCTGGTCTGTCGGGCCACCTAAAGCGGCCAGGAGGGCGAACCATGACCGCGAGGTGTTGTGACAAGCAGAGCAAGGGACAACCGGCCATTCCGAGCGGAACGCGACCGTGAGGAGCGGGCCACTTATTCAGGCCCGCGCCCACCCCGTCGGAACATCGACGAAGAAGTGGTCGCCCTTCGGGAGCGGGGTAAGAGCTATTCGGCGATAGCCAGCGCGCTGGGTATGAAACGTGCCGTGAACGCCAACGAGGCGTTCGTCAGAGCAATGCACAGCCTGGCCGAGAAGGAGCGGAGCGCTTTGCGGCAACGCGAGTCGGCCCGCCTCGACCAGCTCGAAGCGCGGATCCGGAGCCGTGACGCGCACGAACCTGCGAAAATGGAGCGCCACCTCGTTGCGCTAGAGGCGCTCCGAGGGAACATCAGGTAGGACGGCCGACTCGGGTTGTCAAGGCAACTTGGCCCGGGCCGGGTCCTCGCCGGTCGGGTTGTAGAGATGGGTGGTACACTTGGTTAACCGCGGCCTTAGTCATGCTGGTCGTGTGCCGTTGCCGGTCTCCTCGGTGTCCTGCAAGAGTCAAAGCGTGATTACCAGAAGGGTAAGGTAGCGGTATGTCCACGGGGACAGTGAAATGGTTCAACGCGTCGAAGGGTTTCGGTTTCATTACGCCTGACGACGGTGGTCAGGATGTGTTCGCCCACTTTTCTTCTATCGACGGCTCGGGTTATCGCGAGCTGGCCGAGGGTCAGAGGGTGGACTTCGAAGCTGAGCAGGGGCAGAAAGGCCCTCAGGCCAAGCGCGTCAGAGCGCTGTGACGACCGGCCCGGGCGACCCAGGCGAGGGGCCGACCGGGGACGCCGGGACGGTTCAAGATCTTGGGGGAGCCGGCCCTGCCATCGCGGTGGGCGGTGCTGAGCGCTACAGCGCGGTACTCGCGCTCAGGGAGCAGGGCCGTTCGTTTGCCAACATTGCCCGGGCCCTCGGCCTGGAAGGTTGAGCGCCTAAGGTTTGGACAAGGCCTGAGACCTTCGGCCTCGAGCGGCTGATTGGTGCTCTAATCGCGCCGTCAGTGGGAACCTAACTCTGAGAGTCGCTCAGCCGGCTAAGCAGCCAGGCCATATCGACGCGGGCGAAGCCGACGGCGCTGTCCGAGAACCCGTACGGCACTACCAGCGTCTGGCCATGGACGAGCGCCCCGCACGAATAGACCACGTTTGGGACGTACCCCTCGCGTTCTTCTTCGTTGGCGACCAGCAACGGGGCTGAGAGCCTCCCAGTCACGTGCCTGGGGTCGTCGAGGTCCAGGAGGATGGCTCCAATACTGTACGAACGCATCGGCCCGACGCCATGCGTAAGGACGAGCCAGCCCTCCGGGGTCTCGAGCGGTGACCCGCAGTTGCCTACCTGGACCAGTTCCCATGGGTGTGGGGGCAGACGCAAGGTGGTTGCCTCGGCCCACTCGGTCAGGTCGCCCGACGTCGCCACGGCCAAGCTCTCGCGGTCCCAGCGTGACAGGGCCATGTACTGGCCCCCGACTTTCCTGGGGAACAGGGCCATGCCCTTGTTGGTGGCGAACGGTCCCGAGAGCTGCGAGACCGCAAAGGTGGCGAAGTCCCTGGTCGCCAGCAACTGAGGTGCGACGAGTGCGTGGTCGAAAGCGGTGTAGGTGGCGAGGTAGGTAACCTCACCGCCGTCGTCAATAAAACGGACGAAGCGGGCGTCTTCCA
Source organism: Acidimicrobiales bacterium (assembly GCA_035503975.1). GTDB lineage: Bacteria > Actinomycetota > Acidimicrobiia > Acidimicrobiales > Palsa-688 > DATJMJ01. The sequence goes on along the minus strand of DATJST010000203.1, from coordinate 3,592 downwards.
TGCCCTGGACCTCCGCCGGGCCATACGGCCAGAGCACGCGCTCGCCAATTTGGGTGCCGGCGGGGAACTCGACGCTGTAGTTGTTCGCAGCCACCCAGCGGATACCGGTGACGGCCTCTCTGACGGCCGCCCTCGAGTGGAGGTCAGGGTGCAGTGTCGCGATCGCATCGTCCAGCTCTCTTGTCCCAAAGTTTGGCCCGAGGCGGTCGAGGACAAGGGCGGCAGCTTGGTTGTCGCAGCCGCGTTCGGCCAACTTGGCATGGAACAGCTGGCGCGTGTACGGCCCTGGCGAGTAACGCCCGCACCCGACGAAGGTGCCAGGGTCGTCGAGGCGGACCTCGCCGACGGCGTCAACGGTGCCCGTGCGGAACTCGATAGACGAGATGTGGCCCTCGCCCACGGCCCGCAGGCTCATCACGAAGCGTGCCTCACCAGTGGCCAAGCCGTTCTGGTCCGGGTGCAGGACGATGGAAGGGTTGAACAAGGCCGCTCCTTCGAGCGAGATCTCGTGGGTGAAATAGGCGCCGAAGAGCAGCGCCTTGTCAACAGGGATCTCGTCTATGCCCCCGAGGCGTTGGGCGGCGAGGTGAAAGTGGCGCGACCACGCAGCCTCCAGGTCCCGGTGGCGGTGGGCGAAACGCCTCCTGACCTCAACAAGGGTGGCCGCGGCGTCGGCATCGCCTATGGCCAGGATACGTTGGCCGACCGAGACGGCACGGGAGTCTCCTCCGGGCGTTTCCTCACCAGGGACGAGCAAGGCGGCGATGACCCGTCGGGGATCCGGGCGAAGCCGGGCCGTGCCCCGGTACACCGCCTGTAGGCCCTCTTCGTCGCCGCTCAAAGCCGGGCCCTGTCCAGGCGGAGGCCGTGCTGCAAGGTCGAGATCAGGGCGAGCGTGGACTCCGCTCCTTGGTTGAGGTTAGGGCCGTCGGCACGTAGCCCGTCATAGCCTCCCCCGCTGCCGGGGTCCCACATGGGCGTCCGCGCGTCGTTGTCGCCGAGGAACCAGGCGACGGCCCGCTCGGTGCCGGCCTGCCAGCGGTCTTCGCCGGCCAGGGTGGCGGCACGAGCGCAGGCGTCCGCCAGCGCAGCAACTTCGATTGGCTGTTGGTCGAAGGCTGGCCGTGGGCTCTCGGGGCCACTCCCCCCTACCGGCGTCACAGACAGGTGCCCATTGTTGGTCTCGTGGTCCAAGAGCCAGGCCAAAAGGCCCAGCCCTTCGGCCACGAGGTCCTGGCGGCCCAAGGCCTCGCCCGCCGCCATCATCGAGTCAGGCAGCACGGCGTTGGCGTAAGAAAGGCGAGGTTCAGGCCACGGCCAGGACGTGGCATTGGCCCGGTGGCCCACGACCTGGACGGCGGCGTCGAGCAGGCCAAGAGCCAAACTGTCGCCTGGACGGACGGCCAGGACCTCGTGCGCTCCCAAAGCGGCGAACGCCATTGCCCGGGGCCAGGGCGAACGCTGCTGGGCGCCGCGCTTGAAGTGGGCCAGGGCAACCTGGCGGACCAAGTCGTCGGGGCTCCTGGCGGCAGCCGTACCCAAGCCCCACAAGCTGCGGCCCCAGCAGTCCTCGACGCCGCGAGCACCGCTCCAGTGCCCTGAGCTGTCCCGGCGGTTGCAGCAGTCGCCTCTCACGCCCTGCGCTTCGGTCACGAACCGGAGCGCTTTGCGAGCGAGGTCCCTGACTAGCGTGCCGGGGTCGGGTTCGCGGCTCGTAACCACCAAGACGCGGGCCATGTCGTCAGTGCAATAGCCGTGCTCCTTGCGGGGGCTGGAGTGGTCCGCGTGCTCGAAGGTCCCGTGCTCGTCGGTGATCCGTTCCAGGTGGCCGAAGTCCGGCAGCGGGGGGCTCAAGCGGGCACGGCTTTGGAGGCGATCAGGATACGATCGGCAAGGCCGATGTACTGGCTGGCAACGGCAGGCCAGGCGAACGCGGGAGCGAGACGGGCAGCTTCGTGCTCCATCGAAGCGGCCAGACCAGGCTCGCTGATAACGCGGCGCAACGCGCGGGCAAGGGCCGAAGCGTCGCCTTGGGGTACGACGATCCCGGCCCCGCTCGCAAGCAGTTCCACTGCATGAGGGAAGGCTGTCGCCACGACCGGCCTCCCGGCGGCGAGGGCATCGACCAGCACGCCCGAGGTGACCTGTTCGTGAGAGTCGTAGGGGAGCACGACTACCGAGGCACCCTGCACCAACCGCGTCAGCGAGCCCAAGTCGCGGTATGCCGAGTCGAAGGTCACCGACGCAGCTACACCACGGTCGCGGGCGCGGGCGACGAGCATACGCCGGTAGGCCTCACCCTCGGAGGAAAGGACCTTGGGATGGGTGCGACCTGCTACGACGTAGCGCGGACGGGGCACCATGTCCTCCAGACCTGCCATAGCGTCGATGGCCCACTCGATACCCTTCCCCGGGCCGAGCAAGCCCCATGTGAGGAGCATCGGGCGACCAGAGCCGTCCTGAGCATAGCCAGGTCCCGGCGTGGCGGCCCCATGGTGGACCGTAGTCACCTTCGAGCGGTCGACATCGTAGCCGTCGCACAACCGGCGCCGTGCGGTCTGCGCCATCACCACCACGGCGTTCGCCGCCTCTACGACCGCTTCCAGCACTTTTCTTTGGTGGTCAGTCGGCTCTGTCAGGACGGTATGGGCCACGACGATGGACGGGACTGTGAGGTCCGCCAAGACGTCGAGGACTTCATCGCCATCGGTGCCGCCGTACAAGCCGTAATCGTGCTGCACGATCGCAACATCGCAGCCGCTCAGGACCGCGCTGGCCTCCGCGAGCGAGGTGGGTACGCCGTTGTCCATTTCGCCCAACACCCTCGGGTCCAATGTTGTCAGCCCGTCCGCCACACGCACGATGCCCACGCCGGCTCCGTTCGCCTCCAGTCCCCGGGCCAGTGCAGCGCTGAAGGTTGCCAAGCCGCAAGGAGTCGGCGGGTAGGTACTGAGGATGCCGTAGATCCGAGCCCGGCGGCGCGAAAGAACAGAGGCAAAAGGAATTCTGGCGACGCTCACGCAGCAGCTCCTGGCTTCTGGCTCGGTCAAGGTCGAACCTAAACTGGCGGCCGCCGCCGTCCAACCCAAGCTAGTGCTCCACCGAGCGTGTCCGATCAGCCTAACCGGCTCGACAGGGCGATGCGGCCAAGGAATTGCCATACCTGCTCACTGGGCGAGGTCGTTGACGAGAGGGTCGCGTAGAGTTGCGATGACACCTGACATGGGAGGTACATGCTGTTGGCCGGCCTCATCAACGACCTCGACGTGGAGACGCTTGCGTTGCTTGCCTCGCACTACTTGGGCAACGACGGTGCCTCCACTGTCAATGCCGAGCAGGTCAAAAGGGGGGACCTGCCTTTTGGGAAAACTGACTCTCACGTGGCCCAGGTGTACGCGACTTTGGCGCTTGTAGAAGCTGTGCGGGAGCTGACCGTTTCACTGAAGACCTAGCCCGGCGAAGGGGCTCATGAGCCCGGGGGCTGCGGGTCGCGGTGGCTACCGGTCGCCGTCCCCGGGTGGAAGGGGCCGGGCTCGAGACAGTGGGTACCGACGCTGACCGGCATGGCATCCGGGTCGACGAGTTCCCGCGC
>DATJST010000202.1:0-7887 GCA_035503975.1 Acidimicrobiales bacterium | reverse complement strand
CGAACGAGCCATGGCCACCTTGCCCGAGATCGGTGCTCTGGTCGAAGGGCCCGCCTTCTACCCATGGCTGTCGGGGCACGACAACCTCGTACGGCTGGACGCCATGGGCCCGCGATCGCGCGCTTTTGCGCCCAGCCGGGCCAAGCGCGTAGCGGACGCCCTGGCCAAGGTCGGGCTGAGCGCGGCGGCGGGCAAAAAGTACGGCGCCTACTCGCTCGGGATGCGCCAGCGGCTGGGCCTGGCCTGGGCACTCATCCGCCCGCGCCGCTTGCTCATACTGGACGAACCGACAAACGGCATGGACCCTCAAGGGACCCGGGAGATCCGCCATTTGGTGCGCCAGCTCGGTACCGAGGGCACCACCGTGTTCCTTTCCTCGCACCTCTTGTCCGAGGTGGAGCAGGTCTGCAGCCATGTCGGGGTCATGCACCGGGGCCAGTTGCTCATGCAGGGGCCACTGAGCCAGCTCACGGGGAGCCGGGCGCCCAGGCTCCGGGTAGAGGTGGACGACCCGGCTCGGGCGTCCCAGGTGCTGGAGTCGCTGGGCATGTCCGGCTTACAGGTGGAGGGCACTCAGGTTGTCGGTGCGCTCGATGGTGCCCGGCCTGAGGACTGCTGCCGCGCGCTCGTCGAAGCCGGCCTTGGCGTGCGCCTGCTGTTGCCCGAACAGCAATCCCTGGAGGACGCGTTCGTCGCTCTGACCGGCGAAGGTTTCGATGTTGCCGGCTGAGCCGCTCGGCGTCCGCCGATGATGTGGCTGGTCGAGGCCCGCACCACGTTCGGGCGCGCTCGGGTGCGCGCACTGTTGGCGTTCCTCGCGTTCGTACCTGTCCTGCTCGCCTTCGTCGTGTGGCGCTCGGGCGGGCCTACCGGGGGCAACGGGCCCGCGTTTTTGGACCGGGCGGTGCAGAACGCCGTGTTCGCGGCCCTGGCCGGCTTGTCGGTGACGATGAACGTCTTCATCCCCCTGTCGGTGTCGATAGTCGCCGGGGACGCGGTCGCCGGGGAGGCCAGCCTGGGGACGCTGCGTTACCTGATCGCCCGGCCCGCCGGGCGCTCCCGGTTGCTCTTGGCCAAAGGCATTGTGCTGGCACTGTTTTGCGTTGCGGCGGCGCTGGCCGTGGTCGTGGCCGGCCTCGTCTCCGGCACTGTTTTCTTCCCTCACGGCCAGGTCGTGACCCTGTCGGGGACCACGGTCTCGTTCCTGGACGGGATCGCCCGCAGCCTGGCCGCGGCGCTGGTCGTGGGCGTGTCGATGTGGGGCCTGGCGGCAATAGGGCTCTTCATCTCCACCCTCACCGACGTGCCCATCGCCGCTATGGCCTTCACCGTTGGCATCGTGATCGCCTCGGCCATATTGGACGGCGTCTCCCAAGTGGACTTCCTGCACCCCTGGTTATTGACCAACTACTGGCTGGCCTTCACCAACTTGGCGCGGGACCCTGTGCGTTGGCACCCGATCTGGCAAGACCTCCTGTTGCAGCTCGGCTACATCGCTGTGTTCGCGTCGGCAGCCTGGGCCAGGATGACCACGCGCGACGTACAAGCCTGACGCCGGTGCCGTCTTGGCGGCCGGTGCACCGCAGCGTCGGCGCCGACGCTCTCGGCGGCGCCTACATGCGCTCCCAGAGCTTGATCCCGCCGAGGATGCCGGCCGTATTGTCCGCCAGCGTGATATCGGGCGGCAGGTCGAGGCTGACCTTCTTGGAATTTCCCCCGCCGATGTAGCAGTGGTCGAACATGACGAGGTTGCGCAGGACCTCGAGCGTCCCGGCGAGCCGGGTGTTCCACTTTTTGTTCCCCGCTTTTTGGCGGGCGGCTTCCCCGAGCACGTCGTTGTAGCAGTCCCCGCGCTTGCCGAGGGGGTGATGCGCGAGCTCCAGGTGGGGCGCCAGTTTGCCCTGCCAGAAGAGCGCTGTCCCCACGCCTGTGCCGAGCGTTATGACCAGCTCGAGGCCCTCGCCCTGCACGAGCGCGGCGCCTTGGACGTCGGCGTCGTTGGCCACCCGGCACGGCAGGCCCAAGGCTGCTCCGAGGGTGCTCTGCAAGGCATAGTGGTCCCAGGCCTTGACGAGTACCCCCGAGGGCTTGCCCCCCGGGCCGGCAGGCGAGATGAAGTGAGGGGCGGAGAGGACCAGCCCGGCTCGGACCATGCCCGGGAAGCCGGCGGAGATGCGTTGGAAGGCCGGCAGCCCTTGCGTCAGCTGGACAAGGTGCGTGACGAGGTCGGTCGGCGACAGCGGGTAGGGCGTCGGGACGTGCACCGGCTCATGGAGCAGTTCGCCGTGCTTGGACAGCACCGAAGCTTTGAGCCCGGTCCCGCCGATGTCAAACGACAGCGTCCTCGGTAGGCCAGTCCCGCGCCGTGCCGGGCGGCCGGGCCCGCCGGGCCCGACGGGGGCCACGGCTGTGCCTGGCGCCCCAGGCAGCGCCTGGGCTGTCCTGTGGGCAACCCGCACCACCGGCTTCGACATGGCCGTTAAACGTACACGCCCGCCACGGCGCAGGGCCCAAGGTCCGCGAGGAAACGGCCGGAGGACAGGGCCGCCAAACCCTTCACATGCCCGATCATGATGTCGATGTTTGGTCCATAAGACTGATGTTCCGGGAAAGGGGGATCGGCGATGAGCACACAAGACGACGTGACGCTCACAGCCCAGGAGCGTCAACAGATCGCCCACATGCAGGCTGCTTTGCAGGCAGCTGACCCCACTCTCGCCCGCGTCCTACGCCGCGGGCAAGCGCCGAGCCGAGACCGCTTGAGGCCTGTCCTGCGCCGCCGGCGCCGCCGGCTCCTGGCCGACCTGTCACGGGGCTGGGTCGGGCCCGCCGCGACCGTGGCCGGGCTGGCCGTGGTCGTGCTCACCTTTGTGACGCTGACCTGGGTGAGCATCGTCGGCGCGGTGGCTGCCACGGCAGGTATGGTGCTCACCGGCCGCGCACTCCAGCGCCGCTGGGACATGCGCTCCGGACGCCACCCGGCCGGCGACCTGGCCCGGCACCACGGCCGCTAGGGCTGGTCTTGCACCCGGAGAGCTAGCCTCTCCTAGCTGGACCGTATAGCTTGGTGCGATGCCCAATGAAGGCCAACCCAGGTCCGGCTCCGGCCTCGCCGGCCAGCAGGTCCTGGTGACCGGCGGATCAGGTTTTATCGGCGCCCACGTGGTATCTCGCCTGTGCCGTCTGGGGGCGGATGTGGTCTCGGTCGACCGTCGGCCGGCCCCCTCCTTCCGCTGCCACCCCGACGGCGGCCACGAAGTCAAGGTGGTACAGGGTGACCTGCGTGACCCGGCCGTCGTGGGAGCGTCGGTCGAGCCGGGCACGGCTGCCATTGTCCACCTGGCTGCGCAGACGCAGGTGCTTCGCTCGATCGAAGACCCCGGGGGCACCTTCGACAACAACGTGGCGGTGACGGGGGCGCTCTTGGAGCAGGCTCGGCGCCAGGGCGTGGGCACGTTCGTGCTGGCCTCCACCAACGCCGTGGTCGGGGCGGGTGCCTCGGGGACCCTGCACGAGAACGTGCCGCTGGCCCCTCTAACGCCTTACGGTGCCACCAAAGCAGCCGGGGAGATGCTGCTCAGCTGCTACAACGCGGCGTACGGCATCCGTTCGGTGGCGCTGCGGTTCACGAACGTCTATGGACCGGGCATGTCGGAGAAGGACAGCATCGTGCCCCGCCTCATGCGCACGGCGGCGAGCGGCGGCACTTTCGACGTTTATGGCGACGGCAAGCAGGTGCGCGACTACGTCAACGTCGCCGACGTGGTGGAAGCCATCGTTCTCGCGCTCACCAACGGTGACATGGAGGGGCCGGTCGTGATCGGAGCCGCCTCGTCAGTGTCCGTCCTGGAACTGGTGGAGCTGGTGGAGGCGGCGCTGGGGACCAAGCTCGGGCTTCGCCACGTTCCCGCCAAAGCGGGCGAGATGCCCGCGGTCATCGTGGACAACTCGCGGGCGCTCTCGTTTGGCTGGGCGCCGTCGGTCAGCCTGGCGGGCGGGGTCGCCGAAGTGGCCGGCGAATGGGGGGACACCCCCGGACAAGGTGGCTGAGCTGGACCTCGACCACCGGGACGCGGTTGGTTTGAGCCCTCTCGACCTGTCCCAAGCCGCCAGTTTCGACAAGAAGTACTCAGCGCGCCCGGGCACGCCTTTGGCGGTCGTCATCGCCGCCTACAACGAGGAAGCCAACGTCGCCGCCGTGGTGAAGGCGGTCCCGGAGCAGATTTGTGGGCTGGCCACCGAGGTCATTGTCGTCGTCGACGGTGCCGGTGACCACACCGCCGAGGTGGCCGAGGGGGCGGGGGCGCTCGTGTGCGACGTGCCCACCAACCGGGGCCAGGGTGCCGCGCTCCGCCTCGGCTACCACCTGGCCCGCCAGCGGGGGGCCAAGTACATCATGACGACCGATGCCGACGGCCAGTACGAGGCGGCCGACATGGACAAGGTCGTTGCGCCGCTATTGTCCGGCGAGGCGGACTTCGTCTCGGGTTCGCGGCGGTTGGGCTCGACGACCAGCAAAGACGCAGTCCGCAACACAGGTGTGGTCTTCTTCGCAGGGATCATCACGCTCCTGGTCCGCCACCGGGTCACCGACCCCTCCTGCGGGCTGCGGGCCATGACGGCCGACCTGCCCGCCTCGCTCACCTTGAGCCAGCCCCAGTACCAGGCGTCAGAGCTTCTTATCGGTGCCGCCATGGCCGGCTACCGGCTAAAAGAGGTGCCCATCGACATGAAGACCCGCCGCTCGGGCAAGTCGAAGAAGGCCGGGAACTTGGTCTATGGCTTGAGGTTTTGCTCGGTGGTGATCGGCACCTGGTGGCGCGAGCGCCGGTCCCCGGCCCGGTCGGCGAACACCCAGCGGTCGTAAGCCACGAACTTGAGCCCCGTGAGCACGATGATGGTGAAGGTGTAAGACGCGGTCACGAGCAGGCCGCGGGCGAGGGAGCCAACATGGGCCGCTTCCATGGCGGTCAGCTTGGTGGCGGCCACCGACGCCAGCCAGCTCAGCAGCGAGACGAGCACGTACATGCCTGTCTCGCGGGCAACGCCGTCGCGCCCTCGCTTCTGCCACGCCCAGCGGCGGTTGAGGACCCAGTTCGGGATGGCGCCGGCGAAAAAGGCGATCGTGCTCGAGGTTATGGCTCCCAGCCCGAGCCAGCTGTAGCACGCGTAGACAGCGAACACGCTTGTGAGGAAAGCCACAATGGACCCTGCACCGTAACGCCAGAGGCGCAGCAGCAGCGGCGTGCGCCAGCGTCCGAGCCAGTGCCCGTCTAGCAGCCAGTGGAGCGGGTGCAGCCTCTTAGTGGCCGCACCGGGCCCGGGCCCGGTAGTGACGGGGGGGCCGGAGGCTGTGCCGCCGTCGCCTGCGGTGATGGGATCGGTGGTAACGATGGGAAACAACCCTATTGTGCGCGACGAACCGCGCGCCACATCCGTGGTACCACTGGAGCTGGCGACGGCGCTGCTGGCGCGGGCGATGCCGTTGCTGACGGCCGCCTGGCTAGGATCGCTGAGCGTGCTCGACCGTTCCGGGCCCGACGGCGAAAGCATTAGGGGCGGGACGGCGCGGGCGCGGCGAGCGCGGCGAGCGCGCTTCGTAACGGATCTTGCAGGCGAATGAGGGAAAGTCTAGTAGCCGCAGTTGCATAGTCGCGTCCATGGAGCCCGGTGCCGCCGGCCGTAACCGCCGCTCGCGGCTGGGCGTCCCGTTCGGCTAGCGCCCGCTCGGCCGCAGCGCGCGCGATTGCGTCGTTGCGCGCCTCAGTATGCCTGGCGGTCTCGGGTCGGGCGCTGCCGTACCTAGCGCACCCGATGTGGGCCCCCCCAGACGGTTCGTTGAGCGCACGGCCCGCGGCGCACCCGACGGCCGGTCCCGCCGGCGAGGTCTCCAAGCTGGGCGGCGCGCGCCATGTGCGCGGGCCGGGTGCGGCGCCGACACCCGCGCCAGGGGGCGCCACGGCCGTCGCGGGCCGTGCCAGCCGTTGGTGGGCGCTCGGGTGGCTCGCACCTCTCGCGCTGCAACTGGTCCACACGCTCGCGGTCTGGCCGACTTATCACGTGGGCTCCTTCGACGACGATGGCAACTACCTCATGGCCGCCCACGTCCTGGCAGACGGGGGATGGCTGGCGACGCACATGCCGAGCGGCGCCACGGTCGTCGCCAACTACCTGCCGGGCTACCCGCTCATGCTGGTGCCGGTGGTGTGGTTGTTCGGCGGGGCGCTATGGGCGCCGCGGGCCCTGTCGACGTTGTGCGTCGCCCTGCTCTACCCCTTGTTGTGGTCCTGGATGGGCCGGCGTGGCGTGCGCCCCTGGTGGCGCGTGGCCGTCCTCGGCTTCCTGGCGCTCAACGAAGTCCTGGCCACCTACTCGACGATGGTGATGGCCGAGGCCCCGTTCCTGCTGGTGCTCGTGCTGGCGCTCTACGCATTGGACGCCTGGCAAGAACGGCCCCGCTCGGCCTGGGCCGTTGCGGCCGTCGTCCTGCTCGCCTACCTGGTCTGGTTGAAGGAAGCCGGGATCGGTTTGGTCGCTGGGGCGGTGCTCTACGAGCTGTGGCGCCGGCGCTGGCCACGAGCGGTTCTTCTCGGCGCAGGGGTCGGTCTGCTCCTCCTGCCCGGGCTCGTCGCCCGCTGGGCCACCGGGAACGCCCCTGTCGGTGACCGCTACGCCGGCGAGATCTCGAACCCGGGCGAGGGCGGCCTCTTGCACCAAGTGCCGAGAGAGGTGTGGCAGGACTCGTGGGCCTACCTTCAGAGCGTGCTGCGCCAGTCGGTCCTGCCCTCGGGCAGCCCGCTGCCCCACACGGGACCAGTGCACACGATCGTGGCCGTGATCGGCGTGACGGTGCCCGTGTTCTCGGTGCTCGGGGCGGTGGTCTGGTACCGGCGCCACCCGAGGGCCGAGGTCTGGATGGTAGCGGCGTACTTCGCCGAGACCCTTGCTTACCCCTATACCAACCAGCGCCGCGTGATACTGGTGCTCCCCTTGGTCACCCTGTGGTACGTGGTCGGGGCGTGCGTCGCCGGCCGCACCCTGCTCGCCCTGCGCGGCAGGGCCGTCAGCCGGGCCGTCCTAGCCGGCGGCGTGGTGTGCGCCGTCCTCGCCGCGAGCGTGCCGTCGGCTTTCGGGTTCACGACGAACTACCTCTACCGGGCCGGCCAGCAGAGCTCGGAGTTCGCCCATTCGTCGGGCATGGCGCTGCTGCGCGCGATCGGGGCGCCGAGCGCAGTGGTCGAAACCGACTACCGAGGCACCGTCGCCTACTTCACGGGCCACCGCACAGCATGGACGGCTTTCACCCGGACGACGCCTTACGGGCCGTTTGCTGCGGTCCACTCGCACCATTGCACGCTGCCGGTGGCAAAAGGGGCCCTGGCTGCCGACCACCCCAGCTTCTTGGTGGTGGGCGACTTCAATATCCCGGGGTTGATGGACAGCCCGTGCCTGCTCAGCATGGCGTCGTCACCCAGTACGGCGCCGGCGATCGGCGCGGCCCGGCTGCTCTCTTCGGACCACGACGACACCTCGGTCTTCGAACTGCTCGGCCCGGGGACGAGCCAGCCCTTGCTGGTTGACCGCACGCAGGGGCGGGCCCCGCAGGGGTCAAAGCCGCTCGCGCTGCCGCACTACGGCCGGGGCGACGCGGGGGGCACAGGCTACACGTCTGCGGCTGCCCACGGCGAGGCCGAGTTCGTTTGGACTTGGTCCCGGCCCGAACCGTTGGACCAAGTCAGCGTGGGTGCCGTGCTGGCTCCCGGTGGCCAGGGTGGGGCCAGCCCCATCACGGGCGCGAGCCTCGCCATCGAGCGCCCGGGCGGCCGGTGGCAGGAGCTGGCGAGCAGCCCGGGACCTGTTGGCGACGGCGGCAGCGCGCCGTACCTG
>DATJST010000201.1:0-5310 GCA_035503975.1 Acidimicrobiales bacterium | reverse complement strand
CGCGACCAAGGCGTCCGCCCGCGCCGCCACTGCTCTGAACGTACGCCCCCGTAGGCCCGCTGGTACGTCAGCGCGGTGCGGCGTGAACACCAAAGGAGCGGTGCCGCGGTCGAGTGCCGCCCAGGCCGCACCGTACGACAGGTGGTGGACGTGGACGATATCGAACGTGGAGAGGCGCGGCCTGTCGAAGTGGCCGTAGCGCGAGACCTCGTGGCCTTGTGCCTCGAGGCCGTCGGCGAGCAATGTCTCTGGCGACGTCTGGTGAACAGCCCTGTACTCCGGGGGTTTGCCGAAAATACCCCCGACGACAGCTATACGCACGGCTGCTCATCACTGTCGTTGGACAAGCCGGGGCGGTCCACGGCTCGCGGGACGAGCTGGCGTATGCGACGGTGCACCGGCGCGGCCAGTACGGCACACGTTGCCGTGTACCCCGCCGTATATGCCCAGGCGAGCCCGGATGACCCGAAGGGCGCGACCAGGACCAGGGCTGCTGCCATCAGCACCAGGCCCAGCACGACGTCGCTCCAGGCCCATGGGGCAACGGCGCCAAGGCCCAGGGCAGTCTGGGACAGCACGTTGTTCAAGACGACCGGTAGCGCCCCGATGAGCAACACGAACAGGATCCCAGTACGCCCACTGTAGAAATGGCCAGCCAAGCCGAGCAGCTCGGGACCGAGCACGAGGACGACGACGCCCGCCACCACGACCAATAGCACATTGACAACTAGGTTTATGCGGAAGACGCGGGCGACCTGGTCGTTGCTTCCCTCTGTGTGCAGGCTGGCGACGACTGGGAGGACAACTGGGGCAAGCGAAGAAGGCACGAACAGGACCAGTAGCTGCCAGCGGTATGCGATATTGAAAGCGGCCACCCGCGACAAGCCGTTTGCCGTCCCGGCCAACAGCCTTTGGGAGCCCAGGAGAGCGCCCTCGACCACAAGCGCGGCTACTAGGGCGGGGGCGCCGAGGCGGCTCAGCGAGCGCCAGTGAGCCCCACGTAGCGAGAAGCGTGGTCGGACGGCGCGGGCCCGGCAACCTGCCAGCACGCAGTAGCAGCCGGCGGCAGCGGCAAGACCTTCCCCGATCATCCAACCCGTCGTCCCGCCAGTCAGCCCACCGATAGCGATGCCGCCCACAAGGAGGACCGATGCCAAAAGGCTTTCGAAGGTTTGCGATACGACCAGCAGGCGCCACGACTCCAGACCGGTCAGCACCCCGCCCTGCACAGCAGTGATCGAGGAAAACCACATGGCGCCGATCGAACCAATAACTGCAAGGGACAAATGCCGGTCCAGCAACAGGTGGCTGGCCACTGCAGGCGCAACTCGGGCGAGCGCAGCGGCGATGACTAGCCCGAAGAGCGCTGTCAAGATGAGGCAGGAGCCGACATAGGTCCCAGCCAGCTCGGGCTGGGCCCGGCGCGTCTCGGCTACCCGCTTGGTTGCGACAACCTTTAGACCGAGGGTCGCGAAGCTCCCGAGGAGGAGCACGCCCGTCTCCAATAGGCTCAGTTGCCCGAAGCGCCTGGGCACCAAGAGGCGTGCTGCCACAATGGTGGACACCAGGCCGAGCGACCTCGACACTACTGCGCCGCCGAGCGACCACGCCGCGCCCGAGACCAAGCGGCGCCCGAGCCCAACGGCTGCGCCCGCGACGGCGGCCGCCGCGTCACGGTCGCCACGCGCCCGCGCCCACGGCAGCTTCACGGTCAGCCGCACCGGCCGCGACCTATGCGCTCGAGCACCGGCCTCTGGCTCCACCGGATCGGTCCCGCCGCCTACTCCACCTGGTTGTCGATGACTTGCCCACCGGCAAGCACCAGCCCGTCGGCCGTCCTGGACTCGATGGCCCCCGAACCGAAATGGCTCACGTACAACTCGGAGTAGAGGCCCCCGAGGGCAAGGAGCTCGTCATGGGTACCCTGCTCGACGACCCTGCCGCGGTCGAGGACGAAAATAATGTCCGCGGTCACGATGGTCGAGAGCCGGTGCGCGATCACGACCGTCGTCCTGCCCTCCTTGACCCGGGACAGGGCGTGCTGGATCAGGCGCTCACTGCGGGTGTCCAACGAGGAAGTGGCCTCGTCCAAGACAAGTATGGGCGGGTCCTTGAGGATAACCCGGGCCAGCGCGAGCCTCTGGCGCTCCCCTCCGGACAACCGCTGGCCTCGTTCGCCCACTATGCTGTCGTAACCGTCGGCCATCTCCATGATGCGGTCGTGGATCAGGGCACTCTTCGCAGCGGCGACGATCTCGTCCTCGGTCGCCGTTGGCTTCGCATAAGCCAAGTTGTCACGGAGGCTGGCGTGGAGGATATAGGTCTCCTGGGTGACCATCCCTATGAGAGCGCTCAACGAGCTCAGTTGTATGTCGCGCACGTCAAGGCCGTCTATCCGCACTGCTCCCACGCTCACGTCGTAGAACCGCCCCAACAGGTACGACAGGGTGGTCTTGCCGGCCCCGCTCGGGCCTACGAGAGCCGCAACCTGACCTGGCCTTATCGTCATCGACACACCCTCGACCGCCCAGTACCGCCCGTGCTCGGTCCCAGGCGGGGGAGCGAGCTCCGGGTCGGCGCCTTCCAGGGGTTTGCCCAAGGGCGCCAGGTAGCTGAAGGACACATTTTCGAGCTCGACGACTCCTTTGATATCGCGTGCGGAGAGCGCGATCGCGCCGGGGCGGTCGACGATCTCAGGGTTGAGGTCCAGGTACTCGTAGATCCTTTCGAAATAGGCGAAGGAGGTGAACACGTTGACCCAAAGGTCGACCAGGCCTTGGAACGACCCGCTCAGACGGGCCTGCAAGCCGAGGAAAGCTATGACCGTGCCGACGGCAAGCGAACCATGGTGGTGACTGAGCAATATGTCAGCTGTGAGGTATATCGCGAAGGGAGCCATCCCATAGATCGTCTGCATGGCTAGGTCAAGGCCCTGAGCAAGGACGACGTTCCGGCGGGTCAGGCGGGCCAGCAGGGCGTTCTGCCGGCCGAAGACCTCGACGTGGGTGCTTTGGCGCCCGAACACCTTTGCAAGCAGCGCTCCCGAAACGGACAGGGTCTCTTCGGCCAGGACGTTCATCTTCTCGGAGGTCTGTTGGGACGAGAGAGCTATCCGGCGACGCAGGCGGCCGATCCACCTCGCGGGCAGCGCGGCCGGTAGCACGGTAACGACAGCAACGACGGTGAGCGGCAAGGACATCACGAGCATTGCCACGATGGCACCGATGGCCCCGAGGGCGTTCTGTACGAGGTTGGGCCATCCCTCGGTCACTGCCTGGTTTATCCCGCCGACGTCGCTCATGAGCCTCGTCTGCAGTTCCCCCGTCCGGGTGCCGGAGAAAAACCTCAACGACTGGTTTGTCAGGTGCTGGTAGAGCTTGTCGCGTAGGTTCCTGACCACGTTCTGCCCGATCGTGTTCTTCACGAAGGAGGCGACGAGTGCCATAGCGCTCGACAAGAGCATCGCCGCAGCCATTAGGCTCAGCAGTTCGGCGGAAAGCCCCGGCTTGGGGCATCCCTTGCCACAGAACATGGCATTGTCTATGAGCGCGCGGCCGATCAGCGGGTTTATCGTGCTAAGGGCGACCGAAGCGAACATGAAGGGCACGAGCAGCACGAGCAACCGGAGCTCGGGCATGAGGAGCCGGCGCACGCGGTCGAGCAAAGTGGCTGTAGGTATGCTGTAGCCGGGCAGGAGCCTGGCTTCCTCGGCGGGACGGAGCGCAGCGACCAGGCGTGACCAGTGCTGCTTGTACTTGCCTCCGCGTCTGCGACCGGCGACCTGGCCCCTGGCGCGCCGGGACCGCTCGCCCTGATCCTGCCTGCTCAAGGCGCACGCCCTTTGAGCCAAACGAGCGGGGGCCTTGACCGGCGTGTGGGCTCAGTGCTCTGGGCCAAGACCACCTGGTACTCGTCAAGGACGACCTCGAAGCCGTGGGAGCGAAGGTACTCCAGCGAGTACTTCGCCTTGCCCAGCAGGTTGCGCTCACCCATGCGCGGTGGCGTCGCGTTGCGGACATCATCGATCAGCACGAGCCCCCGGGGCGAGAGGAGCCGCCGCTTGCAAAGGACCTTCACCTCTTGGAGCTGGTTGAGGGCCGTCGGCTCGATCGGCCACATATCCCCGGTGTCCAGGTACAAGAGGTCAACCGAGCCGGGCTCCATGCGACGCAGGAACTCGACAGAGCTCGAAATATGGTACTGGAAGAGGTGCTTGTAGGCCGAGGTGACGACCTTGCAACGCTCGATGTGAGTGGCGACGAGGTCAACAGTATGGATTTCGGGCCCGACTTCGCTCAGGCACATCGCTGCCAGGAGGCTGAAGCACCCGGCACCCCAGTCCCAGCTCTCAGGGTGGCCCGGCTCCCAGTAGGCCACGTCGTCGCTGTTGCACCCCGGCAAGCCGCCATGAACGAAGCTGCGGATGGTACCGAGCTCCACGACGGTCCTCCCTCCTGTCGAGAGAAAATGGTCGAAGCAGTAGCGGAGCGTGTGGTAGCGGGAAGCGACGGGGCGGCCAAAAAGCAACGGGTCGGTCGCAGAAGCGGTGTGCTCGTCCAAGAACGGCCGGAAACGGGCCAACTTGGTCTCGCTTATTTCGCAGCCTCGATCTTGGCGAAGACCTCGTGCCAGGCACCGAGGACTGCCGTGGCATGGCTCTGTGCCCGGTCCTTCATACGACGGCGCAGCAGGTCGAGGTCGAGGCGGTCGAGCTTGCGACGGAGGTCGGCCCAGCTCCCGAAGTAGACCAGGAAGTCGTTCTCAGAACAGTACCATTCGGACAACTTGACGTACTGACGCAGGAGGTGCCCCTGCTGCCACCAGAAGTCGCCGGTGGTCTTCAACTCGAACAGGAAGCGTCGGGACGGGACCATGACCGGGAGCTGGTCCTGTAGGTGCTCGAACAGCGCCAGATTGGACCAAGCGTACGGGATATGGACGACGGCTTTGAACCCGACAAGATCCTGGTGACCGCCATAACGACCTGTGAAGGCTTTTATACCGAGGTCGTTGCACCGTCCGGCAAGGTCCAAGAGCCGATTGTCGTTGTGGTAAGGCGGGACGAACACGGTCGTCGCTCGATCGACCGACGACGGCACCAATGAGGGCACATCGGACGCCAGACGCAGCCCGATAGGCTTGATCACCGCCGACCCTGTGCCAACCCCTTTTGAACGCGACCAGACATGTTCGAAGGCAGTGTAGGCGATGACGTGGGCTCTTGGATGGTGCACAGCCCGTTTGAAGAGCTCATAGTACTCAGGGTCAGGAAAGCCGCAGTCGTTGCTGGCTGCGTCAAAATAGTCGAAC
>DATJST010000200.1:0-18174 GCA_035503975.1 Acidimicrobiales bacterium | reverse complement strand
CCGTAGTTGCTGCGCCCGGCGAAGGCGAGCAAGTCAGCTGGAGCCCCTTGTTCGACCTGCGGCTCGTACGCGGGCCCGGTACCGGGGGCGACGAAGGCGCCCGTTCGGCGTGCAGCTGGTTCCGGCTCTTGGAGGACCTGGGCGAAGGCCCCGCCTCGCACAGCGCCGGCTTGGCCTACGCATCGGACAGCGGGCCGGCCTGGCTCGTACACGGCCTGCACGAGCAAGCCTGCGCGCCCGAACAGCCCTGGCGCCCGATCAGCTTGGACCACGGCATCTGGTTCCACCGCCCGTTCCGGGCTGACGAGTGGCTCCTACTCGAGGCGTCCACGAATTCTCTGCACAACTCGATCGGGCTCGCCACCGGTCGGGTCTTTTCGGGCGACGGGCGTTTGGTGGCCAGTATCGCCCAAGAGGTCCTGCTCCGGCGGCCGCGCTCGGTGCCGCGTCGGGCACGGACCGGGTCGTGAGAGGCGGCGCAGCGGCCCCGGAACGACTCGCTCCGCGGCCGTCAGGGGCGCGGCGGCTCCGGTGAGGCGACGTCGCGGTGCCCGTCACCAGAGACCTGGGCGAGCGGACCGCTGGACGGGAGCCCCAGCACTCCTTGCCTCGGGCGGTCTCGTTCTTGCGGGCGGTCTTGCCGGTTGCGGAGGCTCCGCCTTTATCGGTGGGCCTTCGGTCACCACGGTGGCCATCTCCCGCTCAGCCACCGTCGGCACGCGCGCCATTCCCGGCTTCGGGAAGATCCTCGTCACCGGGGATGGCATCACCCTCTACCTGCTGACGTCGGACCCCCCGGGGGGCAGTGACTGCACGGGGCCATGCTCGCTGGCCTGGCCGCCGCTCGAGGTGAGCGGGACGCTCAAGGCCGGGCCTGGTGTCGACCCAGCGTTACTCAGCAGCTTCCCGCGCGGCGACGGCGGCCGCCAAGTCCTCTACGACAAGCACGCTCTCTACACCTTCGAAGAGGACACGGGGCCCGGCATGGTTGCGGGGCAGGGCGTACAAACCTACGGGGGGATCTGGTGGGCCGTGTCGCCAAGCGGTAAAGCCATAACCAACTAAGTTGGCAAGCATGGACGCGCCGGCGGGGACAGTTGCCATAGCTCCGGCAACGGCACCCCCAGCGGGCCTGGGCGTGAACAGCCGAGCCGGCCGCAGTACGGCTGACCGGGCCGTCCGAGCCTTGCTCCGGGTACGTGAACCTCGCGCTGAAGCCGAGGTGCACAACCTGTTCAGCTCGTCGATGGTGCTGTCTGGGCTGCGCTGCGTGCTGAGCTACATCGTCCTCCCCGTACTGGCGCCCTGGATAGGGGCCGTGCCTCTGGTCGGTCCCGCGATCGGGCTGCCTATCGGCATCGTTGCCCTGATTTTCGACGTGCGCGCCATCCGGCGCTTCTTCGTCGCCGACCACCGCTGGCGCTGGGTCGCCGCGGCGCTGTACCTGGTCATCATGGTGATGGTCAGCTACCTGGTCGTGCGAGACATCGTGCACCTGGCCTAGCGCTGGCGCGACCTTCGCAGCCGTGCGGCGGCGGCGCGACCTTCGCAGCCGTGCGGCGGCGGCGCCTTTCCACTGGGCCCCCTGGCCCGCGAGGTCGCCTGCCCGGGGACGAGAGCAGACGCCCCGAAGGACAAGCGACGCCCGGACGCGGAGACGCGTCAGGAACTCGGCAAAGCAACGGCCTTGCACCCTGCCTCATGTCAGAAAGTCGGCATTGCTGCTGCAACCGTTCGGGTACGCCTTCCGCTTTGCCGACTTTATGCCGAAAAACGGCAGAAAGTCGGCAAAGCGCAATGGTCGATGTCACAAACTCGGCATTGCTGCAGGTCGCTGAGAGTTAGCCGAGCCGGGTACGCGTCAGAAATTCGGCACGGCGGAGGGTACGAGCCCGCCGGCGGGCGAGCGGGCGAGCAGGCGAGCCGCGCTGGCGGGCACGGCCTGGCGCGGCCCGGACGGGTCGCGCGGGAACGGACTTTAGGCCCGCCCGGAATTACCTGTAGGCCTGCTCAAGGGTGCCCGGCTCTGGCCGATCTGAGCAATAGGAGGAGGGGACACCATGAAGCTCACCGTGCCAGCCATTAGAATTGAAGAGCCAGATCCGGCCCGCGAGGCCGCCAACGAGCACACGGCGCTCCTGCTCGATGCGATCGATGCACTCCTGGCCGAGTCGATGGCCTTGGCGAGTGTTATGCCCATGCCGGCCGCGGCTCTCCCAGTGAGCCCGAGCGGCGTGGCCCCGGCGTTCTGCCCACGCTCGAGCCACCGCAACAGTCGTGGCCCGCGCCGCCCGGTAACGCCGGCTGCCTAGAACTCGTCCTGCGCGAGGGGGACCAGTCCGCCATCCCGCCGCGCCAAAAGCCTGCTCGTGAGCGTTGGCGACGAGGCTCTAAAACCCATAGCCCGGTATGGCCCTGAGCCCACGCACCTGCTTGAGTTGCACCGGTACCACCGTCGGCGCGTTCACAAAGACATCCACTAAGACCGCTCCGTCCAGGTAGCGGCCGAGCAAGGCGTTCGCCGTCGGATGGTGGGCCGCGGCCTTGGCGGCAGCTGCGGTCGGGAACAACTCGATCGTCACTCCGGCGACCGTGTCACCGCAGTCGCCCTGCCACCAAAATAGCTGGTCATAAGCACCATAAAGGTTGCCATGAAACGAGTCCTGCCAGCAACCGCCGCTCACGGCCGCCTCAACTGCTCGCTTGGTAGCCACCAAGCCGGGCGGCAGGCTCTTAGGTGGGGTGTTGGAGGGAGGCTGGTACGGTGCGGTTGGCGCTGGTGCCCGCTCCGAGATGTTCCCCCCGCCATTGGTCGTGGCCACGAAGATCCCCGAAGCCGGGTGGGTGGCTGCGTTTTCGCCGCCGGCCGCGACCGAGACCCCGCAACCGGCCAAACCGAGGCTGACGGCTATCAGGCCGGCCCATTTGAAGGCGTGGCGTATGCCCATAACGCCTGCGACACTAATCAGCAGGGGTCGCCGAGTGCCAAACACTCCCCTGCGCCGGAGCGGCCGTCACGCCACCGCCGGAGGTGCGAGCAACCCTAAGCCGGGCAGGTTGCGCAGCACGGTGAAGGTCACGACCACAGCTATGACGACCAGTCTCAGCTTGCGCCCGGTGGGCACCGGCAGGTGCCACCATCCCGTGGCCCGGCCTGCCCAGTCGAGCAATGCCCAGGCGATGGCCACGACCACGGCCGGAAAAAGGACATTGGAGTGCAACATCAGGCGCCATTGGCCGTGAGCGGCCGCCCAGACCGCTCGCGTGCCGCCACACATCGGGCACCACCACCCGGTGATCGTGTGGAACGGGCAGGGTGGGGTGACGTGGTGCGCGAAGGGGTTCGCCAACGAGATGGCTACAGCGGCTACACCCAGGCTGGCCGCCGCCGCCCCCGGCCCCGCCAAGCTCGGCCACCGCCGCCAATCGCGGGCGTCCGAAGGTAGGGCCGCTGCGGAGGCTGAGCGGGTGGCGAGGCCGTGCTCGCCCACCCGCTCGGTCCCGATCGGCAACGTGCTTAGCCCGGCTAGCTCGTCTTCGGCATGATCTCGAACGGCCCCTTGGGGACGTTGACCACCATCGAGCTGACAAGCTTGTCCGCCAGCGTCTGCTTCTGCGCGTCCCACAGGGGGAACAGCATGTCAACGATCCCTGGGATCAGGCAGAGGGCGAAAGCGATGGCGTGGATCAAAGCGCGTACGAAGGCCATGCCGAAGCCGAGAGGCTGGCCCGTCTTCACCGAGACGCATTTCAGGCCGGCTACACGCATCCCCGGAGTTGAACCGAAGGTCCCCACCTGATAGGCGAAGAAGATCCCCAGGGCGATGTTGATGAGGTCGAACAGGTACTGCAGGACGGTGCTGATCACGGCGCCGACTATGAGAGCGATGATGCCTACGACAAGGAAGGGCACAAAGTCGATGAGCCAGCCGATGGCGCGCTGGGGCCACTCGGAGAGCTGGCCGGCGCTGACCCCGGGGGGCAGGTTCTGCGGGCCGACGCTGAACCCTTGCGCCGGTGGCGGCATCTGGCCGTATGACGGGGGCTGCTGGCCATACCCGGGCGGCTGCTGGCCGTATGGCGGAGGTTGCTGGCCATAAGGCGCCGCTCCCGGGGGCGGTGGCGCGCCGGGGCCGTACCCGCCTGGAGGTCCGGGGGGCGGGGGAGGGGCGTTCGGTGGCATATTGCTCACGGTGGAGACCTTTCGTTAGGGCTTCGACCGGTAGTATTGCAGGTCGCAGGGGCGGTTGGTAGCCTTTCGCGGCCTACCGGCCACGCAATTGCCAGACTTTCCCCCATGTCGCCCCCCTGACTTGGCTCTGCCGCTGTCCATGAGCAACCTATGAGCAGCCTGCTCGACCAGCTTCGGGCGAGCGGCGGGACCGGCCCGGGCTCCGTACTGGATGCCTTCACCACCTGGTCCATAGGTCGTGGCCTGCACCTTTACCCGGCCCAGGAGGAAGCCCTGCTGGCTGTCCTCTCCGGCGAGCATGTGATTGTGGGCACGCCGACGGGCTCGGGCAAGAGCCTGGTGGCTCTCGGCGCGCACCTGGCGGCCCTGGACGCCGGTGAGAGATCTTGGTACACGGCTCCGATCAAAGCCCTCGTCACCGAAAAGTTCTTCGACCTTTGCAGCCAGCTCGGGCCGGCGAACGTCGGGATGTTGACCGGTGATGCTGCCGTCAACCCCGAAGCGCCCGTGATCTGCTGCACGGCCGAGGTGCTGGCGAACGTGGCGCTCCGCGATGGGGAGCGCGCCCCTGTCCACCAGGTGGTGATGGACGAGTTCCACTTCTATGCCGATCCGGACAGAGGCTGGGCGTGGCAGGTACCGCTGATCGAGCTGCGGCGCGCCCAGTTCGTGCTGATGTCGGCGACTTTGGGCGATGTGTCGCGCTTCGTCGGCGACCTGCGACGGCGCACAGGGCGCGAGACGGCCGTGGTCACTTCCGCAGCCCGCCCCGTACCCCTGGATTACCGCTATGCCCGCACCCTCGTCCACGACACGCTCGCCGCGCTTGCCGCCGAGCACCTGGCGCCTATCTACGCGGTTCATTTCACCCAGAGAGCCGCGGTCGAGCGGGCTCAGGCACTGACCAGCGCGGGGCTTTCCTCCCGCTCCGAACGTGACTCCATTGCAGCCGCAATTGCCGGCTTTCGCTTCGGAGCTGGCTTCGGCCAGGCGCTGTCCCGGCTACTGCGCCACGGGGTCGGCGTGCACCACGCCGGGATGCTCCCGAGGTACCGCCGACTGGTAGAGCGCCTGTGCCAGCAGGGCCTGCTGAAGGTCGTCTGCGGCACCGACACTCTCGGGGTCGGTATCAACGTGCCCATCCGGACGGTGCTCTTCACCGGGTTGTCGAAGTTCGACGGCAGTGCTAGCCGGCTTCTCACGGCACGCGAGTTCCACCAGATGGCGGGGCGCGCCGGGCGGGCGGGCTATGACACCGCGGGCACGGTGGTCGCCCAGGCTCCCGAGCACGTCGCCGAGAACGATCGGGCCGTGGCCCGGGCAGGCGGAGACCCGGCCAAGTTGCGCAAGGTCGTAAAGGCGAAGCCGCCCAAGGGGTTCGTGCACTGGGACGAGGGCACCTTCCTCCGTTTGGTGGCCGCACCCCCCGAGCCGCTCGCGTCGAGCTTCAGGGTCACCAACGCCATGCTCCTCGAGGTACTCGACCGCCCGGGGGATGGGTGCGCGGCGATGAAGCAGCTCCTGGTCGACAACGACGAACCGCGCCCGGCACAGCGGCGCCACATCCGCTCGGCTATCTCGCTGTACCGCAGCTTGCTGGCCGCCGGGGTGCTCGAACGTCTCTCCGAGCCCGACGAACTGGGGCGCCGGGTGCGGGTCACGGTCGACCTCCAGGACGACTTCGCGCTCAACCAGCCGCTTTCCCTGTTCGTGCTGGAGGCGCTGCCCCGTTTGGACACCGGATCCGGCTCTTGGGAGATGGACGTGGTCTCGATCGTCGAGTCCACGCTCGAGGACCCCTGGCCCGTGCTGTTCGCCCAGCTCGAGCGGTTGAAGACCGAAACCCTGGCGCGGCTCAAGGAGGAGGGGGTCGAGTACGAGGAGCGCATGGAAGTCCTCATGCAGCTAGAGCACCCCAAGCCGCAGGCTGAGTTCCTCTACGAGGTGTTCGATGCCTACCGGGTGCGGCACCCATGGGCGCGCGACTACAACGTCCGGCCCAAGTCAGTGGTCCGCGACATGTACGAGAAGTACATGGGCTTCGCCGAGTATGTGGCCCACTATGGTCTGGCTCGCTCGGAAGGCCTATTGCTGCGCTACCTGTCGGACGCCTACAAGGCCCTGGTGCAGAACGTACCCGAGGATGCCAAGACGCCCGGCCTCACGGACGTGACGGACTGGCTCGGTGAGCTCGTACGCCAGGTCGACTCGAGCCTGCTCGACGAGTGGGAGCTGCTCAGCCAGCCGGACCAGGTCGCCGGGGCACTCGCCCGAGGTGAGCGGCCCTCGGCCGCTGCGGCCCGGCGCGTGCCGGCGGCGCTCACGGCCAATGAGAGGGCTTTCCGGGTCATGGTGCGCAATGCCTGTTTCCGTCGTGTGGAGCTGGCGGCTCGCAAGGACTGGGCGGGATTGGGCGAGCTCGACCAGCACTGCGGTTGGGATGCGGCCCGCTGGGAGGCGGAAATGGCCCCCTACTTCGCCGAGCACGTCAGCACCGGGACGGGGGCGCCGGCACGGTCCGCCAGCCTGTGGCAGGTGAGGACCTCCCCTGGCAGCCGCAGCTGGCGGGTGCGCCAGGTGCTCGACGACCCCGAGGGGTACCACGAATGGGCAATCCTCTTTGACGTCGACCTGGACGCCTCGGACGAGCAGGGGGAGCCCGATCTGCGTCCCGTAGAGGTGGCGCGCTAAGGTGCCTTGGCGATGGCGATGAGACCTGTGGCGCGTACCGAGGCTTACCAGCACCTACTTGTGCTCGCGATTGCCGCCCTGCTCATCATCCTGCCGTTCCCCCTCGTGAGCCTGTGGAAGCTGCAGTACTCGCTGGTGGGCCTCGGGATCTTCTTCGTCGTGCTCGACCTCGGCGTCTTCGTCGCCCTGCGCCGGCCCCGGGCCTGAGCCCGGCCGGGCAGCACCCTGGCTGCGGGGCGGTTGCGCTCTCGCGCCCTAGTCCGTGACGAGGGCGTCCACCGGGACGGCGTCATCGGGCGCCAGCTCGTCCCCCGGCCCCGGCCGCCCCACTGCTCGAGCGCGCCCTGCTCCTTTGGTGGTGGCGGCCTGACCGGGGACATGCGCCTTGGCCAGGTCCTGGCCGTGGTGGTACTTGGTGCCCCTGAACCACGAGGCGATTGCGGCCACGAAGCAGGCTAGGGCGGCGAAATCAAACGCCTCGTGCACTCCGTCCCGGAACGGGCTGGATATGAGGTGGGGGAAGAACGAGCGCCCGGTCAGGTAGGCCGCCTTGGCGTGGGGCATGTGCGCGAGCGTCGTCGCCAACAAGGTCTTCACCGGGTTGTAGCCGAGGAACGAGGCGAAGAGCGTGCCCACCGGCGGGAGCTTTGACACCTTGAGCGCTTCGCTGGCCGGCACGCCTTGCGCCGTGAGCCCCGAGAACAGGGCGTGGGGCAGGCTGGAAGCCAGGCCGACGACCATGAGGCTGAAGAAGATGCCCATGGACAGCACCATCGACGACGCAGTGAACGTCGCCGCCATCCCCGCTCCCGCACCCCGCTGGTCGGCCGGCAACGAGTTCATTATGCCGGTCTGGTTGGGAGCCGAGAACAGCCCCATGGCGAGCCCGTTGGCCAGCAGGAGGACGGCGAAGGCCCAGTAGCTGAAGTTGGTCGGGAGCAGTTCCAAGAACAGGAAGGTGGCACCTGCCGCGACCATGCCCGCGGTGGCGAACGGCCGGGCACCGAAACGGTCCGCCAGCCTTCCCGATACTGGCCCGGACACGAGGAACCCAGCGGTCAACGGGAGCATGTAGATACCCGCCCAGAGCGGTGTCTGGGAGAAGCTGTAGCCGTGCTGTGGCAACCAGATCCCCTGCAGCCAGATGATCAACATGAACATCAGCCCGCCCCGGCCGAGCCCGGCCAGCAAACCGGCCAGGTTACCCGCCGTGAAAGCCCGGATCCGGAACAGCGACAGGTGGAACATGGGCGCCCGCACCCGGGTCTCGACGATGACGAAAGCCATCAGTACCAAGGCGCCCAGGGCCAAGGCGGTGATCACCGTCGGGCTGGTCCAACCCATGGAGTGGCCGCCGTAGGGCAAGATGCCGTAGGTCACGCCGACCAGCAGCGAGATCAGCCCTACGGCAAAGGTCAGGTTGCCCCACCAGTCGATCCGCGACGGCGTGCGGATGCCCGTGTCCTTTAGCTTCGCGTAGGCCCAGATCGTGCCCAAAACGCCGAAGGGCACCGACACAACGAACACCAGGTGCCATGAGATCGGGCCGAGCAGCCCGCCCATGACCAGGCCAACGAACGAGCCGGCGATGGCCGCAACATTGTTGATGCCGAGAGCCAGGCCTCGCTGGTCGGCCGGGAAGGCGTCGGTCAGGATGGCCGAGGAGTTGGCGAGCAGGAAGGCGCCGCCGAGGCCTTGGCCGATGCGGCAAGCGATCAGCCACAGCGCCGCCGCGGTGCCTTCCATCCACGTGACCGCGAGCAGCAGTGAGAACACCGAGAAAATGACGAACCCGAGGTTGTACATGCGTGCTCGGCCGAACATGTCCCCGATGCGGCCGAGGCTCACCACCAGCACGGCCATCACGAGCATGTAGCCCATGAAGATCCACAGCAGGTACCCGGTGTTGGCCGGCACCAACGGGTTCAACTTGATCCCGTCAAAGATGTCGGGCAGGGCGATCAGCAGGATCGACTGGTTGATGGTGGCCATCAGCACCCCGAGCGTGGTGTTGGACAACGCCACCCACTTGTACCGGTCGTGGCCGCCCGCCCCGCTGCCGTTGGGTGCTCCCATCTCTGCCGCCTTGTACTTCAGGTCAGTTGCCATCTATCACTCCACCGTGCGCGTCCACGACCAAATCGGTACCACTTTGGACCACTTGGCTTGCCTGCCACTTGGCTTGCCGGCCAGTTGGCTTGCCGGCCAGTTGGCTTGCCTGCCAGTTCGGACCTCGGGTACACCGTATGTTAGGTAAACTAACTACCTATGTTAGGCGCGCCGGCTCGCACAGCGCCTGGTACGGGCCGCGAACAACTCGCGGACGACCTCATGTACGCCATTGGCCGCCTCGTCCGAAGGGCACGGCGCCACGCCACGGCGGGGCTGCCCCGGCCTTTGCTGTCCGCCCTCTCCGCGCTCGACCTCGAAGGGCCGCTCTGCCCGCGCGACCTCGCTCAACTGGAAGGCGTTTCGAAGGCCTCGATGACCCCGGTGATAGCGGCCTTGGCGGCGGCGGGCCTGATCGTGCGCAAGCCGCACCCGCGCGACGGGCGGCAGTTCTTTGTCGCGCTGACGCGCCGGGGACGCAACGCCCTGGCCCGCGAGCGGGCCACCAAGCACGAGTGGCTGCTGGCACGCCTGGGCGAGATCAGCCCCGAGGAGCTCGCAGCGCTCGAAGCCGCGATACCTGCGCTGCAGCAGCTTGCCAGCCCCTGAGCGGGAGTGGCCTCAGGGGCGCTCGAGCGGTCTCGGGTTAATGTTGCACCTGTGAGGCGAAGGCGGCCATGGTGGGGCCTGTTGCTGCCCTGGGTCGTAGCCGCGTTGTTGCTCGCGGTGGTGCCGCGCGGGAGCCCGAGCATCCCGAAGCTGGCAGCGCCCGAGACCGGGTTCGGGGGCTACACCTGGAGCGACGCGGCGGTCTCGAGCGTGAGCGCGCAGTGGACGGTACCCGCGATCATCCTTGGCTCGCCCGCCGGGAGCGCGTCGACCTGGGTCGGTGCGCAGAATGTGGCCGGAGGGTACCCGTTTGTCCAGTTGGGGACCATCGAGGAGACGGACGGCGTGAACTTCCCGCTCTATTTTGCCTTTTGGAGCGACACGGCCGTCAGTTTTCACGCCCAGGAAATGTTGTCGGTCAGCTCCGGCGACAAAGTAGTGGCCACCATGACCGAGGGGAGCAACGGTTGGTCGCTCGGCTTCGCCGACTTGACCAACGGCTCTCATGTCACACGCCATATCGCCTACGGCCCGGGCGCCTACTACAGCGAGGCCGAGTGGATCCAGGAAGACCCCAGCCCCGACGAGAAGATCGCGGCACAAGACGTGCCCTACCCCGACATGTCCGGCGTGAGCTTTACGCACCTTCTCGTCAATGACCAGGCGCCACGTTTGGGCCTGGCCGACGGCCAGACCATGATGACGAGCGACGGGCGGTGGTGGGCGCCCAGCCCGGTGCGGGACGACTCGTTCCACGTTGCCGAACCAACCGGGTACGCCCACGAGTACCTACACGACTCGACGCCGGCGGTGCGCGCGCTGTCCGGCTTCTACGCCGCGCTCAACACTTGGCCCTCGCTCCGCCAGCCAGCCCGCTCGGCCATAGTGGAGGCTCTCAGCAGCGCCTACAGCAAGTTCACCGCCGGGCTGCGGTCCGAACACTGGCCATCGGCCCTGCACGGCACCATCGTGGCCGTGACCGACCAGAACAGCGCCATCGAGAGCGACCTGCGCGAGTGGGGCCGCGACCATTACTCAGAGGGCAACCACGATTTCACCGCCCTGCTCAACGACATGGACGGCACTGAGGACACCGCCGCGCGGGCTGCGCTCGGGTTGCCGCCCGTCTAGTAGGCCCCGGCGCTCTGCGCCCCCGTCGTCTGCGCCTCCGGATGGTCAGCGCGCGACCCGGGCCAATTTGCGCCCGAACTTCAAGAAGCACTCCCCGGGCGCCGCGCCGAACTTGGCGTCGAGGAGTGCTCCGAGCGGGGTACGGATCTCGTCCACGCTGAGCACTGCCTCCTCCTGGGGGCCGCCATCGGGAGTACCTACCTTCTCGAGCACGAGACGGAGGCCTTTTTGCTCGGCGACTCGGCGCACCTCGCCGTTGCTGGCGGCAAAACCGAGGGCTTTGAGGGCGTCGGCCACAGTCCCGGGCGCTGCGGCTGCTCCCGCCGCGTCCAGCCAGCGCGCCGGCACCTCTGGGAGGTCGGTCAAGGAGCTGTAGCTCGACTTGGAGAACTGGGCCACAAATTCGGCACGCGCCACCATGGCCGCGTCCACGCCGTGCAAGCAGGCCGTGACTTCGCCCGCCATTACTTTTTTGAGGTCCATCGGGTGAAGCGTCCCTGCGGCTTGGCGGGCCGCGACAGCCGCCAGCTCCGCAGGTTGCCACTCGGACAGAGCCCGCAAGTACGGTCCCATCAAGCGGTCCGGCACCGACATGAGCTTGCCGAACACCTCGCCCGGCGGAGCAGTCAAAGCCACGTAGTTGTTTCGGGATTTGCTCATCTTGGCGCCGGTGCCGTCGGTGCCCTCGATGAGCGGGTTGGCCACAACGAGCTCGGGCTCCAACGCGCAGATCTCCATCACTTTGCGGCACATCTGCATGTTGAGGTACTGGTCGATACCGCCGATCTCGACGTCGCAATTGACTTGCACCGAGTCCAGTGCCATGGCCACGGAATAGAGCAGTTCGGCGAGCGTCAGGCTGTGGCCGGCGGCCAGGCGGGACCGGAAGTCTTCGCGCTGGAGCGACATTGACACCGGGATGCGCGAGGTCACCTCGATCAGGCGCGGGAGTGTCACCGCACCCAGCCAGTCACTGTTGTGGCGCAGTTCGGCGTGCGAAAAATCGAAGAACGGTGCGACCTGTTCCTTGTACGTTGCCAAGTTGGCCGCGATCTCGTCGTCGCCAAGGTGTGGCCGCTCGTCGGAGCGGCCGCTCGGGTCGCCGATCTTGGCCGTCATATCCCCGACGATCAACACAATGCGGTGGCCCATGCGCTGAAGGCGGCTCAGCGTGATCATTGGGACGGCGTGGCCTATGTGGATCTCCGCCCCGGTCGGGTCGATACCGAGCTTGGCCACAAAAGGGCGGCGGGCTGCGGCCGCAGCGGCGATGCGTTGCGCCATCGCCTCTTCCGAAGGCTGCAACGCCTCCGCCGTACTGGCGATCATGGCGGCCTGCTCTTGCGGCGAGAGGTCGGACAGGTCCAAGTGCCGCCGGGCGTGCGTCAGCTCCAGCAACTGGCGGACCGCGTCGTCGGCAGAGAGGTCGCCCTCGGTGAGCAAAGGGACCGCGGCGGCGACAGATCGGCCCAGTTTGCTCGTCAAACTAGCCACCCAGGGGTCGGTGCACGGTCCCACATAGCGCAGACGAAGAGCCTAACGGGCCGCCCGACCGTGAAATGGTCAAATTGCCGCCCCGCGGGCGCGGGCGACCATGTTGAGCCGCACGTAGTCCACCTCGGCGGCGGGCATGGCGGCGGCCACTTTCTCGGCGAAGGGCCGCCGTTGCTCCTCGGGCAGCGTCCCAAGGTGCTCGCGGAGGCAGACCGTGCCCAGGAACTCGACCAGGTCGGCCGGGCCGTCGAACGTGGCCACTTCAGGATGGCTCCACACCTCGGTCATCTCGAAGCCGGCGCGCCGGAGCCGGACGGCGGTGTCTTCGGGCGAGGCGTACAGCCAGGTACCGGCCCGCTCCACGCCGAGGGAGCGCACTGCGGCGATGACGCTGGCGATGTTGCCCTCGCCACCGCACTGGGCGACCAGTTGGCCCCCGGGCCGCAGCACCGAGCGCAGGTCGGCGAAGAGCTTGTCGTGGTCGGTGACCCAGTGAAAGGTGGCGGTTGACAGCACCGCGTCCAAGGGTGCCCGATCGCCCAACGCCGCTGGCGACAGTGACCGGAGATCGGCATGTAGGAACGACACGCGCCCCGCGGCCCGAGCTGCGCCCAGGCGCGCCTGAGCCTGGGCCAGCATCGACGGCGATGCGTCGAGGGCGACCACATGCCCCTGCGGCAGGCGCGCAACCAGCTCTTCGGTGACCCGGCCGGTACCGCAGCCGGCGTCGAGGACCACCTCGTCCCCGCTCAGCTCCAGCCGCTCGAGGACGTTGCGCCCCCACCGCAGCTGGGGAGCCGAGACGCGATCGTAAGAAGCCCCGTCCCAGTCAGCGCTTGGAGGTTGCCCCGCCATGGTCAGAAAGCATACGGAGGACCGCAGTGGCCCAGGCAGGAACCCATACCGCGGCCAGGTTTGGGTGCCGCAGGCTCAGGCTTGGCGCGAGGCGGGCGCACGCTCGCCGGGCAGGTGCCGCAGCGCCACTAGGCGCGACTTGTGAGGCGAGGGTGACTAGCGTCGCGCGCGTGGAACTGCTGCGCTGGGACGCCCACCCACAGCTGCGCCGGCCTGCGCTGGTGGCGGCGTTCGAGGGCTGGAACGACGCGGGCAATGCCGCCTCCGAAACGGTTGCCTACCTGTCGCGCGCCTGGGGGGCCAGCCGCTTCGCGGCGTTCGACGCGGAAGAGCTCTGGGACTTTACCTCGAGCCGGCCCCAGGTCCGCCTCGAGTCCGGCCGGACGCGGCGCCTCGAGTGGCCCGAAGTGCAGTTGGCGAGCGCTCCCCTGCCTGGGCAGGACCGTGACGTGGTGTTCGTGTCGGGGCCCGAGCCACAGTTGCGCTGGCGTAGCTTCGCCCGTGAAGTACGCGGCGCCGCCGAGTCGCTTGGGGTGCGGACCGCCGTTCTGGTCGGCGCGCTGCTAGCCGACGTGCCTCACACCCGGCCCGTCCGCATAAGCGGGGGCGCGGCGACGGACGAGCTCGCTGACTTGGCCGGCGTCGAGCCCTCCTACTACGAAGGCCCCACCGGGATCGTCGGCGTCGTCTCCGACGCGCTCGGGCAGGCGGGCATCCCCACGGTGTCGCTGTGGGCGAGCGTGCCTCACTACGTATCGCAGAGCGCGTCACCTAAGGCCACGCTCGCCTTGGTGGAAAAGGCGGTGCGCATCCTCGGTAGCACCGTGGACGTAGTTGAGCTGGAGATCTCGGCGGCAGCCTACGAGAGGCAGATCAACGAGCTGGTGGCCTCTGACGACGACGCCTCGGCCTATGTGACACGCCTCGAGGAGCAAGACTCCGAGGCCGACGCCGGCGGGCAGATGGGCGCGGAAGACGGCCCCAAACTTGGCCCGGCCTCCGGCGAGCACCTGGCTGCCGAAGTGGAGCGGTACTTGCGCGACCACCGCCGAGACTGACGTGCGGAGCCGGGCCTGCGCGAGAAGTCGCTACGCTGGTTGTAGTGGCTAATTGCTCTCACGGGTTCCCAGCGGGCCAGTGCCTGATCTGCCAGGCCCTGGGCACGTCCGCTTCGAAGAGGACGGGCGTGGCCACCTCGCCGCCCCCGGGGGCGCTGCTCGACGACGACCGCGGGCGGGCGCTCCCTGCGTCCCGCCCCCAAGCGGGCAAGCCGAAGAACCGCGGCGCCGCTAAGGGCGATGGCAGCAAAAGGAGTGGTATGAAGGCGCTGGCAATGATCGTCGGAGCCATAGCCGTCGGCGGGATAGCGATTTGGCTCTTTTCAGGCATATTCGACTTGGCGTTCCATATTTTTGAGTACGCCGCGATCGCGCTCGTCGCCGGGTGGATCGGTTATAAGGTCGGCCACATCCAGGGCCGCCACGAAACGAGCAGCTAGCCCACGCTTTCCCCGCCATAGCCGGCATAGCCGGTCTGCTCGAGCTCGAGCGCCAGCTCCGGCCCACCGCTTTGGACCACTCGTCCAGCCGAGAGGACGTGTACCCGGCTCACAGGGAGTTCCGAAAGCAGGCGCTGATAGTGAGTGATGGCGAGCACACCTATACCTGCCTCCGCCGACAGTTGAGCGACCCGCTGCGCAACCGCACGCAGGGCGTCGATATCCAGGCCAGAGTCGATCTCGTCGAGCACGGCGATGCGCGGCCGCAGGACCCCGAGCTGGACGATCTCGTTGCGCTTGCGCTCGCCCCCGGATAGGTCGACATTGAGCGCCCGGGCGACAAAGCTCTCGTCAAAACCGATGGCACGGGCCTCGGCGGCGAGGAGCGCGGGTACCTCGGCGGCGTCGCGGCCGGCGCAAGCGAAGGCTTCGGCCAGTGCCGCCGCCATCGTCACTCCCGGTACCTCGATCGGGTACTGCAACGCCAGGAACAGGCCCGCCTGCGCCCGCTCCCACGCCGGCTTGCCCAGCAGCTCGACCCCATCCAGGCGGATGCTCCCGGCGGTCACCTCATAACCCGGGCGCCCGGCCATCACGTGGGAGAGCGTGGACTTGCCCGAACCATTAGGGCCCATGACGGCGTGAACCTGACCACTCGGGACGGCCAAGTCCACGCCGTGCAAGATTTCCCGGCCGTCGATGCCGGCATGGAGCCCCTCGATCACCAATTCGCTCACGGCAGCACCACCACGACCTCGTCAGCCTCGATCCTCGTCTGGTAAACCGCCACCGGCTTGGTCGCCGGCAGGCACTGGGGCGAGCCGTCTGCCAAGGAAAAAGTGCTCCCGTGCTTAGTGCACTCGACGGTGCAGTCAAAGCTGTCGACGTCACCATCGGAGAGCATCCATTCCTGATGGCTGCACTGGTCGTCCAAGGCGTAAACGCGGTCCCCCAGGCGCACCAGGCAGATGCCGAACGGGCCAGCCTCCAACCTTGTGGCTTTTCCCTCGGCAATGCTGGCCAGTTGCAGCCGCACCTCGTGGCTCATGCGCCCGCCGTGAAGCCCGCAGTGTCCAATTTCGCCGCCAGGGCCCGGCGCAGCCAGGGCACCATGGCCGGCAGGGGGAACCGCTCGAGCACGTCGTCCATGAAACCGAGGGCAATGAGGCGTTCCGCGCTCGGCGCGGGGACACCGCGGCTTTCGAGGTAGAACCGCTGAGCTTCGTCGATGGGGCCCACAGCCGAGGCGTGCGAGCAGCGGACGTCGTTGTCCTCGATCTCGAGGTTGGGGACCGAAAAAGCGCGAGCGCCCTCAGAAAGCACGAGGTTGCGGTTCGTCTGGAAGGCATTGGTGCCACGAGCGCCCTTCTCCACTCGGATCAGGCCCGAGTAGACCGAGTGCGCCGTCCCCGCCACGCCCCCCTTGAACAGCAGGTTGGAGCGGGTCTTGGGAGCCGCATGATGCTGCACGGTGCGCAGGTCGTGCATCTGGTCGCCACTGCCGAAATAGGCGGCGAGCAGTTCGCTGTCGCCACCAGCGCCCTCGAGCACCGAGTCGGTGCGGGCGCGCGCGTACTCCCCGCCGAAGGCGACGGTCATCGACCGCAGGGTCGCGTCGCGGCCCAGCCGGCTCACCTGGTTGCCGAGCTGCCAGGCACGCTGGCCGAGCAGCTGCACATGCCCAAAGCCGAGGCTCGCGCCCGGGCCTACCTGCAGGTGGGCAACTGGGACAGACAGGAGCGGCTCGCTCGAACACGCCACCACCTCGACTACCTGAGCCGAGGCAGCGGGGCCGAGGTCCACTTGCAGGCACGGGAAGGCGGCCAGGCCGTCGCCTTCCAGCCAGTGCACCACGACCACGGGAGCGGCGAGCGCCACCCCGGGCGCGACCGTAACCCGCCAGGGCACGTCCACAAAAGCCCCGTTGAGCATGCCGAAGGGGTCTGCTGCGGGACCTGCCAAGGCGAGCAATGGCTCGCCATGCCCGAGCGGCTCTTCGACGCCGGGCACCACATCCAGTCCGGGTTGGGGGTGTTCGAGACGGCCTGCGCCACCGTTCACCGTCACCAGTACCGAGGCGCCGGGCCCTGCCGCCTCGACCAAGGCGTTAAGCGGCCCAGGTAGCTGGTCGAGACTCCCTTCGTGGCTCGCAACGCGCGGCGAGTACCGGCTGAGGTCGAGGTCCCCGATGCGGCTGTACCGCCATATCTCCTCGGACTCGCTCGGTAGGGTAGCCCGGGAATAGCCTTCCCATGATCGCCTGCGCTGCTCGCGCAACCAGCTCGGCCCCCCCAGGGAACCGACGGCGTCCGCGTTGAAATTTGATGATTGTGCTACCGGTGCGATACGTCCAGCTTAGGAGGTTGCCCGCGGTGCCTCGCAACGAGGGTGCCACCGCTTGAGCCGGCCATGGCAGCGCGGCACCTGGTCATGGGTGCGCCGGGGCGCCCGCATCGTGACAGGGCTCGTCCTGGTCGCCGTGCTCGCCGGGCTGGCCGTGGAGGTTGGGCTGGCGCCTTTGGCCCGGGCCGGACGGCCGGCCCCGGCCCCGGTGATATCGGTCTCGTCGCGAAGCCTGGGCCGCGTCAGCCCGTACCTGTTCGGCGCAAACCTGCTCTGGCCGTACGACGCGGACGGCACGTTCGACGCCAGCGTTGGTCGTTTCTACCCCGCGTTCGTGGACGAGGTGAAGGCTCTCGGGGTGACCGCCTTGAGGTACCCGGCGGGGATCACCTCGGACAGCTTCGACTGGCAGAGGGCGATCGGGCCCGAGCGCGAGCGGCTTGATAACGAGCCTTACGGGATGCAGTCGGTGCGTTCCAAAAGGTGCTGCAACCTGGACAGACCTGTGCCCTCCACCGTCGGGCCCGACGAGTTCGGGCGGCTCTTGGGCCAGCTCAAAGCTGTTGGCACGATCACGGTCAACTTCGCCACCGGGACCGCGACCGAGGCGGCCGACTGGGTCGCCTACATGACCGCGCCTTACGTCGCTCACCCGTCGACGAGCCCGTCGAGCCCCAGCTACTGGGCTGCCCTGCGGGACAAGAACGGCCACCGCGCGCCCTACGACGTCCCCTATTGGGAAGTCGGCAACGAGCAGGACGGGCCTGGGCAGTTCGGCTGGCGGTCGGGCCGGGCCGTGAGCGTCGGCGATCACCATAGGCGCTGCAAGCGCGGTACCCAAGCGGTCTGCCTTTACGCGTTCGGCGGCACAACGGCGTTCTCGCGCCAGCTCGTGGGCCGTTTTGCCGACGAGAAGCTGGTCGCCTCGCTGTCTAGCGGGCGCCCCCAACAACACTTCTACCTCTATTACCCGCCCGTTGTGCCGGGCAGCCAAACCGTTTACGTGGCGGGACGGCCGTGGTCTGCGGTGCACACGCTGACCTCGGCCCGGGCCGGAGCACACGTCTACGCCTTTGACCCGACCACGGGCGAGATCACCTTCGGCAACGGCCGCCACGGCGCCATCCCAGCCCGCGGTGCAGAGGTCACCGCCAGCTACGAGTCGGGGCCACACGCGGGCTTCGTGGAGTTTTACGACGCGATGAAGCGCATGAACCCACACATATCGGTGTGCGAAGCGGAGGAGTCGAAC
>DATJST010000199.1:0-2827 GCA_035503975.1 Acidimicrobiales bacterium | reverse complement strand
GATGTGTTGACATAGGCGACCACGCGCCCACCGGGGTGCCCCGCCCGCCAGCGCCGGACATCCTCGGCTCGGACAGTGTCGGCCAGCGAGCAACCGGCACGCAGGTCGGGCAGTAGTACCGTGCGCTCAGGAGCCAGCAGTTTGGCTGTTTCGGCCATGAAGTGGACCCCGCAGAACACGATTACCTCGGCGTCGCTGCGGGCCGCCAAGCGGGACAGCGCCAGCGAGTCGCCTACGTGGTCGGCGACGTCCTGGACCCAAGGGACCTGGTAGTTGTGCGCCAATATGACGGCGTTACGCGCCTTGGCCAGGCCGCGGACTTCTGTGGCCCATTGCTCGAAGCCGGAAGGCTCCTCGGCGCGCTCTACCTCATTGCCTGCACCTGCTGGACCGCCCGTACTCGCGGCACCGCCCGCGATCCCCGCTCTGCCCGCGACCGCCGCACCGCCCGTCTTCCGGGAGCTTATACTCTCTGTGAGCATATGTCTACTATAGCGCAAAGAAGGGCGAAAGTCTGCCGGTGCGGCAAGGTCCGCGCCACTGCTTCAGGGCCCGCCAAGGCGGCGCAGGCCAAGGCCCGGTGCCGGACGCTCGCGCAGGACCTCACGCCGGAACCGGTAGAGCTCAGCCGGGCGGCCGCCCGTCCTTACTTCGGGTTCGCCCGTGGGCTCCACCAGGTTGGACGACGCGACGAGGCGCCGGAAGTTCTGCTTGTGCAGCACCTGGCCGGCGAACGCCTCGACCACCTGCTGGAGGGTGGAAAGAGTAAAGCTTTCAGGCAACACCTCGAACACCACGGGCCGGTACGCCAATTTTCCTCGCAGGCGCTCGAGTGCGGCGGCAGCAACGCGGCGGTGGTCCAAAGCGAGGGCAAGGCCGAGCGCGGGGTGGCCGTCACGGCCGCCGGGCCGCGCCCGCCCAGCGCCCGCGCCCGACCCCCCAGGCGGCTCCGTCGAGGCCTCAGCGACCAGGCGAAGTTCGTAGAGCAGCTCGTAGCGGTCCAGCACACGCACCGGATCCCAGAGTGCTTGGCCGACGCCGAAAGTCAGCTCGGCCCGCTCGGTGCGGATGGCGACGTCGCTCGGCGGCGATGCTGCCAACCAACGGAGCAAGGCCGGAACGATCACGGAGCCCAGCACCTGCGGGCGCCCGCGGCGCCAGTCTTCCCAGGGGAACAGGGCATAACAATCCCGCCACTGCGGATTGCCCGGGCCATGTACGCCCTGGTAGCGGGCCAACGCCAGGTAGGCGACCGCGAGCGTGCGGTCGCCCGGCACCCGGTTGCGGTCGCCGAAGGTGTAAAGCTGTTCGAAGTACCTGACCGGCAGGCCGAGCTCGCTGCTAACCAGGCGGCGGACGGCTTGCTCGAGCGTGCGGTCGGCACTGTCGTCCAACTGGCCCGAAGGCAGGGCCTCCCCGTCGCTGCCCTGGACCGTCAGCAGCCTCGGAGTGGTGGCGTCGACCGAGACGATAACCGCGGTAAGGCTCACGCGGGCGTGTGCAGCCGGCGCCCCCGGACCGGTCATCGGCGGGTGGGGTGACGCTGGTGACTAACCAGCCGCGGCGCCGACTGGCTCCGCCGCGCCGACGGCGGCCGCCGCCGTTTGGGCAGTTCCGCCCGCCTTGGCGGGGCTCGGGCCCACGCCGGAAGGGGCTACCGCTCCCACACTGGAACTGGCTGTCGGCGGTTGCAACGGGTGGGGCATGCACAACTGGTCGTACTCGGCGATGACGAGCTGTTCCTTGGGCACCGAGCAAGCGGGGCAGTTGGGGTCCCGGTTGAGCCGGAAGGTGCGGAACGTGGACTCGAGAGCGTCATACGCGAGCAGGCGTCCGACCAGTGGCTCGCCGATCCCGAGCAGGACCTTGATCGTCTCCATGGCCTGGAGGGACCCGATGATGCCGGGCAGCACCCCGAGCACGCCGGCCTCCGCGCACGACGGCGCCAGGTCCGGCGGAGGGGGCTCGGGTACTTGGCAGCGGTAGCACGGGCCGACATGGGGGAGATAGACGCTGGCCTGGCCCTCGAAGCGGAAGATCGAGCCGTGCACGACCGGGATGTCGAGCCGGAGCGAGGCGTCGTTGACCAGGTAACGCGTCGGGAAGTTGTCGGTCCCGTCGACGATCACGTCGTAGCCGGCGAAGATGTCCAAGATGTTGTCGGCCCCCAGGCGCACGTCGTAGGTGACCACGTTGATGTCTGGGTTGAGGCTGGTGATCGCCTTCTTGGCCGAGTCCACCTTGCGGTCGCCCAACCGGTCGAGATTGTGCAGTATCTGACGTTGCAGGTTGGAGGCGTCGACCACATCCATATCGACTACACCGAGAGTGCCAACGCCGGCGGCCGCAAGGTACAACGCCGCCGGAGAACCCAACCCGCCGGCGCCGAGCAGGAGCACCTTGGAGCGCAACAACTTGATCTGGCCGGCGACGTCCACTTCGGGCAGCAGCAGGTGACGCTGGTAGCGGTTGCGCTGCTCGGGACTGAGTACCCCGGGAGCCTCCCAAGCCAACCCTTCGTCCTTCCAGCGGTTGAAGCCGCCCGTCATGCTGACGACGTCGGAGTAACCCAGCTGAGCAAGCGTCTCGGCCGCGAATGCGCTGCGGGTACCGCCGGCGCAGTAGACCACTATCGGTGTCGACTGTTCCGGTACCTTGGCGGCCACCTGCATCTCGAGGAAGCCGCGGGGGATGTGCACCGCGCCTTTGAGCGCACCCTGCTCGAACTCATCAGCTTCGCGGACATCGAGCGCCACAGCCCCCCCATCGGACAGCGCTGCCGAAGCCTCTGCCGGCGTGACCTCTCTTATGCGGGCTTTTACGGCCC
>DATJST010000198.1:0-4596 GCA_035503975.1 Acidimicrobiales bacterium | reverse complement strand
TGTTCTCTGAGGCGCGCACCGTGACCAAGGTGGCGACGGTGAGCCTGTTTGGCAACAACTACGAGGTCGACCCGGCCCTGGTCGGGCGCAAAGTCGAGCTCGTATTTGACCCCTTATGGAGAGATCCGCGTAACGGATCCTATGTAGGACTGCGGGTTATGGGACTGGCGGGGCTCGAGAACTTGCCTTGGACCACTTTTGGCCCGGTCCGTGGAGCATAATTCTCGGTTGTCAGAGGCCGGAGAGGAAAGCGAGGAGGGGGTCAGGTGGCCGGTAGCGGCCTGGTTTGACGTTGAGGGGCCGAGTACGTTCAAGCGCTCGCTCTTTGATGGACAGGTCGCCGTGCAGGTAGATCCGGGCAGTGGTCGCCACGTTCTCGTGGCCAAGCCATAAAGCGATGACGGCGCTGTCACAACCTGACTGCAGCAGGGACATGGCGCATGTGTGCCGTAGGACATGTGGTGTTGGGTACTTGGTGCGGATCGAAGCGCAATGCTGGGCAGCGGTGGCGGTGTGCTTGGCGACGAGGCAGCCGAGCGCACTGCGGCTGAGTGAATTGCCCCGACGGGTGGGGAACAATGGCTCGTCGCCTGACCCGCCGCGCTCTTTCATCCAACTTCTCAGCAGCACGACGGTCTCTTTGGCCAGGGGGGTGCACCGCTCCTTGCGCCCTTTTCCTGTGCAGTGGACATGGGCACCGGTGGCGAGCTCCACGTCACCTACGCGCAGGCCGGTGAGCTCCGATGCCCGGAGGCCGGTCTGTACGGCGGTCGCCAACAGGGCTTGGTCCCGTCGCCCTGTCCAGGTGCTCCTATCGGGGGCGTCGACCAAGGCGTCGGCTTCGGCTTGGTCGAGGTAGCGCACGTCTTTCCGTTCGCAGTGTTTCGTCGGTATCTCCAGCACCCGGGCGATAACCAAGGCGTGCTCGGGGTGACGTAGGGCGGCATACCTGAAAAAGGAGTGGACCGCCGCCAGCCGGGCGTTGCGGGTCCGGGCGCTGTTATGGCGCTCCTGCTCGAGATGGGTGAGGAAGTCGCTGACCAGTTTGGCGTCGAGGTCAGCGATGTCCAGCTTGGACGGCTGCTTACTGGTGCGCGACTGGGCGAACTGTAAAAGCAGCCGCCACGAGTCGCGATAGGCGGCAACGGTGTTGGGGCTGGCGTGGCGTTGGCCGACGAGCCGCTCGGTGAACCACGCCTCCAGGGTCGGGGCGAGAGCGCTCATGGTCGGCTCCTTGCCGCCTGTTCGCGTCGTTGCGCGGCCAGGGCCAGCAGTTCGGGCACCGCCGAGATGTACCAGAACGTCTTTTCGGGGTTGGTGTGGCCCATCCAGGTCGACAACAGCGGCATCTGCGCCTCTACGTCGAGGCCGGCCCTGTACCAAGAAACCAAGGTGGTGCAGGCAAAAGTGTGCCTGACGTCATGGAGGCGGGGCAGGCCGCTCTTGGAGCGGGACTTGAGCCCGGCCGAGCGGGCCAGGTGGCGGAAGACCCCCTCCACGGTCACATAGCTGAGGCGCCTGCCCAAAGTGTTGACGAAAAAGCTCGCCGACTTCGGCGCCGGGCACAGGTCGTCGCGCACCTGTGCGTAAGCCTTTAGCGCTTTGGCCGTGCTCGGGTGCAGGGCGAGCTCCCGGCACTTGTTGAACTTGGTCCACCTGAGGACGAGCACGCCTTCGTCCCAGTCGACGTCGGCCCGGTCGAGGTTTATGAGCTCGCCCACCCGCGCCCCGGTCACCTTCAACAGCCCGACCCGGGCCTCGTAAGTCGCCGCCCGCAGCCTCGGGCTGAGCGAACGGGCCGCCGCCATCAAGGCGGCGACGTCCCCATCGGTGTAGATGTAGGGCACCGCCCGGCACTCCCGCCAGTGCAGCAAGTCAGCTGAGGGCACCTCGGTGGCCGGGTCGAAGGCCCTCAGGTGGCGGGCGAAGCCCCTCACCACGGAGAGCCTTTGGCCGAGGTAGGCAGGATGGGCGTTAGGTCCCGGCAATTTCGCCCAGGCGACGGCCAGTTCCGCCGTCACCGTCGAAGCGCCGGCGGCCTCCAGGTAGGCGGCAAAATCGTGGAGGTACCAGGGGTGGTCCCTCAGCTTGAAGCCGAGCAGGCGGCGGACGGTGATGTAGTCGTCCACCGCTTGGCGGAGCCCGCTCATGACAGTGCCCCTGGCCAGGGCTGGGCCAGGGCCCGCAGTGCCACCCGGTCGACCTTGGCGTAGATGGCGGTTGTGGCATCGGCCGACTCTCGGAGGACCTGGCCGACCTCGGCCAAGGACGCACCAGCCCGCAACATGGCCGTGGCTGCGCTATGGCGCAGCCGGTGGGGCCCAACTTCGGGGACGCCGGCCCGCTGGCATGCGTACCTGACGATGGCACCTACGTTGGATGCGGTCATGGGCCCGATGGGGGCGTGCACCCGCAAGAACACCGCCCGGCACTCGACTTTGGGCCGCCCGGAAGACAAGTACGCGGCGAGCGCCTCACCGACGTCGACGGGCAGGGGGAGGCGTTCGGTGCGCCGCCCTTTGCCTCGCACCACCACTTCGCCATGGGCCCAGTCGAGCTCGTCGAGGCCGAGCCCGGCGACCTCACCGGCGCGGAGGCCGAGGCGCGAAAGGGCCGTCAGGACGGCCAAGTCACGCTTGCCCACCTTGGTGGAGGTGTCGCAGCTGGCCAGCAGCGCCTCGACCACTTCGTCGGCTAAGCCCCGGGGCAAGAACCCCTTCGGGACCGACACGGCGGGCACGGCGTCCCCCAGCCTTTGGGCGATGCAGCCTTCCAAGAACAAGAACCGCAATAACGAGCGCAGCGCCGTCACCGACACTTGGGCCGAGGCGGTGCTGCGCCGGCGGCGTTCTGAGACGACAAAGGCTGTTACGGCTTGGGCGCTCACCGACGAGAGGTCGAGGGCGCCCCCGGGCCCCTGCCAGCGGGACAAGAACAGCCTGGCAATGCCCAAGTAACCGCGGATGGTCCCGGTGGCCAAGCCTCGTTCGGCCAACAGGTAGCGGCCGAAGCGCTCGACCATCGCCTCGAGCGGCGTGAGCGGTGCTGGCACTGCCGTTGCTATTTCTAAAGCGGGGACTAAGCTCAGCAACTCGAGCGCCCAGCTCAAAGGCGGCGTCCGGGAGTAGCCCTCGGCTCGTCTTGCTCCCAGGAACTGCGCCACCCGC
The DNA here is from genome assembly GCA_035503975.1 of Acidimicrobiales bacterium. GTDB lineage: Bacteria > Actinomycetota > Acidimicrobiia > Acidimicrobiales > Palsa-688 > DATJMJ01. Next base: position 1,429 of record DATJST010000198.1, on the reverse strand, counting down.
TCTTCGCTCAGGTCGTGCTCGCCGAGGCCTTGGCTTTCCAGCCAGCGGCTCAACTGGGCCAGCAATTGCAAATGGTGGGTGACCCGCTCAGGCGAATAACCCTGCCTGAACAGCTCTTCGCTGAGACCGACGGCGTGCTTCGCCAGCGGCCCGCTGGTCCGCACCCGGTTCGGGTCGGATGTCATGGTCTGCCTCCTTTACCGGGGTCGTCCCGGTGGAGGCAGCCTCTCTCAGGACCGCCGTCGAATTATGTAGACGCTGTCCAGCCCCACCCCTTCGTGACCAGCCCAAACGGGTCGCCCATACCGCTAGGCCACATAACCCGCCCTCGCACATAGGATCCTGCCGAGATCGCCGACTGGCTCAACCGAAGCCGCGTCCCTGGTTTGCGGGTCGAATAAACCAATGCTGGTCGTAGGCCGCGACCGCTCGGACCAGTGTGGTACCGCACGCCACCGATCGGCGCGCCCCGGCCGCGCCTCGGGTCGCCTTGGCAGTGACGTCGTAAGCCTCTGACCAGGGAGAATACCGGCCTGCCAAAGCCCCGCCGCGAGCCTTTGACGAGGACTACGAGGCGCAAAGACAGGGGGAATTCGAAGCCTTGACACCGCCTTGGTCGAGCAAAGAGTGTCAGATGGGTTGGCGCATGGTGCCACAGCCAACGACGTGATGGCAGAGGACGAGAAGGGTTGTCTGGAGGTTCGCTGAGCTCAGACGACTAGGTGAGCGAGCTTTTCGTCTACTTCGGTAGAGGCATCGCGCAAGACCGAGCCTGCAGCGTGGACGAGGCTCTCGTAGCGTTGGGGAGCGCCAACAATCGCCGAAGCTCTGATGCCCGTGCCGTCATGGGCGAGGGCAACGACGACCGGCCTGTCGGATGCGGCTGCGTCAACAGCCTGGTCGAGGGCTTCGGGTGAGGCCTCGCTGAGAGCCTCCAGTTCGTGTTCTCGAAGCGCGCTGTATGCCCACAGGTGGCTCGCGTCGGTTTGACCCTCGATGCAGCGGTACAGATAAAGATCGCCATCTTGGCGGATGACCCCGATGAGCGGCATGTCGTAACGGTGCAGCACGAGGACTTCCTCGGAGTCACGCGAGGGCAGCCACGGTTGACGGCCTTGTTCGATCGCAACCTGTCCGCTCATCACGTCTCCTCGATGGCCACCATACCGAAGCAGGCGTCGAACCGCTCGGCGGCGTCGTCGTCCCACTCGTTTTCGGCAAACACCAGGACGTGATCGGGGATGGCTGGGGTCGGGTCTCTCCGAGGCCGGAAGCCGGCCTCAGACAAGGCCGCCACCGTTGTGTAGCGCACCACATCGAAGGCCGGCCGGTAGGCGCCGCGACGAATAACGAGGCGGTGTGCCTCGGCGGCCGTTAGTCGCCCCGCGATGACTGAGATCGCCTCCTCCAGGCCCGGTCGGGGCCGGTT
>DATJST010000197.1:0-13888 GCA_035503975.1 Acidimicrobiales bacterium | reverse complement strand
CGCCAATCACGACCCACAACGAGAGGCGGCCTGGATCGCCGAGGTGGAGGGGCGGCGAGCGGGCTGCGTGTTCTGCATCTCGAAAGGTCCCGAGACTGCACAACTTCGAACCCTGTTGGTGGACCCCTCGGTCCGGGGGCGTGGCATCGGCGGCGAGCTTGTGCGCCGTTGCGTGGACTACGCACGCGATGCCGGCTACGGGCGCATGGTGCTTTGGACCAATGACCCGCTCAGCTCGGCGGCACGGATCTACCTGGCAGCCGGTTTCTGTCTGGTGGCCGAGGAACCGCATCACAGCTTCGGCGTAGACCTGGTCGGCCAAGCCTACGAGCTGGACCTGGGCTCGGCGACAATCGGCTGAGCTAGCGCGGGACAGCCCGCGGCGCAATGCCGAGCGCCGCCTGGACAGTGGGGTGCTTAGATCATGGGTTGTGAAGAAGCTGGCTGACTATGGTCTCGACGACCATCCTGACGACGACCCCGACCGAGCGCAGGCGGCTTGGGCAGTCGCCTCCATGGACGATTGCGACCCTTGCGGCGACGTCCGCATCGAGCTAACCCTCGAAGAAGTGGGGCACCCGGGGGCTGGAGTTGTGGCGCATTTGGCCCCGAAGACGGCCAAGCGCCTGGCGGACGCCCTCAACTTGGCCCTGCGCGACATTGGCGCGGGTGCCCAACAATAGCAATGGTGGGTCGCAACCCATTTCAAGCGCGGAGCTGGCGGGGCCCCGTCAGCCTGGTTGACGACGGCTGTGCCTTTTGGCCCTACCCTCGGCCCAACAAATTGCGGCAGGCTCCCAATGCGGCAGAAAGTTGTCCCGGGCCACAGCCTTTAGGAGGTCCCGATGCCCGTCTTAGTCACTTACGGTTCCACACGAGGCGGGACCGAAGGTTTGGCGCAAATGCTGGCCGAGGGCCTGCGCGCAGAGGCTCTGAGCGTCGAGGTCGCATCGGCCAGCAAGGTCACGAGCACCCAAGGCTATGAGGCCGTGGTGGTCGGAGGCGCGCTCTACGCGGCGCGCTGGCACCGCCATTCCCGCCGCTTCGTAAAGCGCCACGCCCGTGAGCTGCGGCACAAGCCCACTTACTTCTTTTCGAGTGGCCCCCTGGACAGCTCCGCCAGCGAGCGCGAGATCGCACCCGTAAGGGGCGTCCAGGCCCTAATGGCGGTTGTCGGAGCGCGAGGGCACGCGACGTTCGGAGGCCGCCTTGCGCCCGACGCCGAAGGGTTCGCTGCGAGCGCCATGGCCAAGAGGAACGCGGGCGACTGGCGTGACCAGGACCAGGTGCGCGCCTGGGCACATCGGCTGGCAACGGAGCTGAGCCCCGGCCCAGCAAGCGCATCAGGCAGCTGACGGCCACGTGAGGGGTCGGCCGCCTACTTTGAACGGACAGCGTCACAGGCGTGGGCGGTATGCAGGTCCTGGTCGAGGGCCCATCGGTCTAGAGACTTGTTCTCCCGCAAGGGGAAATCGATATGACAACCTGATTGCCCGCTCTCCTGCCACGCGCTAGCCACGAAAATACGGGCGTGCCGCTTGGCGTATCTCTTGACCGCTCGGCTCCGATAAGGTTCTGTCGTGGGAGCTGCGGGCTTTGTTCGCGCCACCGTCGGCGGGGCGCTCCGGGAAAGCTTCTCTGCCCCCCCATCAGTTTTGCGGGCCCTTGCCGATAGCGGGGACGGTGCCGGGCTCTTCGGCCCCGAGAGCGTTACGTGGAAAGTCCACGCTCACCCTGCGGCTCTCGTAGGCGGCATACGTTCGCTGATCGTGCAAACACTCCACCCCTTGGTGATGACAGGTGTTGCTCAGCACTCCGACTACCGGTCCGACCCGCTCGGCCGCCTGCGACGCACAGCCGCTTTTGTCGCAACGACCACCTATGGCAGCGCGAGGCAAGCGGAGGAGGCCGTCGCCGGCGTGCGCCGGCTTCACGAACATGTACGGGGTGCCGCGCCCGACGGCCGCCGCTACTACGGCAACGATCCAGAACTCCTCGCCTGGGTGCACCACGTTGAGGTGGAAAGTTTCCTCCTCGCCTACCGGCGCGTCGGGCCTGGCCTTTCGGACGCTGACGCCGACCGCTACGTCGAGGAGATGGCGTGTGTCGGGGAGCTGATCGGCGCCTCACCGCTGTTCAGGAAGGTAGGGCCGCTCCACGAATGGGTCATCCATCACCCCGAGGTCCGCGCCACTCACGAGGCGCGCGAAGCGGTCCGCTTCCTCAGCCGTTTGCCGGTGCCACTCGCAGCCTGGCCGGCGTACCTGGTGTGCCTCGGTGCCGCCATCAGCCTCGTGCCGTGGTGGTGGCGCCTGCAGCTGGGCCTCGTGGCGCCTGGACCTGTTGCTGGCCGCCTCGTCAGCGAACCGATGGCGCGAGCCCTAATAGGTGCGATGGGCTGGGTGCTCGGGCCGTCGCCCGCGCTCAGCAATGCCCGTGGCCGGGTTGGTACCACCGCAACGACGCCGTAAGGTCTCAGGCACGCTGCTAGACGATCGCCTCGGTCAGTGGCGCCGGGCACGAAGGATGAGGTCGGAGATATGGGGCGACCCGGGGGGCGGGTCGATGCGAGGCTCGACCGCGTGCAGCTCGATGCTGAAGTCCTCGTCAAGGAGCAGTGCGAGGTCTTCTGCGCCCACGTAGTCCGCCGGGTCGATGCCGCGCGCTTTCATGTGCTCGCGATGTTCCTCGTCGAGGTCGTGGTAGACGGCGAGCAGCAAACCGCCAGGACGCAGCGTGGCGAGCAACGTCCTCACGGCCTGCGCGCCGGCGGCTTTCGGTAGTGCCGGGTACTGCAAAGAGACGAGGTCGAAGGACCGTGCCGGGAGCGCCACTTTCAACGCGTCCCCCACGACCCAGTTGACAACCGCACCAGCTGTCTGCGCGGCCGCCCGAGCCCGGCCGACGGCTACCTCGGAGATGTCGACCGCGGTGACATCCCAGCCTCGCTGAGCCAGCCAGATGGCATCCGCGCCCTCACCACTGCCGACATCAAGGGCTCGCCCGGGGGCGAGCCCGCTGACCTCAGAGACGAGGCGGCCGTTCGGCCGGCCGCTCCACTTCGCCAGCTCGCTCTCGTTGTACCTGGCGTCCCATTCTGCGGCCTGAGCGGCTGAGCCGAAGCGCACCTCGCCCAGGTACTCGGCGAGCTTGCCCAGCGAGGATGTCATCCCGGCAATGTGATCGGCCTCCAGCACCGCGTCGGGTACGTCTTGGGCGGTGACCTCGACCCTGGTACCTCCCTCGACGGCGGTAAGTTCCCATTTCATTTGCATCGAGCCGCTAAAGCCAGGGTCGTCAGAGACGAAATCGACGGCGTACACAACCCGCAGCCCGGGCACGATATCGAGGAAGCGCGCTTGCACGATGTCCCTGTCGGGGGCGGACTTGCCCTGCACCTCGGAGGGCTCGGGGTAGGCCAGCACCATGCGGTACGAGCCGCCCGGTCGAGCGTCAAAATGCTCGATAGTGCCCGTCATATTGCCGGGGGGCAACCACTTGGTCAGCGCCTCGGCGTCAACGAGCGCGGCATAGACCCGCTCATGCGGTGCGGCTATGAGGCGAGAGGCCCGGTCTGTTCGCGGCATCGAACGATGCTACAAACCGCAGGCCCCGGCGCCGGCCTCGCCCCGTGTTTGCCCGCTGTGGGAAAGTGCGGCGAAAACTTTCGTGGCCTTCCCTTCATGCCAGGCGGCGCCCTGAAATAATGGGCCGTCATGATCTTCACCCAGCACTATTTGGGGTGCCTATCTCATGCGTCCTACCTGATCGGAGACGAGACGACGGGGCGGGCCGTCGTCGTGGACCCAAGACGAGACATCGCTGTGTACCTGGAGGAGGCCGAAGACAAGGGGCTGCGCATCGAGCGGGTCCTCGAGACCCATCTGCACGCGGACTTCCTTTCTGGCCACCTGGAGCTGGCCGCAGCCGCGGGGGCGGTGATTTCCTTTGGTGAGGAAGCCACCCTCGACTTCCCTACCGAGCCGGTGGTGCATGGCCAACGCCTTAGCCTGGGCGAGGTCACATTGGAGATCCGAGCCACGCCGGGCCACACCCCAGAGTCCATCTGCGTCGTGGTCTACGAACACCCCGGGGACAGCACGCCCTATGGGGTCTTGACCGGGGACACGCTCTTCGTTGGCGACGTCGGCCGCCCGGACCTGCTCGCATCGAGCGGGAGCGGGTTCGACGCGACAACGCTTGGACGGCTCCTCTTCCACTCCCTGCGTGAGCAGATCCTGAGCCTCCCGGACGAGACCCGGATCTTCCCGGCGCACGGCGCCGGCTCATCGTGCGGCAAACAGCTTTCCAGCGAGACAAGCTCTACTGTCGGCGACCAGCGGCGGTCCAACTACGCCTTACAGCCCATGACCGAGGAACAGTTCGTTGCTGCTGTCACCGAGGGGCTGCCCACGCGACCGCATTACTTCTCCTTCGACGCCCAGCGCAACCGGCAAGAGCACCGCCTGCTCGACGAGACAGTGCCGCCCGACGCGATGGTACTGGGGGAGGTGCTCGACCGGGTTGCGGGCGGAGCCGTGCCTCTTGACACCCGCGAGCCGTCCGACTTCGCGGCCGGGCACCTGAAAGGGGCGATCAACGTGGGCCTGCACGGTCGCTTCGCGGAGTGGGCAGGTGACGTGCTGGGCCCAGACCGCGATGTGGTGCTGGTCGGCGACCCCGCCACGGCCCTCGAGAGCCGGGTCCGGCTGGCTCGGATCGGCTTCGACCGGGTGGTCGGCTTCCTCGCCGACCTCGGCCAGCTTGTCTTGGAGCGGCCCGATCTCGTGGGAACCAGTTCCAGGTTGACCATAGAACAGCTTGCTGAACTGATCGGGCTGGAACCGAGCATCCAGTTGGTCGATGTGCGCAACCCCGGAGAAGCGGCGGGGGGCACCCTCCCCGGCGCGCGCGTGATCCCGCTTGCCGTACTTGTCGATGCGCTGGACGAGCTGGACCGGACCGCCCCGGTAGTGGTCAATTGCGCGGGCGGTTACCGGTCGATGGTCGCGGCCAGCTTGTTGCGCCACGCCGGCTTCTCCGACGTGTCAGATCTGATCGGCGGGTACGGAGCATGGGCCGCCGCCGGCCTGCCGGCAGCCAAAGATGGGTCGCGCCCCGAGGTCGCCGTCGAGGTGACGCCGATGGCGGTCGACGACCTGGTCAGTGCCGGCGCCTTGCTCGTTGACGTACGCGAGGCGCATGAGTGGTCCGCCGGCCACGCCCCGCGAGCCCTCCTCATCCCCATGGGGCAGGTCGAGGCGAGGCTCGACGAGGTACAGCGAGTGCCGGCAGCGGTGGTCGTGTGCCGTTCCGGTGGCCGGTCCAGGACCGTCGTCCAGCTCCTCAACGCGCATGGCATCAACGCCGTCAACCTCTCCGGTGGCATGCGGGCCTGGGAGCAGGCGGGCCTGCCAGTCGTGACCGATGCGGGCAGTGCAGGCCGGATCGTGTGAGGCGCACCCGCGGCCCTGCAGGGCTCGGGACGCGCCGGGCGAAGGCACCGAACCCCCCGGTACGTCCATCCGCAGTTCCGCTGCCCGCTTTGGCCGTGCGGGTCAGGCAACCGGAGCGACCCAGAGCCGGACGGCGAGCCCGAGCCCGGTGAGCGCCACGACCACCCGCAGCACCGTCGCCGGCACTCGCCGAGTGAGCGACGGGCCGATACTGCTGCCTGCAAGCAGGCCAACCGCCAAAGGGGCGACCGCCAGCCATTGCACCGGGCCAAAGAGCGCGAAGCCGGCTGCGGCGACCACGTCGGCCACACCGAGGAGCGCGTTCTTGAGCGCGTTCGCCCGTGGGAGGCCCTGCTCTCCCGCCATGAGCAGGAAGGCCAATGTGATCACCCCCGCTCCGGCGCCAAAGTACCCGTCGTAGACCGCGACAGCAAAAAGACCGCAGAGAAACAAGAACTGACGCATGCGGGAGGGGCCGGAGCGCCGGACTGCAGTGACCCTGGGCTGGGCCAGTAGCGCCAGCGAGCCGAGGGCGACCATGAAGGGCACCAAGCGGTCGAAAGCACCCGCCGGCAAGCACAACAGCAGCGCGACCCCACTCGCTCCTCCCGCCGCCACCACAGGCGCCCACCGCCGGAGCCTCCGCGCTTGGCCGCGCAACTCGGGCCGCGACCCGAGCGCGGAGCCCGGCCAGCTTGCTACGAACGCCACGGCTTGGGTCACGTTAGCGGGCAGGGGGCTGATACCCACTCCCAGGAGCGCCGGGTAAGACACGAGCGACGTGATACCTCCCGCGGAACCCTCGGCGCCGGCCAGCGTGCCGGCACCGAGCAACACGAGGGCGGTGGGCAATGAGATCGCGATCTCATCGAACCTATGAGACGCACCGCCGTAAAGCGCGGACGGACCGGCTTCGTATTGTTGACCGGTGATCCTCCCCAAGCAGCGCGACCCGCGCTTCATCAACGGTTGCGCAACGACCCTGTGCTGGTCGGTGTTTCGATTGCTGACGGCCTTGGCCGCGTGCTGACTTCCCGCGGGAACTCGGAGTTGGTTGGCAGGATAGGCAAACAATGATCGGCCGCTGCCACCACGTCGTGATCGACTGCCCCGACCCCGTTGCGCTCGCCACGTTCTATTCGGAGCTACTCGGTCTTCCCATCACCTATGAGTCCGCCGACTGGGTCGTCGTCGCACAGGACGATCGAACGTCCGGGTTCGCTTTCCAGCTGGCACCCGACCACCAGCGGCCGGTCTGGCCTGATCCCGCGCGTCCCCAGCAGTTCCATATCGATGTGATGGTGGAGGACCCTGATGCCGCCGCCTCGCAGGTGGTCGCCATCGGTGGTGAGCGTGCCCCTCAGGGCGACCACGTCTATATAGACCCGGCAGGGCACCCTTTCTGCCTGGTACGCCGCCCCAAGTGGGCCCCCCCGATCGCCCCGGACCGCCCCTAGCGGCTCGCGCCACGAGGACGCTGCGCCGGACTGGGCGGTTTGCATGCCCGAGCCGCGCTTACCCTGAGGCCCGCGTGGTCCCGCTCGGTCCGGCTAGGTACCGACGACTTTGCGGAGTACCTGGCCGAGGAGCTCGACCCGGCCTTCGATATGGCCGTTGGCCGGGGCATTGACGGTGAGGCCGTCCACGCCGTCGATCATCCGCCTGGATAAGGCCTCTCCGACCTCGTCGGGGTCGCCGATAACTACCTGGGCACGGAGCTGCTCGGCTTCGGCCTCGCTGAGCGCGGAAAGGTCGATCCCCCTGGCGGCCAAAAAGGCTTCGGCATCCGCCACGGCCTCGTCGTGCGTCGGAGCGATACAGCAGCTGGCCAGGAGGCTTACCACCACCTCGGAGCGGTCCCGCCCGAGTGAGGCACAGTGTGCGGCTAAGGCGTCAAGCTTGCGCGGTACCTCGCTCGGATGGCAGATGAGGTTGGACTCGTCGGCGTAAAGAGCAACCAGCCGCAAGGTCTTCTTTTCCCCACCCCCGCCGATCATGATGGGGATCTTGGACAGCGGAGCGGGCGAGTTGATCGCTTCATTGACCTGGTACCAGTGGCCAGCGACGCTCGGACGGCTCCCGGCGAGCATCCCCCGGATGATCTGCAGCGCCTCCTCCAGCTTGGCGAAGCGGTCACTGAACGTACCGAACTGAAAGCCGAGGCTGTCATGTTCGAGCTGGAACCAACCGGCCCCGATGCCGAGCTGCGCCCGGCCAGCCGAAACATGGTCGAGCGTTGTCACCTCCTTGACCAGTAAGGCGGGGTTACGGTAGGTGTTGCCCGTGACGAGTGCGGAGAGCCGGACTCGCGCCGTGTGCTGGGCCAGTGCGGACAGGAGGGTATAGCACTCGAGCATTTCGTGGTCGGGGGCCCCGAGCCCCGGTAGCTGGTAGAAGTGGTCCATGACGAGCACCGTGTCGAAGCCTGAGGCCTCGGCCGCCCGGGCCTGACGCACGACCATGGGGAACAGCTCGGACGGGCTGGTGCCGGGATAGGTGAAGTTTGGGATCTGGTAGCCGAGACGGGTCATACCGGTCACACTACGTCCCAACACGCCGGCCCACCTCTTGCCCACTCAGCGGTCACCACTGGCGGAGCAGGCTCAAGTTTTCGCACTCGGCTGACGATACATGCCTCCGGGACTCGTGCCCCCAAGAGGGGGCGAACGGCTTAGGCACATACTGCAGGGGAGATGCGCTCATGACCAGCCCAAAAACGAGATTACGGGGAGAGCAGAAGAGCCGCTCGCACCCGCCCGATCTCTCGGAGACGGCCTCGGTCACACAAGGCGCCAATGCGCGGTGCGCGGACCTGCTGGGCCATGCCGTGGCCGCTCTTGCCGCCGCGGACGGGGCTGTTTACCTCTGCCGCCCGAACGGAGCGCTCGAGGCCCACAGTGCGTACCGCGATGTGCAGCCGTGGATGGGCGGAACACTCAAGGAGGCTGCACACACGGCAATGCGGGGCGGGCGCCCGGTCTTGTCGGTCGTGACCAGGGGGCCGTCGGACCGGCTGAGCGGCATGGCGGAACGTTATATGGCTCTCCCGCTCAGCCTTGACCAAGACCCGCTCGGGGTGCTCGTGCTGATAGGCCTGGCCGGCGATGAGCCATCACCTGAAGTCGAACTTCGCCGGCTCGGCCAGCTACCCGAGATGATCGCGCACGCTCTTGAACGGGCGCGGTTGCTCGCCGCGCTCGCCCAACGGGGCGAAGAAGTCGGCGCCCTGCGGCAACAGCTTGACGTCTACGCCTTGGACTTCCGCTCGACTTATCAAGCCGAACAGGACCGGGCTCAGCAATTGGCCGATGCACTGGCCGAACTCGAGCGGACCTACAAGACCACGGTTGGGGCACTCGCCCTGGCCGTCGAAGCAAAGGACGAGTGCACCGGGGGCCACCTGCAACGGGTCTGCAAGTACGGGATGCTGCTCACGTCTCTGGTGGCGCCCGAGCACGCCAACGACCCCCAGTTCGAGTACGGTTTCTTGCTTCACGACGTGGGCAAGCTGACGGTGCCCGATGCCGTGCTCAACAAGGCGGGCGCCTTGACCGACGCGGAGTGGGAGGTGATGCGCCAGCACCCTGGCCGGGGCCGTTCGATCTTGGAAGGCGTGGACTTCCTCGCCGGCGCCCGAGAGATCGTCTATTCGCACCACGAGCGTTGGGACGGCAACGGCTACCCACGGGGCTTGCGCGGGACGGAGATCCCGCTTGGTGCACTTATTTTCCCTTTGTGCGATGCGTTTGACGCCATGACCACCAACCGCCCCTACCGCACCGCCATGCCCGTGGCTGCCGCGCTCGACCAGGTGCGCGTCGGGTCGGGCAGCCAGTTCTGGGCCGACGCGGTGGAGGCCTTCTTGAGCATCAGCCCAGACGTACTCGGGCCCATCGCACGAGAAAGGGGAGCCCAACTCCTATGACATCTCCTCGACGCCCTTTGGGGGCCCAGCTCGTTGTCGGCGCGTTGGCCCTGCTCGTAGCCATCGTGGCGACCTTGGGGACCTGGCAGGTGCTGGCCGCGCGCAGTTCTCAACAATCGGTCATCCGTTCCGGTGAGGTCACCGCCGCCCGCCTGGCCAGCACCGCCCTAAGCAGCGCCCTGTCGAGCCGGCTGTCGCTGCTGAGCAACCTGGTGAGCCAGCCCGGCCTGGGAGCAGTCTTCACGAGCTCCACGCCAGCCGAGCAGGCCAAGATCGTACTGGCCTTACACGAGTTATACCCAGGGTTCGCGAGCTTCGCGATCATCTCGTCCGAAGGCCGCGTTGACGCCCGCTGGCCCGGTGCGAGCGCCAGCCCCGGGGAAAACGTGTCGGCCGAGCCGTTCTTCCGAGGCGCTATGGCGAGCGGGCACCCCTACATCTCGGAGGCGGTCCAGCAGTCGCAGCCGCCCCGCGAACTGGTCATTTTGCTGGTCACGCCGGTACGTAGCCGATCGGGCCACGTCGTCGGCCTGCTGACCGCCTCCATCCCCGGCGCGGCACTCGGAAGCCTGATCGGCGGCACCAACCTGCCCGGCGGAGCTGCGCTCGAGCTGTTCGACCAAGACGGGCACCTGCTGAGCGGCGCGAGCGCCAGCGCCAAGAGGTCGTTCGCCGCCCTACCTGCTGTCTCCCGGGCCCTGGCGGGGCAGACCGGAGCGGCGAGCGGAGCGGTACCAGGCTACGGAGGCGACCGTCTCGTCGGCTACGCGTCCGTGCCTTCGGCGCACTGGGGCGTGCTCGTCGAAGAGCCCGCGTCGGTACTGAACGACGACATCGCCGCCCTCACCGAGCGACTGGCTGCCATTGGGCTCGTCGTAGTCATCCTGGCTATCGCTACGGGGGCCCTCATCGCCTCGTCGGTGAAGAACCTGTCCCGCGAGCGGGAGCGAGCCGGGGCACTCATGGCGAGCGTGGGCGAGGGCGTGGCCACGATCGCACCTGACGGCCGCCTGCAATCGGCTAACCCGGCACTGGGACGCATGCTGGGCGCTCCCGACATTGACCTGGTGGGCAAGTCATGGGACGAGGCTCTCCGCTTCTACGACGAGCGCGGCCACACCGTCGCCTGGGCGGGTTCGCTCACCCACCAGGCGATCGAACAGCGGACCGTCGTGGCGACAACCGGGTACGAGCGCTTTCTCGCCCGGGCCGACGGCCGGCGCCTCCCTGTGTCGGTTACGGCCGCCCCGTTGCTGGCCGGCGAGGAGCTCTTAGGTGCGGTCCTGGTCCTGCGCGACATTTCGAGCGAGCGTGAGGTCGACCAGCTGAAGTCATCGCTGGTCTCGACCGTCTCACACGAACTGCGCACACCGCTCACAATGGTGCAAGGCTTCGCCGAGCTGCTCATTGCCCGCGAGGACCTCGGCGAGCAACGCTGTCGGGAGGCGCTGGGCCAGATCCACTCGTCAGCGTTGCGCTTGGGGCGCCTCATTGACGACCTGCTGTCGGTGTCCAGGATCGATTCGGGCAAGCTCCGGGTCGATTTGGCGGCCGTCGACGTGGCCCAGGTGCTCTACGAGGTGGAGCGCGCGGTCGCCGCCACGCCGAACGCCGGACGTTTGGTGGTAAACGTCGCCCCCGGTTTCCCGGCCGTCCTCGCCGACCGTGACAAGCTCTTCCAAGTGGTCACCAACCTGGTGTCCAACGCTCTCAAGTACTCCGAGGCCCCGCGGCCGGTGACCGTGGTGGCAACGTGCGGCCCAGACCACGCTGAAATCTCGGTTGCCGACCAGGGCATAGGCCTGAGCGAGACAGAGTGCAAGCAGGTGTTCGAGAAGTTCGTCAGGGCGGACCACCCCGAGGTCCGCAAGGTGAGCGGTACCGGCCTCGGCCTTTACATCAGCAAGAGCTTGGTGGAAATGCAGCACGGACAGATCTGGGTGAACAGTGAGCCCGGGCAGGGGAGCGTTTTCGCGTTCTCGCTGCCGCTCGCACCCCGAGCTCCGCAGGGCCCTCTATCCCTAGTCATTCAAGGCGCAAAGGAGCGGTAGTGAGAAAGCTGTTGATCGTAGACGACGAAGACGGGGTGCGGTCGCTCGTGCGCATGACCCTGGACAACGGTTCTTTGGAGATACTCGAGGCGCGCGATGGGCACGAGGCGCTCGAGCTCGCACGAGCGGAGCGACCCGACCTCGTGTTGTTGGACGTCATGCTGCCGGACATGTCGGGCCTCGACATCTGCCGCCAGTTGAAGACCGACCGCTCGACGGTGGCGATCACAGTCATCATGCTGACCGCCCGCGCCCAGAGCGCAGACCTCAGCGATGCCGAAGACGCGGGCGCCGACGGCTACTTCACCAAGCCCTTCTCGCCGATCGCCCTCGTCCGCAAGGTCGAGTCAGTGCTCGGGCCTTCAACGGTATGGGCGCAGTCCTGATCATCGACGACGAGCCGGGCATAGCCGAGCTCGTCACCTGGTGCCTCGACCCGCTCGGGGTGAAGGTAGTACTGGCCAGCTGCCTCAACGATGCACTGGAGGTGGCCCGCGGCAACGACATCGGGCTCGTGCTTTTGGACTTCAACCTCGGTGAGGAAGACGGCATGGCGATCTTGCCCGAGCTGCGCGCCGAGCCAGGTTTGGCCAATGTGCCCTTCGTGGCGTTCACCGCCTACGACACGCGCCGCAACGAAGCGCTGGAAAACGGCATGGTGTCCTTCATCCGCCGTCCCTTCGCGAGCGGCGACTTAAGGGCCACTGTGGAGCTCCACTTGGTCCGCTAGACCGCCCGCGCACGACATTACAGCCCGCGACATGTCGAGACGGCGCGCTATGTTGGCCAGAATTAGCTCAGTTGCCGCTCGGGGCCGCGAAACTGTTGACCCGGCACGGATAGGTGTACTGTGCTCCTGAGCGGCGACGGGCCAAGCGGTGCAACCCTGCCGCCGTGGCGGGGCGCAGGTCGCCTCGATGCCCTCCTAGCTGAAACAGCTGACCGCTTCGACGCTACCGACGCCGTCATATTCGTGTTCGGGCCGAGCGCGGCCCTGCAGGTCCTCATCACGCGTCAAGCCATCGGGCACTTACGCTTGAAGTGGTTCAGACGGGCTGCCCGGGCCGCGGCGCAACGCCGGGAGACACTGGTCTGGACCAGCCCCGAGCAGGACCACGAACCGACCGGGTCGCATCCGGCCGCCTGCCTGGCACTACCTCTGGGCGTACATGACCTGATAGCTGGCGTCCTAGTGGTCGGGCTAGCGGCGCGAAACAACCTGACGAGCGCTGCCCTGTTGAGCTTGGGCTACCTGCAAGACGCCTTGGCCTACGCCGTCGATAGGGAACGGGCGCTCGTCGCCTTGGAGCACGGTTCACGGGACGCGGCGCAACTGCGCGCCCAACTGGAAATGTTCGCGACCGACTTCCAGTCGGTTTACCAAGCCGAGCAAGCCAGTGCACGCGGTTTGGCCAATACCCAAGCCGAGCTTGACCGGGCGCGCCGTGGCGGGAAGGAAAAGCGTTAGACGGCAGCGTAGGAGAGACGGCGCAAGTACCCTGGGCGGGTGCGTTGGAGCGTGCACGGCGAGCGGCCGATCTACGAAAGCGAGTGGGTACGGCTCTGCCTCGCCGACGTAGAGGTGCCTGGCGCCGCTCGCTTCGAGCACCACGTAGTCCGCGTACCCTGTGAGGCGGCAGGAGCGGTCGTCCACGATCCCAACCGCGGGCTGCTCCTGCTGTGGCGCCACCGCTTTATCACCAACACCTGGGGATGGGAGATACCAGCTGGGCGCGTCGAGCCGGGCGAAAGCCCTGAAGACGCCGCCCGGCGCGAGACGCTCGAGGAGACGGGTTGGCAACCCAATATCCTCCGCCACCTCGTCACTTATCAGCCGTCCAACGGCTTGACGGACCAGAGGTTCAACCTCTTTCTCGCGCAGGGCGCGGTCCACGTCGGCGAGCCAACCGACCCTGCGGAGTCGGAGCGTACCGAGTGGGTCGATGCCGACCAGGTAGCTGACATCGCCCGACGCGGGCAGATGGCCGACGGCTTGTCGCTCACCGCCGTGCTCTACACCCTCGCCTTCGACATGCTGCGCTAAGGGCAACCGTCGGGCGAGGGGCATGCTTCTTGCCGGGCGCAAACTTCGCCCTGGGCGCTGCTCTGGTGTTTGTCTGGTAGAAAACGGGTGCATGAATGACACTTACTTAGACTCCTCGGGACGTGAGGACCGGCTCAGTGGTGGGTCACGTCGGATCGCCGTGGAAACGCCCGTGGGCCGCTTCGAGGTGTGGACCAAGCGGGTTGGGAACAACCCGGCGCTGCGCGTCCTGCTGCTCCACGGAGGACCAGGTTCGACCCATGAGTACCTGGAAGCGGCGGACAGCTGGCTGCCCGCGGCCGGGGTGGAGTACTACTACTACGACCAACTGGGCTCGGGATGGAGCGACGTTCCCTCCGACGAGTCGCTGTGGGACCTGGCGCGATTTGTGAGCGAGGTCGAACAAGTCCGG
>DATJST010000196.1:0-5395 GCA_035503975.1 Acidimicrobiales bacterium | reverse complement strand
GTGGATCTGCAGCTCGTTACCGAGGGCCTCGACCAGCTCGACGTCGGCCTGGAGCGTCGTGCCCGGGGTCACGGAGGCCCCGAGCAGGGCGGCATCGGCCAGGTCCTCGGGGCGTACGCCCACGATGACCTTGCGGTCCCGGAAGTTGGCCAGCGCCGGCCGGCCCCCTGTGATCGAGTTTGGCAGCGACAGCACCTGGTCGCCCACCTTCACCTCGTTGCCGCTCGGAGAGAGGGTTGCCTCGTAGAGGTTCATGGCCGGCGACCCGATAAAAGCGGCAACGAACATGTTGCCGGGGCGCTCGTAGAGCACCTGAGGGGTGTCGCACTGCTGCAAGGCACCGCGGTGCAGCACTGCCACGCGGTCGCCCATGGTCATAGCTTCAACCTGGTCGTGGGTGACGTAGAACGTCGCCACGCCGACGCGGCGCTGGATGCGCGAGATCTCGGCCCGCATCTGCACACGCATCTTGGCGTCCAAGTTGGAAAGCGGCTCGTCCATCAAGAACACCGAAGGCTCGCGCACGATCGCCCGTCCCATTGCTACCCGCTGGCGCTGGCCACCTGAGAGCTGGGCCGGCTTGCGGTCGACGTAGTCGGTCAAACCGAGCAAGTCGGCCGCCTCCTTCACCTTTGCCTGTATGACCGCCTTGGGTACCTTGCGCAGCTTGAGCGAAAAGCCGATGTTCTCCCCCACAGTCATGTGAGGGTAAAGGGCGTAGCTCTGAAAGACCATGGCGACGTTACGGTCCTTGGGAGGCAGGTCGTTCACCACCCGACCGCCCATCGTCAAGGTGCCCGACGTGATCTCCTCGAGCCCTGCCACCATCCGCAGCGCGGTCGACTTGCCCGAACCCGACGGCCCCACCAGGACCATCAACTCCCCTTCGGCCACGTCCAGGTCAAGGTCGTGCACCGCGGCGAAACCGTTCGGGTAGACCTTTGTGACTTTGTCCAGGTTGACGGTTGCCATTGCGCCTCCAAGCGGCCCATTCCGGAGGCTCCTCTCGCCCCCTTCTTACTGGCATCAGACGTTACAGCCTCAGCGGGCCCTCGTGAGGCACACTTCCGGGGATCGTCCTGGTCACCGCGTCCGGCGGCTGCACCGCCCAAACTGCGGGCCCCGACGGGACGGAACCTTACCCTGGTCGTCGGCATCGTAGCCATCGCCGCCGCGGCCGAGAGGGCAGCTGGCCAGGAGAGCACCCGGGGGAACTCTGGAACGTCGTACGTCGCGCCACCTGGCGGAGGGAGGCGTTGCCGGCAAAAGGTGCGCCGCTCCTCCTGCTAGCTATTTCCTGGCGGGCAAGGCTCAGGCCGGCAACGTCGTAGGGCGAGCTCGCGAGGGCGCCGTCGAGCCCCTCACCACCAGCTCGGGCTCGAACAGCAGACGCTCGGCGCTGGCCACCGTGCCATCGATCTGGCTAGAGAGCAACTTGACAGCCGCCCTCCCCATAGCCTCGATTGGCTGGCGGATCGTGGTAAGCGGCGGGTCGGTGCACATCATGAGGGCCGAATCGTCGTACCCGACGATCGAGACATCCTCGGGGACGCGCAGCCCCAGCCTGCGCACGGCTCTGATGGCACCGAGAGCGAGGGGATCGGAGGCGCAGATGACGCCGGTCATGCCCCGGCTCACCAGGCGTGCGCCGGCGGCGTGGCCCGCCTCGAGCGAGAACGGCACGTGCTCGACGCGCTCGCGCCCTCCAGCGAGCCCAGCCCGTCGGCAGCAGGCCAGGAAGCTCGCCAAGCGGAGCCGGCTGGGCATGTGGTCCTCCGGGCCGAGGATCATCCCGATCTCGTCGTGCCCGAGAGCTTGCAGGTGGCTAAAAGCCTGCTCGGCGGCAACCGCATCGTCGGTGGACACCTGCGGGAAGGCGAGGTCATCACTGGAAGCATTGACGAGCACGACGGGCAGTGCACGTTCACGCAGCAGCCGGTAGTGCTCGTGTGAGGAGTCGGCCTCGGCGAAGTTGCCGCCCGCGAAGATGACGCCCGAAGCATGCTGGTCCAGCAGCATGTTCACGTAGTCGACCTCAGATAGGCCGTTAGGCCCGCTGGCGCACAGGACGGGCGTAAAGCGCAACTGGGCCAGGGCGCCGCCCACCACTTCGGCCAGGGCCGGGAAGATCGGATTACCCAATTCGGGCAAGACGAGGCCGACCAGCCGCGCCCGCTTGCCCCGCAACTTGGTCGGCCGCTCGTAACCCAGTACGTCCAGGGCCGTCAGAACAGCTGTCCGGGTCGCGGCCGACACACCTGGCCGGCCATTTAGGACCCGGCTGACCGTGGCTTCGCTTACGCCCACCTTTTCGGCGACCTCGGTCAGGCGGCGCGTCACGCGCGGCAAGTCTATGTCCGCCTCACGCGCGCTCTTCGGCTGCCCTGCTGAGTAGCGGCGCATCGGGCTGCCTTCACTCTCTCCGGCATCTTCCAGTGGAACTCGACCACCCTTGCCAGATGTGACGGCAAAAGTCGTCCCGGGCTTGAGGAGCTTAGTCTGTAATTTGCAGGCCAGCGCAAACCTGTGACAGCAGGCCGCTCAGGTTGTCGGCAACGAAGTCCGGCGATGGGTCCACGGGCAGATCTGAGCGGCGGGTTACGCCAGAGAGGACCAAGCCGAAGGGCGCCCCTAGGCGCCGAGCGAAGCGACCGTCGGTATCGGGCCGGTCCCCGACCATCACCTCGACGCGTGCGATCCGGGAGCGCACCAGGGCGGCCATCGGTTCGTGCGGTTTCCCCGCTACCTCAGGGTCGCGCCCGGAGGCCGTGGACAGGAACGCCACCAGGGCGCCAGCTCCAGGTACCAGCTCGTTCACGCCCACAGGAAAGGTCGCATCTGTGTTGGCGGCGATGAACCGAGCGCCCCCGCGGATGGCGGTCGCTGCCGCCGCGAGCGCCCAATAGTCCAGGTGCACACGCCTACCCACGACCACCGCCGTTGCGCCCTCTCCGGGTTCCACCAGCGTCGCGCCGCACGCTCGCAGCGCCTCGACGAGCCCTTCGTCACCCACCACGGCGACCCGCTCGTTTGGTGCGACCACGCTCGCCGCCGCCTGCGCCGAGGTAACCAAGTCTTCAGCCGTGCACTCGATGCCAACACGGCCGAGCGCCTCGAGGTGAGCGGTCACAGTGGGCCCGGAATTGTTGGTGAGAAAGACGACGCGGCGCCCGGACTGCCTGAGGACCGCAACCGCCTCGGCCGCACCCGGTATGGCGGTGCCGGCCAGCCAGACCACCCCGTCGAGGTCAAGGGCCCAGGTGGGCTCAGAAGCTACGGGCAACGTATGTGAGCTGGAAGCCTGCGAGAGCCACGGCCACGACGAGCACGTACAGTGCCCCGACGGCGAAGCGCTGCTGTGGTTTGAGCGCGTAGTAGGCGCGCGAGCTCTGGCTGTTGCGGCTCTTCCAGCGCCGGTAGAGCTCAAAGCCGCCGAGCAGCAGCACTAGCAGGACGATCACGGCGTGGGTGAAGTAAAAGTAAACAACCAGCCCGACCAGGCCAGCAAACCAGATCGCGGGGTGCAGGGCGCTCACCGCGCGGCCGCCGTCAAGCGGGAGGGCGGGCATCAGGTTGAACAGGTTGAGCAGGAAGCCGACGGCCGCCAGTTGCAACAGGAAGTTGGACCCGATGGCGTTGCCCCAAGCCGCCACCACGATCGACGCGGCTACGCCAAAGTAGGGACCGGCGAGGCCGGAGAGCGCTTCTTGGTAGGCGTTGCGAGGCATGTCGCGCATACCCACGAAGGCGCCCAAGAACGGGATGAACAGCGGCAGCGAGAAGCGCATGCCCTGGTGTTTGAGCACGACCACGTGGCCCATCTCGTGCACGAAGATCAACAGCACGAACCCGACGGCAAAAGTCCAGCCCCACAGCCAGGCGTAGGCGGCCACCGAAACCAACATCGAGAGCACAAGGCTCAAGTACTTGAGCTTGAGCAAGATAGCGCCGAACTTGGCCAGGAAGGCGCCCACGGCGGCGAGCACTGCCAAAACCCGCTCCCAGCCCCGGCGCAGCGCACCCTTGGGCCGGCCCGAGCCGCCACCGGGGTGGGCCGGGCCAGGGCCGGCCAAGGGCGGTCCTTGCGGGGGTGCCCACGCGTCCCTCCCGGGGGCCAGCGGCTGACCGGGCCCAGTGAGGAGCGGCGGCCCTTGCGGCGGTCCCCATTGGTTTGCAGCCTGTTCTTCGTCCGGCCACCAAGACGACGCCGTCGAGCCGTACCCCAGCTCGCCACCCCGGTCGGTTGGCCTAGGCCAGTTGGGCTCGCCCTCCTCGGGTGCGGGCGAGCGGAACCCGGTCAGCTCCATGGCTGGCGTCCGCGCGCCATGGGCTGCCAAGCGCCCCAATGCCAACTGACTGTCACTTCACCCAGCCTACCGGGGGGTGGCTGTGGGACCGTCCGCTGGCGCCACAGCCCTGGGCGAGCGGTTGCCAGCGGCCGGCTCTCCTGCTAGTCAAGGGTCTATGCCCGTGCTCTTGCCCTTCCGTGGCCTCCGCCCCGACCCCGCCGTTGTAGGCCCGCTGAGTGATGTCGTGTGCCCGCCGTACGACGTAATTAATCAAGCGCAACGTTTGGCCCTCCTCGAGCGCAGCCCCTACAACGTCGTGCGCATCGAGCTGCCCGATGGCGACTACGACGAGGCGGCGGACCTGCTCGAGAGGTGGCGTGTGGACGGCGCGCTGGCCCGAGACCAAGCGGCGGCGTTGTACGGGTACCGCATGACACCGGACAGGGGGCCTGCCGAACCAACCCGCGACGCCACCTGGCAAACCGTCGGGGTGATCGGCGCCCTCGTGTTGGGACCGCCCGGCACGGGCATCCTCCCACATGAGCAGACGACCCCCAAAGCCAAGTCGGACCGCCTCGAGCTCATAAGGGCCACCAACGCAAACACTTCGCCGATCTGGTGCCTGTGCACCGCACCGGGGCTCAGCGAGGCGGTCAACCTCGCGATCAGTGAAGCCGCTGCTGCAGCGAGCGCGGGTCGCGCTGCCGCCTCGCGTGCGGTCGACGACGATGGTTGCGTACACGAGCTGTGGCCGATCACCGACCCGGCTGTACACGAAGCCGTGGCCAAGGCCGTGGGCGGTGGTCCCCTGCTCGTCGCCGACGGCCACCACCGTTACGAAACGGCGCTCGCTTACCTTGCTGAACGGACGGCCGCGGGCCACCTGGGCCGGGCTAGCGCGATTGATGCCAGTGGCGGCCCAGCCGCCTTGATGGCCTTGGTCGTCGAGTTAGCCGTCGACCAGCTACATGTCCAGGCCATACACCGCTTGGTCTGCACAGCAGGGGCCGACGTCGTCGAGGCTTTCAAGCCCGACTACGACGTCACACCGACCAGTTCGCGTGGCGAGGCCCTGCTGAGGGAGATGAGCCGGATGGGCGCGGTCG
>DATJST010000195.1:0-15010 GCA_035503975.1 Acidimicrobiales bacterium | reverse complement strand
CGACGGCGCCGCGGTGGCGGCGACGATCACTGTCCTCCTGACCATGCTGGTCTCGCTCACCCTGCTGCCGGCCCTGCTCGGCTTCCTCGGCCCCAAGGTGCTGAGCCGGAGACAACGCCGGCGGATGAGCGAAGCTGGCCCTAGGGCCGAGGCGGTCACCTCGGGTTTCTGGTACCGGTGGTCGCGTTCTGTCGAGCGCCAGAGCGCGCCGCGGGCCGTGGCCGGCCTGCTCGTGGTGGTCGTCGTTGCACTCCCGGTCCTCTCCCTCCGCCTAGGTATTGACGATGCCGGCACCGACGCGGCGTCGTCAACGACCCACCAGGCCTACGACATGCTGGCCGAGGGTTTCGGCCCAGGGTTCAACGGGCCGTTCGAGCTCGTGTCGAGGCTCGACGGGGGGGCGGGGGAGGCCGCCTTCTCCCGGGTCGTCGAAGCAGTGTCGCACCAAAGAGGGGTCGTAGCCGCTACCGCTCCGCAGGTGAGCCCGGCCGGCACCGCCGCGGTCGCGCTCGTATACCCGAGCACCGCCCCCCAGGCGTCACAGACGGCCCAGCTTCTCGACCGTCTCCGCAGAGAGGTGGTGCCTAAGGCCGAGGCCACCAGCGGCCTGGACGTCCTGATCGGAGGGGTCACCGCCACCGAAGTCGACTTCTCGGCCGCCCTCACGCACAAGCTGCCCTTGTTCATAGCAGTCGTCGTGGTCCTCGCGTTCTTGTTACTGATGGTCGTGTTCCGGAGCCTGGTGGTCCCGGTCATGGCCTCGGTCATGAACCTGCTCTCGGTAGGGGCCGCGCTCGGGGTGACGAACGCCGTGTTCTCGTGGGGCTGGGGCTCGTCGTTCCTCGGGGGCTGGGGCACGGCACCGGTCGAGGTGTTCCTGCCGGTGCTCGTCTTCTCCGTCCTTTTCGGGCTGTCCATGGACTACGAGGTCTTCCTCGTGAGCCGCATGCACGAGGAGTGGCTCCGCACCGGTGACAACCGCGTTGCGGTCACTACCGGCCAGGCCGTGACCGGCCGGGTGATCACCGCCGCGGCCAGCATCATGGTCCTCGTTTTCCTGTCCTTCGTCCTCGACGACGACATCATCATCCAACAGTTCGGGATAGGCCTTGCTGCGGCGGTCGTCGTCGATGCCTTCGTCGTGCGTACCGTGGTCGTGCCGGCGCTTATGCACCTTTGCGGGCCCGCCAATTGGTGGCTCCCCGGCTGGCTCGACAACCGGCTACCAACCCTGCACATCGAAAGCCGACCAGGCACCGCAGTCAGTAGCAGGGACCGTACGTTGTCCGCGGTTGGGCATCGTGACCCAGGCCGGTGAGCGTGGGTGTAACCGGGCGTACAAACGCCTGTCGACGATCAGGCGTCAGCGGGCCAGAACCCCCGGTTCTGCACAGCGCACAAAAGGCTGGACCTTGAACGAAAAGCCGATCAGAGCGACGGATCTTGCCGCTGACAAGCACCTCTGTCGGGCGGCCGCGACTGGACCAGATCACGCGCCCAGATCCCCGGGGTGAGGAAGCGCGTTCGGGTGCGGTAGCCCAGCGTCGGTGCGCGACATCGCCGAGTATGGTCGGCTGCTAAGAGGAGGCACTTTCACAGCGAAGCACTCCGTATGCCCATTTATGCCGAAAAGGCAATCGGTGAACCCCGAACGTGCTCGCCGGTCGCCGCTTGTGGGACAGACGTCACCAACCTCATCAAAAACCCCGTTGTCCGGGGACCTTCCAGGGTTCGTCATCGAGTGTCCGACTTGAAAGGTGTGGGTCTAACTGTTAGATTGACTCTAGCCGTTATAGGAGGACGGGGTGCAGCAGGAAGTACTTCTGGCCATGGTCGCGAAAGAGCCCTCGTACGGCTACCAGCTGCGGGCGCGCCTGGACCGGGCGCTCGGCCCTCTCGGCGAGGAGCTCAACGCCGGCCATATCTATGTCGCCCTTGGCCGCCTGGAGAGGGCTGGCCTGGTCAGCTCCGAGCGCTCGCCCGGGCCGGCGGAATGGCCCGAGCGCAAGCTTTACTCGCTCACCGCTGCGGGCCAGGAGCGGGTCAACGCCTGGTTGGGCGAGGTGGGATGGCCCAAGGCCGACCTGGCCGAGTTCCACCTGAAGCTGGTCGCGGCGGCGGCCGCCGGTCTGGCCGACCCGGTCGGCCTCGTCGACGCTCAGCGGCGCGAGCTGCTGCGCCGGCTCCGAGACGCACAGCGGGCAGCCATGGAGGAGGCTGACCATTCCGACGCCGCCTTGTTGCTCGAAGGGATAGTGCTCCGCCTCCAGGCTGACCTGCGCTGGCTGGAGGCCTGCGAACGCGCATGGACGGGCCGGAGGAGGGAGCCATGAAGGAGGGGGACGCGGCACTCCTGCGCGCCCGGTCGCTGCGCAAGAACTATGGCGACGGCGAAGGGCTGGTGCGGGCGGTGGACGAAGTCGACCTGGACGTCGCGCCTGGCGAGGTCCTGGTCGTGATGGGGCCGAGCGGTTGTGGCAAGTCGACCCTCCTCCACCTGCTCGGTGGCCTCGACAGGCCGACAACGGGCAAAGTCTGGCTGAACGGTCGGCGGACGGACCAACTTTCTGAGCGGGCCTTGGCGCATGTGCGCAGGACTGAGGTCGGCTTCGTCTTCCAGGCGTTCCACCTGATGGAGGAGCTCACCGCCCAGGAGAACGTAGAGCTCCCCACGCTGCTGGCTGGGCGCCCGCCTCGCCGGGCGAGACGCCGCGCGGTCGAGCTGCTCGAAATGGTCGGGCTCACCGACCGGGCCGGCCATCTCCCGTCGGCGCTCTCCGGTGGCCAGCGCCAGCGCGTCGCCATCGCACGGGCGCTCGCCAACGAGCCCTCGGTGGTCCTGGCCGACGAACCGACCGGTAACCTAGACAGCGCCGCCACGTTGGAGGTGCTCCGGCTCTTCGAGAGCCTGCACGGCGCCGGCCTGACCTTCGTCATCGTCACCCACGACGAGCGGGTGGCGGCAACCGCTGACCGGCTCATCGCGATGCGTGACGGTGCCTTCGTCGATGAGACGAGGCTGGTCGGCGGCACGAAGGGCAACCTGGCCGACCTCGCGGGGCTGGGAGCCTGACCGGTATGGGCAGGCTCGTGCTCGTCTGGCGCCTTGCCACCCGGGACCTGCGCGCAAGACGTGCACAGTCGGCATTGACGCTCGTGGTCATCGCCGCCGCGAGCGCCACCTTGGCGCTGGGGTTCGCACTGAGCGGCGTGACGAGCCACCCGTACGCGCAGACCCGCGCCGCGACCTCAGGGCCCGACGTCGTGGCCCAGTCGTCGCCGCCCACGCCGGGCGGTAGGGCAGTCGTCGCTCCACCCGCGGGCATGATCGCACTGGAACGCGCCCCTGGCGTCATCGGCTACGGCGGGCCGTACCCGGTAGCTACGCCGTCCCTTGTCGCAGGAGGCCACAGCGTCCCCTCTGGAACGGGGGGCTTCGTCGTGGAGGGGCGCGAACAGGGCCGAGCATCGGTCGACCAACCGAGGCTCGTGCAGGGGACCTGGGTACGCCCCGGCGCCGTCGTGGTCGAGGCCACTTACGCCGCCGAGCTCGGGGTCAGGACCGGCGACCCGATGAGCTTGGACGGCCGGGCCTTCCGAGTGTGCGGCCTCGCCATCAGCGCTGGGTGGCCGTCGGTGAACGCCCCGGGCATCCTTTGGCTCACCGAGGCCGACACCCGGGCGCTGGCTACCCCTGCATACCCGCTCTCTTACCTACTGGACCTGAAACTGTCTGACCCCGCCGGGGCGACCGCGTTCGCCGACGCCCACAGTACGGACAGCCTCTCCCTGGGGTCGTGGCAGCAGATCGCCGGCAACGACGCCAGGGGGGCCCAGCTCGAGCAGGAAGCGCTCGTGATCGGGAGCTGGCTGCTCTGCATGCTGGCGATCGCCTGCGTGGCGGTGGTGGTCGCAGGCCGGACGGCCGAGCAGGCACGAAGGAGCGGCCTGCTGAAGGCCGTGGGTGGCACGCCGCGGCTGGTCGCCGCCATCCTGCTGACCGAGCACCTGCTCATCGCCTTGATGGCGGCAGTGGTCGGCCTAGCTGCTGGCTGGCTGGTCGCGCCTCTGCTCAGCAAGCCAGACGACGGTCTCATGGGCAGCCCCGGCGCACCGGCGCTCACCGGCGTCACGGCGGCGGTGGTGGTGGCCGTTGCGGTGGTAGTGGCGGTGCTCGCCACGCTCCGCCCGGCGCTCCGTGCGGCGCGGACCAGCACGGTCGCCGCCCTGGCCGATGCCGCCCGGCCGCCGCGGCGCCGGGCCTTGATGGTCTCGCTGTCGAGTTGGCTGCCCTCCCCATTGCTGCTCGGTGTCCGGCTCCTGGCGCGCCGGCCACGACGTCTCCTGCTCGGTGCCGCCAGCGTCGCGGTTACCGACGGCGCGGTCGTCGCGGTGCTGGCGTTCGGGCGCCGCAACTCGGAGAGCGGCGTGCCCGGAGGGCTCGTCAACCCCGTGGTCACGGCCGTCTCGAGGGTCCTTGTGGTCGTCACCGTGGTGCTGGTCGTACTGGCGGCCGTGAACGCGGTCTTCATGGCCTGGACCACGGTGCTCGAGGCGAGGCGTTCCTGCGCGATCGCGCACGCGCTTGGCGCCACCCGGGAGCAGACCACGGTCGGCCTCGCAGTCGCACAGCTCGTCCCGGCAACCGTCGGTGCAGTGCTCGGTATCCCTGCCGGGATCGGCTTCTACAGCCTTGCCAAGCATGGGGGCACGGTAGTGGTGCCACCCGCGCCCGAGCTGCTCGCCACCTTCGTCGCGACGTTGTTGGTCATAGCCGTGCTCACTGCTACCGCTGCCCGCGCCGGCGCGCGTCAACCCCTCGCCGAGGTGCTCCAGTCGGAGGTCGCTTGACAGGTTGATGGCCGCGCAGCTGCGGAGGTCACTGTGCTGGCCGGTTGCGCGACTCCCGCTGCGGCAACCCCACCCCGGGGCCGAGCAAACTTTCGACGGCCCAGGCCTTGGGGTGTGCGTGGCCGATCGAGGACAGTTGCCTAGCGTCCAACAGCGGTCTGCCTGATTACGCGGCACGGGGTGACCACTGACCGCGGTTGCTCCTTGGTCGGCACCGGGCTCCTGGGGACCGCTAGCGTCCACACGTCTCTAAGAAGTGCGGGTCGGTCTGGGATCTGGCTGGTTCAGCACCGCTCTGTGTCGGTCAAGGGGCCCACCTCCCGGCTCTCCAGAGGGCGAAGGGAAACGCAACGAGCAGAAGCAGCCCAAGAGCAAGGGCAAGATGGACTACCCATGCTCCGGCGAGGGTGGGCCCACCCCACGAGCTCTGCAGATCCCCGGCATCGAAGACTGGGTAGAAGATGCCGCTGTGCAAGAGGAAGAACCAGGCCACGCCGGTCACTACGTAGGCCGCGACGGGGGCCCCGGCCGTGAGGGCGCGCAGCCGGGTCGCACTGCGGTCGGCCCCCAGGCCGCCAGCGGCCCACGCGGCGATACGGACCGGGAGCACGAACGGCACGACGATGGAACTGACCGCGAGCCGGCGCATCGCTTCGGTCAATCCGGATCCGCGAGGCCATGCCGGGCAGGTAGGTATTCCGACCCCGACGGAACTAGCCACATGCTGATGCGCCTCCGGTGCTGAGCGCGCTCAATGAGCAGAGCCGGGCGTGCGGGTAGTACGCCCCCATGGCCCGGGCGGCTGCTGGTGCGCTCAGCGTCTGGACGATGTTTTGTGGCGCAAAAGGGAACGACGGGTTGGCGAGCGTGTACCGCATCGCCAGGAGGTAAAGCGGCGCCGCCGGCTGGGCCCGCGAAAGTGGCAGGAAGGTCACGCCGGGCGCTCGCTCGATGCTGGCTCGTTGTGCCTCCGTGCCGATCACGTAGGTGTATGTCCCACCTACGCTCAACTTCGTTGCGTCGTCGGCCCGACAACCGAGGTCTGTGTGCCCGTCGGGCAGGTGGTTGACGACGACGGGATCGGTGCCCTCCCCGATATTGACGCACATGGACCAATAGCGGACCTGCTCGCGCGCGCTGGGCCAGATCGATGGGTGTGCGCCAGGCGGTGAGGTGGGCGCCTTCCCGGTGACCACGATCACCTGTGAGGCGGTCGGAGGTGTCGTGTAGGCGAGCAGGTAAGCGGTCCCAGGATTGGGGAAGTAGGTCCGGAAAGCGGCGCGGAAGAACTGGAGCGGGCCGGGGACGCCGGTGCGTCTGGCCGTTGCTTGAGTCGTCGTGGTGTGGCGAACGGGTGGTGGGATCGCTGTGGTGTGCGAGGTGCAGGCCTGGAGCTGCTGGGTCGATCCTCGGTTCTCGACCGTGATGTGCGGCAATGCGATGTGGGATGCGTCTCTGCTCGCAGGGAGGTAGACCCGGTATTCGAGGTAGCCCACACCCGAGTTGACGCCCGCCGGGGCGAGCGGCAGGACGTTGACCTGGCCAGGTGATACCTGCATGCGAAGCTTCAGCGTGAAGTGCCCGCCTGGGGCCGCGACCCGACGCCAGGGGTTCGCGCTGCCTCGGTCCGGCGCGATCTGGAAATCGGACAGCGACGACGCCACTCCGTTGGACGTAAACGGAAGTTCGCTGCTCGAGTATACGGTGAAAGATGCAAAGCGAGCATCGGGGTAGATACCCGACACGACGACCTGGGTGCCCTGGTGGATGGCGAAGGATTGCCCCCAGTACCACGCCGCAGTATCAGGCAGACCGCTGTTGGCCGTCAGGTAGCTGTCCTCGACTGGCCATGCGCACGCAGGCGCCTGGCTCCGCGAACTCTGCGCCGTCCAGAGCGGCGATGCGGAAGCGGACGGCCGACAACTGACGGGCACTGTCATTCCCAGAGCGGCAGCTGCTATCAGCGTCAGGGGGCGGAGACGGGACTTCTTTAGGGGCATACTCGACTTCCTTTCTGTCGTCAGCCGTTGGCCGACGCGGATGGCGCGTGATGTCATGGGCCTGGTCCCGCGGTCTGTGCTAGTTCGGCGGGAGGGGGCCTCCTGACGATGGCGGCTCGCTAACGGTTCCCCGAACCTGGGCGACCTCCTCAGGCGACGCCTCCCGGAGGGTGGGCCAGCCCATCCCGCTGGTGCCGCAGAGGAACTGGCGCTCCTCGCCGTCCTTCAAGGACATTCGCAGCTCCTCGGACCTGCGCAGCCCCACGAACCGCATGTACAGGCGGTGCTCCCCGGGCCCCACCTCGAAGACCCTCACCTGCTCCTTCCCGATCTTGCCCACGGGGTGGTCGTCGAGGACCACCGTGTAGTCCGATCGAGGCTTAAACAGGCGGAACAGCAGGCCGGTAGGCAGCAGTGTCGCCGGCGACGCCTTCCAGGGTTGCTTCGGCCTAAAGATCCTGACTGCTGACATTGGCGTCCTTTCTCGAAATGATGAGCACTAGCACCCGATTGAGGGCGCTTGTCCGGCTACTCGCGGCACCGGCGGCGGTCATCGACGGCTGCCGGTTACGAGCCGTTCGCGATCGAACATCGAAGCGACGACGCGCCAGGCGAGCAGGTCGAACGCCAGCAGTGCTGCGGCAAGGCCGATGGCAAGTGCGGTCGACTCGGAGATCACGTTCAGCGACATCAAGGCGACGATGACCAGTGGCGGGACGCTACCGAGCACGCTCAGCTGCTGTGCGACGCGCACGTCCGTGGACCGGGTAGAGACCGCGATCCCGACCCAGATCGCCCACCCGGCCAACAGCGGCGTGAACAGCAACTGGACCAGCACGTGCGGTCCTGTGAAGATCGCCGAAACGATCGCCGGGTGGGCGAACAGCGCCGCGACGGCGAGGAAGATCCCGAAGACCGCGTACGCGATCGCGAGCGTCGGGACGAACGCGGCCAGCGCCTTGGCTATTAGGAACTCCTCACGACGGAGCGGGGTGGAGAGCACCGGCTCCAGCGTGCCCTGCTCGCGCTCGCCGACCACGGAGTAGGCGCAGACGACGGACGGCATCATCACCGGGATCACCAGCATGTAGAGAAGGGAGAGCCCGATGCGAAGGCTGAGGGCCTTGTCCGTCGTATTGGCTGCGATCAGCTGGATCGTCGGCAGCGTGATGAAGAGCGCCGGCACCGCCGCCATCGTGGCGACCACGAAGCGGTTGCGGCGGTAGTCCCGCAGCTCCTTGTGCAGGACCGCACCGACTCTGGCCCAGCTGAAGCTCATCGGGCCCTGGCCTCCACGTCCTCGTCGACCAGCTCGAGATAGACGTCCTCCAGCGAATGGTGGGACTCGGCGAGGGAAAGGATGTCGGCGTCGGCTGCGACGAGGGCCCGCGCCAGCGCCGGAGCGGCGAGGTCGGGGCCCGAGACGGCCAACTTGTAGCCCGACGGCGTCTGCTCCCATCCCTCGACCTCGGGGACAGCACCGAACACCGCCTTGGGGTCGCCCAGTGGGGCGCGCAGTCGTACTTCCAGGGAGCGTTTGAACAGTTGCTGGCGCAGTTCGTCGGGACGACCGATCATTCGCAACGTCGTGTTCAGGATCGCAACTCGGTCGCAGAGCCGCTCGGCCTCCTCCAATCGGTGTGTGGTGAGGAAGATCGTCACCCCGCGCTCGCGTAAGGAGGCGATGAGCTCGTGGACATCGCGGGTCGCCACGGGGTCCAGGCCCGAGGTCGGCTCGTCGAGGAACAGTACAGCCGGATCGTTGAGCAGCGCTCGAGCAAGCGCGACCCGCTGGCGTAGCCCTTTGGACAGCGACCCGCACAGGTCACGGGCGCGGTCTTCGAGGTTGACCGCCCGTAACGCCCGGCCGATGCGACCCGGTACGTCGTCCAGCTCGTAGAGCCCGGCGAAGCACTGAAGGTTCTCGGTCACCGTCAGGCGCAGGTACAGCCCAGGGGTCTCCGGCATCATCGAGATCCGCGAGCGGATCGCAGAACCGTTCCTTGCGCTCAACGGGATCCCGGCAACGCTCGCCGACCCTGAGCTCGGCGCGATCAGTGTGCCCAGCGTCCGCACGGTCGTCGTCTTGCCCGCACCGTTGGGGCCCAGGAAACCGAACACCTCGCCTTTGCCGACCACGAACGAAATGTCATCAAAGGCGACCCGTTCGCCGAAACGCTTGCCCAGGTGCTCAACGACCAGAGCGGCGCCGGGTCGCGGCCCGCCGGTGCCCGAACGGCCCGGCGTTGCTACTCGCTCCGCCGTCATCGGCTCCCCCGAGCCTGACCGGACTGTCGTCTCGGGCCGACAAGCGGCGGGCGGACCTCCATACCTGCCAAGCTAGCAAGCCCACTGACCAAATGTACGAGGATCTGGCCGAGCGGCCAGATAGGATTCGGCCTGTGGTGACCGAGCCCGAGCCTGAGCGGACATTCATCGAGACCGCCCGTCGCAAGCAGATCGTCGGTGCCGCGATCGACACCATCGCTGAGGTCGGCTACGGCCAGGCTTCGCTGGCGCGCATCGCCGAACGCATCGGCATCAGCAAGGGTGTCATCAGCTACCACTTTGCCGGCAAGGACGACCTCATCAAGCAGGTCGTCATCGACGTCGTCGAAGCTGGCAGGGCCTACATCCTCCCGCGCGTCCTTGCCGCGCCAACCGGGCCGGCCATGCTCCGCGCCTATATCGAGTCGAACTTGGCGTTCATGCGCGAGCACCGCAACTACATGGTCGCCGTCGTCGAGATCCTCCGGAACGGCGCCTTCACGACCGATGGCGGGCGGCGCGTCGACGGCCGGGACATCGACGTGGCGACGCGGCTCCTCCAAGAGCAGCTGGCGCGTCTCCAGGCCGCGGGGGGGCTCCGAAGTGACTTCGACCCAGCTCTCATGGCGGTGGCGGTCCGGGCCACCATCGACGTCGTGCCACACCGGCTCGTCCTTGACCCTGCTTTCGACATCGACAAGTATGCGAAGGAGATCGCGAACATCTTTGACCTGGCCACTCGTGCCAACGACACGCCATAACCGGGGAGCCACTGAAAGGCGGAACCGGACCAACCACCGCCGAGCCGTGACGACCAGCCATTCCTCTCGTCTGACTTCTCGCGAGACGTTGGACGCTCGCTGTGCTTGCCGGACGACTTGAGCGAGGCCGTCGGTGCCAGGACCTCCACGATGCCCTGGATGGCATCTCGTACAAGGTGCTGACCGAGACTCTGCGGCGTGGCGACGTGACCCGCACACTGCTCGTTGTCTCGATCCCGGGCCGGGTCGAGAGCCCATCCTGTACACCTTGACTGCCCTCGGGCGGTCCCTCGATGCACCGCTCCGAGTGATCGCCGAATGGGGCAGCGCTAGCTGGCACATTCGTGGCCCCGCATACCAACCCCATGGCGGAGCACTGGTCGTTGCGCTCGACGACGACCTGTTGAGGGGCCAGATCGACCTCAGCCTTGGGCGCCCTAGTGCGTCCCGATGGGCGGCAGAAGATCCGGGTCTTCGCATGGCCTCCTATCCCAGTTCGAGCTCGTAGACCTGTCCGACGAGGTCGACGCCGAAGCTGTGGTGCGGCTCTTCGGCCTCCAAGACAAAGCCGCGCGACAGGTAGATCCTCCGAGCGGCGACGAGGGGGTGGTTGGTCCACAGCTTCATGCGCCTATAGCCGGCACGGCGGGCGAAGGCCACGCACTCGTCCACGAGCTGGCCTCCGAGGTGATGACCTCGGGCGGAGGGGTGGACAAGCAGGATCCGCAACTGGGCGGTCATGTCGTCCGCGGCGACGCAGAACACGCACCCGACGCGGGCCCCGCCGAGTTCGGCGACCCAAGCCGCCTCGCGGGCGGGGTCGTGGTCGTTCGCGTAGTCGGCGACGATCCTGGCCACCAGCGCCTCGAAACTGGCGTCCCAACCGAACTCCGCGTCGTACACCTCCCCATGTGCCATGACCACCCAGCCCAGGTCCCCGGGCTGTCCCAAGGGCCGTACCAGCGCTTCGCCCATCACGCCTCCCCTACTGACACAGTCGTTTCAGTGGCATACTAGCGCTGTGGACGAGCCAGCACGAGCCCCTTCTCCCCGCCAAAGCGAGCTCCTCGAGCTCTCGTACCAGTACGCGCTCCGACACGGCCTCGCCGACCTGTCGCTGCGCCCTCTTGCCGCTGCGATCGGCTCAAGCCCGCGCGTGCTGTTGTTCCTGTTCGGCTCCAAAGACGGGCTTGTACGTGCCCTGCTCGCTCGCGCCCGCACCGACGAGCTCGCTCTCCTGGAGCGTCTCAGCGACAAGGGACGCCCGGGAGATCTAGCTGACATCGTCGCCACGACGTGGCAATGGCTGGCCGCCGGGGAGCACCGAGCGCTCCTGGTCCTGTGGGCGCAGGCCTACACTCGCTCGCTCACCGAACCCGACGGGCCCTGGGCCGGTTTCGCTCGCCAGACGGTTGGAGACTGGCTTGCCGTCCTCGCCAGCGGCCAGCCCCCGGACCGCCGACGGAGCGCCGCTGGGGCCGCCGAGCGCACCTTGGCACTTGCGGTTCTCAGAGGTTCGCTGCTCGACCTTCTCGCCACCGATGACCTCGGCCGCACCACTGCCGCCGTTCACCGGCACCTTTCCGAGAGCGCGTGAACCTCGGCACGACGTTGGCAAGGAAGGTGCTTCGGCCCTCGGTGGGCCGAGCAGAATTGTCTGTGTTGCTTGGGTCCTTAGGTCAGACCGCGACGCTTCGACGGAGTGCCGACGACGGTGACGCGCTCACCGATGCTGAGTGGAGTCGGCGGCATAGTGTGCAGCTCCGGCGGACGTACACGTCGTCGCCGATGCTGGCTACACAGACGACGCGGCAGGCGTCGCCCTCTGCGCGGCAGGCCATCCTCTAGGTCGGACCGCCACTGCACGCCGCTGTCTGCCCGGCTCGGGATTGTCACATCCGATCGGTGGCCGGTGTCTCCATGGCGAGAGCACGTAAGCGAAGGAGGAATCATGGCTAGCCGCACCAGGGTCCCGAAGGCAGAGCTGACCGGCATGTACGGCGAGTTGGTGAAGCGGATGTCCCGGAAGATGTTCGGCGAGGTGCCCGAGCCAGTGGCGGTGGCGTGGCACAACCGGAAGGTGCTGAACTTCAGTTTCAACGTCGGCCGAAAGGCACAGAAGTGGGACCGGTGCGACAAGAACTTGAAGTCCTTCGCCCACATGGCGGTTGCCAGCCTGGTTGGCTGTAGTTTCTGCCTGGACCTCGGGTACTTCCAGGCCCACAACGAGGGGCTCGACCTGACCAAGGCGCGTGAGGTGCCGCGGTGGCGCGCGTCGGACGTCTTCGCGCCGCTCGAACACGACGTCATGGACTACGCCGAGGCGATGACGCAAACGCCGCCCACCGTGACCGACGAGCTCTCGGCCAGGCTGCTGGAGGCGCTCGGGCCGGCGGCGCTGGTAGAGCTCACCGCGTACATCGGCCTGGCGAACCTGTACACGCGCACCAACACCGCCTTCGGGATCGAGTCGCAGGAGTTCTCGGCGGCCTGTGGGCTGAGCCGCTCGCCGTAGCCTCGACGGCGTGACCGGCGACCCGTTCGTCACGCACCGCAGCCTGCTCTTCACCGTCGCCTACGAGATGCTCGGCTCGGCAGCCGACGCCGAGGACGTCGTCCAGGAGACCTGGCTGCGCTGGGCCGGCGTGGACCAGGCCCAGGTGCGTGACGCGCGGGCCTATCTGGTCCGGATCGTCACCTGCCAGGCGCTTAACCGGCTCCGATCGGTGTCCCGCCGGAGGGAGGAGTACGTCGGCGAATGGCTGCCCGAGCCGCTGCTCACGAGCCCCGATGCGGCCGAGGACGCCGAGCTAGCCGAGAACGTCTCGATCGCCATGCTCACGGTGCTGGAGACCCTCGGGCCCGTCGAGCGGGCCGTATTCGTGCTGCGCGAGGTGTTCGAGGCTCCCTACGAGGAGATCGCCTCGGTCGTTGGCAAGACGCCAGCCGCGGTACGCCAGATCGCGCACCGGTCCCGCGAGCACGTCGCTGCGCGGCGGCCGCGGGCGCGGGTGGACCGGGCCCAGCAGCAGGCCGCGGTCGACAAGTTGATGGCAGCCATCTCGACTGGCGACGTGCAGGGCCTGATCGAGGTGCTCGCCCCGGACGTGGTGCTGATCGCCGACGGCGGCGGCGTGATCGCGGCTGCTCGGGCGCCGATCACCGGAGCTGACAAGGTGCTGGCCTTCCTGGCCCGCGCCGTGAAGTTCCCCGGCTTAGTTGCAACGACCACCTGGCTCAACGCTCTGCCCGGCGTCCGGATCGACGTCGGCGGCGAACCCACCGCGGTGAGCCTGGAGGTCGAGGACGGCCGGATCACCCGGATCTACGCCGTCCGCAACCCGCAGAAGCTGCGATGGCTCGACAAGGTAGCGGAACTGCGGCGGTGAGGCAGCCCGACTGGAGTGAAGCGCGCCCATGTGCCAGCGAATGCGGCCGGCGCCGTAGGTGGGCCGCTCGACGCGTTCCCGGACTCTGCACTGAGCGACCTCGCCAGCGCTCCTTGAGCGGGCAGCACGGGCAGCAGATCGGCCATTCTTGAGCGTGGGTGCCAGGAACTCACAAAAGCCCGAGGTGGTGCCGAACGACGGATATTGGCGCCCTGACTACGCCAATTTCTCTTACCCTGCAATACAGAATTGCTAGAAATAATGTCCCGACCAAGGCCGAGCCTGGCGCCCGCCAGGCCGCACGGCTCGGCCACGGGCGCGCTCCGTTGCCGGCACTAGGAGGTGACCCGCGACGTCACACCTGCGCTGCCCGAGGTGGCGCTCACCCGGTGCCACCTGCCCGGAGCACTCTGTGCCCTGTTAGGCGTTGGCTCGCACGGTCGCAGGTCACGATGGCACACTCCACGCGAGCCGGTGGAGACGGAAGGCTTCCACCAGGGCAGGGTCGTCGCGACCCAGTTCGATGGTCGTGGTGGCGTGCAGACGGGCCGAGGTGTCGCCGTCGTCGTCACGTTCGAAGACGGCCCAAAGGGTGAGGCCGTCGCCATGGCGGGACTGGAACAGGACGCCGTCGAAGAGGTACTCATGCTCGTGATGGAGGTCGTAGAGCCACGCTGCCACCTGCTGTGTAAGAGGTCGAGGGGCGGAGAGGCGCAGGGTGCCTGCGTCCAGGTCGGCCAACCCGTGACGGAGGGCGAGAGGTAGGAAGCGGGACCGCAGGGTCGGGAGCGACTCCTTGTCACTGACCGCGCAGTAGGCGCCGATGAGGGTGGCGGTGGCGGCGACGCGCGGAGCAAGCCAGGCAACAGGCACGCTGCCGGGGACCTGGGTCGGGTAATGGACAGCGTCGTCAGGATCCTCGTCGATGGCAGACAGGTCTTCGCTCAGGTGCGGGTCGGCCCGGAAGCGCGCGAGCACCTCGAGCAGGCAGGCAAGAAGGTCGGTGCCGGCGTAGATCGTCCGGAAGGTGCCCGCTGGGTCGTCCCAGCGACCGTCGAAGCGGCCGTTGTCCCCGGCATATTGCCAGGGCGTCCATGCCCAAGGGTCGGGCCGGTACCCGACCCGCCACACCTGACCTGGGTTGACCGCAGCTGCGAGGTCCCCCGCGGCGGTACCGACGACCCGACGAGCCAACGGCCTCCCGTTCAACCGTTGGCAGCGAAGGCCCGGGCTGCGGTGAGCACGGCAGGGCCGACCTCGTCGAGGTCGCCTTCGCGTAGGAGGCGGGCGGGGGAGCGGTCCTCCAACTGCGGGTTGAGCCCCTGGAACCAGGCCTGTACCACCTCTCGGCTGTCACGCTCGGCGATGAGCGTGGCGGCCTGGTAAGCGACGCGGAGACGTCGCTCGTCGGTGGGGTCTTGGACCCCCCGAGCGCCGTCAGCCCATTGGCGGACGGCGCGGGTCTCCCGTACACCGCCAAGGTACGCCACGAGCTTGGCGCCCAGCAGGTCACGGAGCTCCTTCACGAGCACGGGCGTGCTCAGGCGGACGGCTTGGGCGTGGGCCCGAAGGCCCGCTCGCTGAGGGCTTGTGGTGACCATGAGCCCATTATGCCTCAGCCCAGGAGATTTCACAACTAATTTCACACCCTAGTAGGCAGGTTGCAGGACCCTTCAGCCAGCGCTCGCCAGACACGACTGGGCTCTGTAGCTGGTCTTCGGACATACCGGTGCCGTCGGCA
>DATJST010000194.1:0-7150 GCA_035503975.1 Acidimicrobiales bacterium | reverse complement strand
GCCGCCACGCTTGGCCCGTTCCGTCGCTTATGCCGCAGGGTATTCCCCCAGCTAGGCTAGGCGACGGTCTATTTGAGCACCTGCTTGGCAGAGTGCCAAATCGCTGGGGTAGTGACGCCGGACGGCTCGTCGCAGAGCCAGGGAGCCGGTGGGAGTACTCGGACCCGGGCTATTCCCATTTGTCGCTTGTGTTCTCCCATCTTAGAGGAACCGAACTCGACTCCTTTTTGAACGAGCGGCTGTTCGGGCCCATTGGGGTGCCTCCCGTGTCGTGGGGCCGGTCAGGCGGCGGGAAGTGGGTCGGCCCGCATACAGTAGCCCATTGTGGCTTGGGCTTATCGTGCCGGGAGCTGGCGCGAGGCGGCTATTTGTTGCTCCGACAGGGTGAATGGAACAGACGTGGTGGCGAGGACAGGCTCGGGCCGAAGCTCATGGATGACACGTACTTTCCGACCAAACTGTGCAAAGCTGTCTTGTAGGAGGTCGCGAAGTGGTCACCGGCTATCTTGTGCCAGCCCGGCGCACTCGATGAGCGTAAAGGCAATGGCCGGCCCGGCGGCCTTCGAGGAAAGCATATGACGACACGAGGTACGGTCTTTCGTACACTGGCCCCGTTCGGAGCGCAGCCGCGGTGACGGCCTCCAGTGCGCCCGGCGAGCGCCTTTCGCCCGCGTCAGGAGCGGGCGCCGCAGATCGGCCGGCCCTGCCGGCCGGCCTCGCCGAGTGCCCCGCCATAGCTATTTTTCGCCGGCTGCCCAGGCCCCGTGTGCTGGCTGTCGCCGGTGCGTTACGAGCAGCCGGCATCCGGGTAATGGAGCTAACGGTCGACTCGCCGGACGCGCTGCAGCTGATGTCCGAGCTGAGGTCGAGAGGCGACGCTCTAGCCGTCGGAGCGGGGACGATCCTCGACCTTGAGGCGGCCAGACGTGCCGTCGATGCAGGCGCCTCCTTCCTGGTCTCCCCGCACACCGACGACGAGCTTCTCGAGTTCTCTCGCTCCTCTGGTGCGCCGCTGATCCCCGGCGCCGCCACCGCTTCTGAGGTCGTAAGAGCCTGGCGGGGCGGGGCCACCGCAGTCAAACTTTTCCCGGCGTCGTCACTTGGCGTCGGGACCCTGGTAGCCCTGCGAGATCCATTACCCGACGTTCGCTTCATAGCAGTCGGCGGCATCGACGCCTCCAATGCCGGCGAGTTCGTCAGAGCTGGCTGCGTCGCCGTCGGTGTCGGGTCATGGCTGGCTGCGGGAGGAGATGCCGTCCAGGCTGCGGCGCGAGCCGTGCAGCTGGTTAATTCCCTGTCTGCCGCTCGTTCCCAATGACATCTGTGGGCCGGCCGCCAGAGTTCGTTTCCGTCGGGGAGCCTCTCGTCGCGTTCGTCGCCACTTCGAGCGGGCCCCTCGTCGAAGTGGCGAACTACTCAACGCACGTGGTCGGTGCTGAGGTGAACGTGGCCGTCGGCGTGTCCCGGCTAGGGCACCGGGCCAGCCTGGTGGGCCGAGTTGGGAATGACCCGTTCGGGACGGTTATCTTGCGGCGCCTTATGGCCGAAGGCGTGAGAGTCGATCATCTCATCCGAGATCCGGCGGCGCCCACGGCACTGCTCTTCCGTAACCTTCGCCGCTTTCCTCCACCCGAAGTAATTTACCGTCGAGCCGGTTGCGCGGGCGCCCGCCTCACCCCTGACGATGTGGTGGCGGCATTCGACGGCCTTCCTCCAGGAACCATCGTGCATCTCTCTGGTGTAACACCTGCGCTCTCGGAATCCTGCAGAACCGCCACCCGCACGGTCATGGAAGTTGTCCGCACGCTCGGGCTTGACTTCTTCGTAGACGTCAACTACCGGCGCCGCCTCTGGCCCGTCGAGGAGGCCAGGCCAGTGCTGCTCGACCTGGTGTCGAGCGCGTCGATCGTCACCGCATCGTTGGACGAAGCGGCGTTGCTCACCGGGGCAGTTCAAGCGCCCGACGCAGTTACCGCGCTTCTCGACCTCGGGCCGCACACAGTCGTTGTGCGCGACGGCCCCCTCCTGGCTGTCGCCGGCACCAAAACTGATCGCGCTCCGGTCGTCGCTCGGAACCCTATCCCGGTGGAGCCGCTGGACCCCGTCGGAGCGGGGGATGCCTTTAATGCCGGCCTGGCGGCGGGACTACTTCGGCACGGCGACCTTTTGAGCTCGTTGATGCTTGCCCATCAATGCGGTGCTGCCGTCGTGGGCGTGGTCGGCGACATCGAGGGTATGCCTACGTACGCTGATCTCGAGTCGGCCGGCGGCGATGTGAGCCGATGACTGTACCCACCACTGTCACTCACTACGGGACGGCCCATCCAGTAGAGGTTTGGTCTTACACAGCGCGAAAATGTCACGTAACGGCGACGAGACCTCGACATGGGCCAACGCCGAGGAGGGGGAGATGAACGTTGCTGGGACTGGTGCCGACCACTATTTCCCTCCTCCCGAGGCTGAAGGCGGCTGGAGCTATGCCGAGTCGGACGAAGAGATCCGCGAACGCGCACACCTGGACCCAAACGTTTTGGCTCTTGCCGCCAAGGAGCAGGACTGGTACTACAGCGGCGATTCGTGGTGCTTTTCCGTCGTGCGCAATGGCGTTCTGGCGACCGAGTTCAGAAGTACCGATACGATGAGCTCATCGCGGTTCGACGTATTTTCTGTCACCAAATCGTTCACCAGCCTGGCGTTCGGTATTCTTATGGGCGACCCGGAGTATGCCGGGCGCCTCGACCTCGACAGCCATGCCTATCAGTTTATCCCCGAGGGACATCCCCTGACGGACTCGCGGAAAGCGCAGGTGACGGTAGGCCAACTCTTGTCGATGACAGGGGGGTTTAGTGGTCATTATCACATAAGTGGTGGCACCCAGACGCGCTTGGGAGACGGCGTGTTCGAGCACCTTCTCGGTAGAGTGCCCAATCGGTACGGTTATGACGTGGGACAGCTTATCGCTGAGCCGGGGAGCCGGTGGGAGTACTCGGACCCGGGCTTTTCCCATTTGTCGCTTGTGTTTGCAAATGTAACAGGCCGCGAACTGGACACCTTCATGAACGAGCGACTGTTCGGGCCCATCGGGATACCGGCAGTGTCGTGGATCCGTTCGGGCGGGGGGAAGTGGATTGGCCCGCATACAATAGCCCATTGCGGTTTGCTGTTGTCGTCTCGAGAACTGGCGCGCTGTGGCTATTTGCTGCTGCGAAGAGGCCTATGGGCCGGTCGTCGAATAGTTAGCACGGACTGGATCGAGCGGGCCACTCGAACGTCCCAACCATTCAACCCGAATTACGGTTATGGTTTCTGGGTCAACAGCAGTGGAAGATTGTGGCAGAACTTGCCCACGGACTCGTTTGCCATGATGGGGTACCGGGGTAACAGGTGCTGGGTGGTCCCCTCTTTAGACCTGGTGGTGGCGAGGACAGGCTCCGGCCCGCGAATGTTGGACGACACGTATTTTCCGAGCAAGGTGTTGGACGCGGTCTTGTAAGAGTGGTGTCAGTTGAGGGCAGTTGACCGAAAATCAGGACCTCGAATAAGGGAGATATTTCAATCATGAGCCCTGGCTCACAGACCGGGCCGGACCGGGTGACAACTCGTTCCATCACGTTGCCGGGTCGTTTTTACCGCACTTTCCCCGTCGCCTCGCCCCTCGGCTACGCGGAGGACAAGCTCGACCTCGCTCTCGACCGGACCGTCTTCCTTATCGTTGACGTCTACGGACTAGGGTTCGGGGACGAACCGCTGTCGCCGGCGGTCCCCCCGATAGTCCAGAAGTACATCCGGGACGTCCACGACGTCGTTGTCGACCACATTGTACCGGCCAAGGCAGCGGCCAAGCAGCTCGGCATTCCAATCGTGTACCTGACAAATCACCTATTCGATGCACTGGGCCCCTCCAGTGAGCTCCGTCAGGTATCACTCCGCGCTGACGACGTGGACCTCCTCGAAGCGTGGAAGGAGCCGAGCGACTACCTGGCGCATTCAAAGATCATCGCGCCGGCAGAGGGTGAGTACTTGGTCAAGAAGCAACATTACTCGGGCTTTTTCGATACGTACCTCGATTCGCTCCTTCGGTCGCTCAACGCCTACAACCTGGTCACCGTAGGCTTCGACAGCCGCGTTTGCCTGGGCAACACGGTGACAGATGCAATGTACCGGAACTACCGCGTCGTGGTGTTGCGGGATGCGACCGCCACCGCCGAAGAGACGGAGACGGCAGACGGTCGATGGGCTAATTTTCTTGCTGTGCGGTTTATAGAGACTCACGTCGGGTACACGTGCACAACTGAAGAATGGCTCGCCGCGTGCGCAAGCGACATCTGATTGTGTACCGAGAGCGTTTCGGAGAGCCATGTCAATAGGAGTTTCGGCTGCTCACTTCATAGCTCGTCCAGTTTGGGCCGAGGCCCGCCGTCGGCTTCCCGCCCGGAGGGGATGCATGTGATCGAACGCCTCACCATATTGGGCGCTACCGGCGACCTGACGGGCCGATATCTCCTCCCGGGGTTGGCGGCGCTGCGAGCCCGGGGCGACCTGGGGGACCGGTTCCACTTGGTCGCCGCCGCCCGGGAGGACTGGGACGATACGCGTTACCGCGAGTACTCCGCCCTTTGGCTGGAGGAAGAGGCGAGCGACCTCCCCGCCGAGGCCCGCAGCTTCATCATGGGTGCGACGAGCTATCGGCACCTGGACCTGGCTGACCCCGCCAGTGTCGCCGCATGCATGGCCGGCGATGGGCCTGTCGCCGCATACCTGGCCCTGCCCCCATCCGTCTTTCCCATGGCGGTAAGCGCCCTCCACCGCGCCGGGTTGCCCGCCGGCAGCCGGGTCGTTATCGAGAAGCCCTTCGGCGAGGACCTCACCAGCGCCACCGAGCTCAACCGTCTCCTCGCCAGCCTGATGAGCGAGCGGGAGATCTTCCGCGTCGACCATTTTCTGGCCAAGAGCACGGTACAGATGTTGCTCGGGACCAGATTGGCCAACCGGGTCCTCGAGCCGATCTGGAACAGCGTCCACATCGACGAGGTGGAGATCGTGTGGGAGGAGTCGCTGGGGCTGGAAGGACGAGCGGGATATTACGACGGGGTGGGAGCACTCAAGGATATGGTGCAGAACCACCTGCTCCAGGTCCTTTGCCTGTTGGCGATGGAGCCCCCGATCAGCCTGTCCGAGCGGGACCTGCGCGACCGCAAAGTCGATGTCCTGCGCTCGGTCCGTCCGCTCGATGAGGCTGCCGTCCTCTCCGCCACCCGGCGCGCCCGCTACCGGGCGGGGCGGCTGGACGAACGCGAGGTCCCCGCCTACACCGACGAAAGTGGCGTCGACCCCGCCCACCGCACCGAGACCTTCGCCGAGGTGGTGCTCCAGCTTGACAACTGGAGGTGGCCGGGGACCAGGTTTCGGCTCCGGACCGGGAAGGCGTTCGCGAGGGACCGCAAAGAGGTGGTCGTGCACTTCCGTCCGGTCCCCCATCTCCCCTCAGAGCTGGCCGTCCCGCCACCAAACCGACTTCGCTTCGGGCTCG
Source organism: Acidimicrobiales bacterium (assembly GCA_035503975.1). Taxonomy (GTDB): domain Bacteria; phylum Actinomycetota; class Acidimicrobiia; order Acidimicrobiales; family Palsa-688; genus DATJMJ01. Next base: position 1,620 of record DATJST010000194.1, on the reverse strand, counting down.
AGCCGCAGGACCTCGCCCTCGAGATGACCGGCGTCGCGCCCGGCGCTCCTCCGACCCTGGTGCCCCTGACGCTCCAGGCGGACCTGGAGGAACCCGAGCTGCCTGCTTACGGCCGGCTAATACTGAACGTGCTGAGCGGAGACACCGCCCTGTCGATACGACATGATGAGGCCGAGGAGTCCTGGCGGGTAGTCACGCCCATCCTGGAGGCATGGGCGAAGGACGCCGTTCCAATTGAAGAATACGACGCCGGCTCCGACGGCCCCGCACCTCTATAACGTAAGGAATTCCGGCTCCACCAACGCGATAGTCACGCGGGAAATACGATCAACGGCTTTATGACATTGTCGAGCCTGACGACACCGAATCTGCCCTCGCCTCGAATACGACGGCCCAGTCCTCGTTCCCTGGGGGCGAAAGGGAATAAATTTCAGTGTTTGACACGGGTTCGAGTTCGTACCGTTCGCCTGTAACCGGGTCGAACCAAGTGACATCCACCGTAGGCCCGCTCATCTCGGAGAGGTTTACCACGATCCGTCGAGCCGAGGGCATATAAGCCACAGCCAGCGTACGGTCCTGGTTTACGGCCGCGCAACAAGTGTTAAGCCCGCGCAACTCGCCGAAGCCGTCCACAAGAAAACGGTGTTCGACATCCGGGGCCAGTTCCCACCACGCGTAGGACTCGAAGAACCGCTTGAGGTTAGCCATGGCGCGGCTCGCCGGTGAGTCGAGCGCGTTCTCCCAGCCGTCCTGAAAAGCGTCGACAGGGTAGCTCCCCACGAAATGCCCGCACGCTCCCGAGAGGATGGCCCACCATGCCTGCCGCCGGATCTGCACCTCGCTGGCGTTGTGTTCGTTCTCATAGGTCGACTCGATAAGTATCGTTGGTCGGACGGGGCGGCGCTTGTAGTTGCGGAGCACCTGCTGGTGGACAAGCCCGTATGTGTAGGTCGTCGTCACTTCCAGCCAGTCGTCGTCCGGGAAGACTTCGGTCACGATGTGCTCCGGCAAGACGTGCGCCGTGCATAGCTGTTTGGCACCGCCGCGGCGTATCCCGCGGACGACTGCGCGCATATGATCGAGCGCCTTACCGGGGTTCCGGTCGCCGCCGATCATCCACAGGACGTTTCGGGCGCCGGCGTAGCGCTCGCCGAGAAAGTGGCCGTACGTTTCGCATGCCGGGACGCCACTTGTAAGCACCTCTTCATACCACCCTTCCGGTTTCGCCTCCGGATTGAACGGGGACCTGCCCGGATCCGGGGCGCCAAGGTAGCACGGGACGGCGACGAGCAATATGCCGCGCCGTTCTGTCTCTTGTACGAGCCAATCGACGTGCTCGAAATACGCAGGGTTTGGCGTCCCCAGGTCGCCGGGTGTTGTGAACGGACCGACTCCATAGGCGTTTCCTGGCGCGTTTGGGGCCAACAGTTTCTCTACGAGGTCGACGATGACTGCGTTCACACCACGGCTCGAACGATCGTCCATGTATTGCGTAGCCTCCTCGCGACGCAATGCACTTGCCAACGACCAGGCTGCATCACCATGTATGAGAAAAGGGTCGCCGCCTTGAGCCTCGAGGTAACGACCAGTAGGGCCAATGGTGAGCGGAAAGAGAGACAT
>DATJST010000193.1:0-5289 GCA_035503975.1 Acidimicrobiales bacterium | reverse complement strand
CCCGAACCACCGCCGGGCAGCGAGGTGGATGGCGCGGCGCCCGTGGTCGGGATCGTCGACGGAGATTGTGCCGAGCCGGCGGTACTGCCACCGAGAGCGGATTGCGCCGATGTCGGCGTGGTGAGACCCGCGCCAGTAGCGCTCGTGCCGGAGCTGCTGCCACCCGTTCCGATTCCCTCGCCGGCACCGCCTGAGCCTGTCCCGGTCGCGCTCGTGGTCACTGGCGTGCTGGTCTCGGTCCCGGTGCTGCCCGTACCGCTGGCGGCGCTGCCGGTGATGCCGCTCGCGGCGCCGGTGATGCCGCTGGCGGCGCTGGGCACACCCGCGCCGGTGCCGGTGCCGGTGCCTTCGCTGCCCGTGCTGCCGGTGCTGCTGGTGCTGGCCGTCACGCCTGGCCCGCTCCCCGTGCTGGCCGTTACGCCGGGCTCGCTGGAGGTGCTGGCCGTTACGCCGGGCTCGCTGCTCGTGGCGACAGTACCGCCGCCGGCACTGCCTGTGCCGCTGCCGGCCGCCCCAGTCCCACCCGTGCCCGAGACGCCCGTGCTGCCCGAGACGCCCGTGCTGCCCGTGCCTGCGCTGCCCGTAGCTGCGCTGCCCGTACCTGTGCTGCCCGTACCTGGCGAACTGCTGACCGTGCTGGCTCCGGACGAGGTGCCGCCCGTACCCGGCGAGCTACTACCGCCGCCTTCCGCCCCGCTTCCGGTGCCTGAGGCGCCCGAAGCACTGCCGGCGGGAGTGGACGGCTCCTCGGACAGCCAGCCGACCGTGTACGTACCAGTGGTGAACGTCGACTCGCCGGTGGCCACCACGCCCTCGCTTTCCACTTGGTAGCGGACGACGTAGCGCGTGTCCTGGCGGAGCGCCCCGGCTGACTGCCACTCCTGGTCCCCGACCTCGAGCCTGCCGCGCACGGCTGAACGGCCGCCGCCCGGCTGCACCACGACATGCACCAGCGAAGCGTCGGTGGCATGGACAGCAACCGAGCTGCCCGGGGCTACCCCGGTGGCGCCGGGGAGCGGCACCACATTGACGTCGCTCAGCAATTGGGCTTTATCAGGTGGAGGAGCGGTTGTGACCGGGCCGCCAGAGGCGGCTCGGGTACGCACCGCGGGCGTGTTCGGGCCACTGGGAAAGAACACGACCAGGACTACGAAGACCAAGGCCGCCGCCGCGGCCAGACCTACGACGGCGAGCACCAGGATGCGGGCGGCTGAATTGCCGAACACATAGGAGAGGCCCCGCCCGGGCGCCGCCGCGCTCACATAGACGATCTTGCCCCCGAACCTGAACCTTGTGGTTGGAGATACCTAAGAAAAAACCAAGGGACGCGCTCGCACGCGTCCCTTGGCACAAAAGTAGCTGGAAAAAGGCGGGCTATCCGTTTGGTCTACCGGGCGGGACCATCTCCCGGCCGAGGTAACCCGGGTGTCTGGCTTGGATTACCAGGCGGTCCAGCAGGCCGTTTAGTGGCCAGCCACCTCCGAGGTCCCAGGTTGACTACCGCTCAGCTGGACCACCTCCTTTCTTCGGTACTCCTAGCTTACCGCGCCTTTCCTGTTGCGGCTGGCATTACCGGTCACCCGCTGCGCCGCCCTAGAGTGCCGTACGGCCGTGGTTGGGGCCTGCGCCCCAAGTGGATTTCCCCTACGGCCATAGTGTTAATAGCCGGCCGTTTCGCTAGCATGAACCCGTGATGCCGCCGCCCCTGTTCGAAGTCAGCAACCTGCACGTGAGCGTCCAGGATGTCGAGATCCTAAAAGGGGTCGACCTGGTTGTGCCGGCCGGTGAACTGCACGCTCTCATGGGCCCCAACGGGAGCGGCAAGTCCACCCTGGCCAAGGCGCTGCTCGGCTCGCCCGGCTACCAGGTGACAGCGGGGCGAGTGCTCTACAAGGGCGAGGACATCACCGACTGGCCCGCCGAGACACGGGGCAAGGCCGGCATGTTCCTGGCCTTCCAATACCCCGAGGAGGTGCCCGGCGTGCCTCTGGTGCAGTTCCTGCGCCAAGCCCTGTCCGCTCGCCGCGGAGTCGACCTCTCCGTGCTCGAGCTGCGCCTCAGCGTCCTGGAGTGGATGCGCAAGCTTGGCATGGACGCCTCCTTCGGCGACCGCTACCTGAACGACGGCTTTTCCGGTGGCGAAAAAAAACGCAATGAAGTGCTGCAGATGGCGGTGCTGGAGCCCGACCTGGCCATCTTGGACGAAACCGACAGCGGCCTCGACATCGACGCCCTCAGGGTGGTGGCGGCCGGGGTGCGCGAGGTGCGGGCCGCCCGTCCAGCGCTCGGCGTACTGCTCATCACCCACTACCAGCGCATCTTGAGCCACTTGGCCCCTGACGTCGTGCCCCTGCTGGTCGACGGGCGCGTCGTGGCCAGCGGGGGCCCTGAGCTGGCGGAGCAGCTGGAACGAGAAGGCTACGAAGCATGGAGGTAACGGCCGCGACCCCGCCCACCACCACAACGGGACCGATCGACGTCGGCCGGGTAAAAAAGGACTTCCCGGTGCTCGAGCGCACGGTCCACGGCAAGCGCCTGGTCTACCTCGACTCGGCATCGTCGTCGCAAAAGCCCTTTTCCGTGATCCAGGCCATGGACCGTTATTACGCCACTTCGCACGCCAACGTGCACCGGGGTGTGTACCAGATCGCCCAGGAGGCCACGGAGCTCTACGAGGGCGCCCGGGCCAAGGTGGCCGGGTTCATCGGCGCGGGCGGGCCGGAAGAAGTCGTCTTCGCCAAAAACGTGACCGAAGCGATCAACCTGGTCGCCTACACCTGGGCAAGGCGCAACCTTGGGCCCGGCGACGTGGTGGTCACGAGCGAGATCGAGCACCACGCCAACTTCGTGCCGTGGTTGCAGCTGCGCGAAGAAAGGGGCGTCGAGCTGCGCTTCCTGCGCCTCGGAGCCGACGGCATGCTGGTCCTGGACGACCTCGACGAATTGCTGGAAGGAGCCAAGCTCCTGGCCATCACGGCCGCGTCCAACGTCCTCGGCACCCTCGTGCCCGTAGCTCAGCTCGCCGCGGCCGCGCACGCCGCCGGCGCCCGGGTGCTCGTGGACGCGGCCCAGTACGTCCCTCACCTGCCCACCGACGTGGTGCAAATGGGGGCGGACTGGGTCGGCTTTACGGGCCATAAGATGCTCGGCCCTACTGGGATAGGCGTGCTGTGGGCGCGGCGGGCTTTGCTCGAGGCGATGCCACCGTTCCTGACCGGCGGCGAAATGATACGCGACGTCCGTCTCGACGGCTTCACGACCAACGACGTGCCCTGGAAATTCGAAGCAGGCACGCCGCCGATAGCCGAGGCGGTTGGCTTAGCTGCGGCGGTCGACTACCTGCGCGCTCTCGGTATGGGCGCGGTGCGCGAACACGAGCGGCTGCTTACCGAGTACGCCATGAGCGCGCTAAAGGAGCGCTACGGCGACGACATCGTCATCCACGGGCCGTCCCCGTCCGTTCCACGCGCCGGCATTGTCAGTTTCTGCTACAAAGATGTCCACGCCCACGACATGTCCCAAGTCCTGGACCAAGCGGGCGTGTGCGTCCGGGCCGGGCACCACTGCGCCAAGCCTCTCATGCGGTGCCTCGGCGTCAGCGCCACGGCTCGGGCTTCGTTCTCGGTTTACAACGACGAAGCCGACGTGGACGCCCTCGTTGATGCTATTGGCCAAGCCGACGCCCTGTTCGGCTGACCTGACCAGGGAGCTCTGTTCATGACGGGTCTGGAAGACCTTTACCGCGAGATAGTCCTAGACCACTACCGCAACCCCCGCAACCGCGGCCAGCTCGAGGTGCCACCAGCGGTGCGAGCCGAGGGTTTCAACCCATTGTGCGGCGACGAGGTCGTGGTGTACCTAGAGCTGTTCGGGGACCGCATCTCAGATCTGAAGATCACAAGCCAGGGTTGCTCGATCTCGCAGTCCTCAGCGTCGATGATGTCGGCCGCCGTAAAGGGCAAGACCCTCGCTGAGGCGCGCTCCACGATAAAGGCCTTCTGGGCCATGATGTCCCTGCACGGCCAGCGCCTGGGGCCCGGGAGCGAGGGCGACGGCGACGACGACGTGGATGGTGCGCCTGGGGGGGCAGCCGGCGGTGAAGAAGACGAGCGCACCGCAGCCGAGGTGGCCGCCGCCGAGGGGGTCTCATTGGGCGAGCTCGAAGCGCTGCAAGGAGTAGTCAAGTTCCCGCCCCGGATCAAGTGTGCGACGTTGTCCTGGCACACCCTCGAACAGGCCATGAGCGAGGCGGCCGAGCAGGCCGGCAGCCGCGGCTAGCGGCGGCCGGACGCTAGCGGGCAGACAGCGGCTTGGGCCGAACCGAGCCTCAGGAGGAGGGCACGCTGCCCCCGAGCGCCTCGGCGATCTCCTTGCAGGTGGGGCAGACGGGATAGCGCTTGGGGTCACGGCTCGGCACCCAGACCTTGCCGCACAGGGCGCGCACCGGTGTGCCCATGATGATCCCTTCGGCAACAGTCGGCCCCGCCGAAATGAACTCGCCGTCGTCGGTGTCGACCCCTTCGAGAACAATGTGGGCCATGCGCTCGTGGTCCCCGTCGAGCGCTGGGACTGGCGGCGCAACTGAGACTTCAGGCATGACGCTCATCGCCAGCCAGGCTAGCGCCCGGCAACTGGAGGGTACCTGGCACCGGCGACACCTTGCTCCATGAGAACAGGGTGCACGGCGCCTTGGAGCGGCGGCCGTTGACTACTCCATGAACGCCCGCTCGTCGCTTCGCTTGGATCTTAAATAAGCGGTCACCTCATCTGCCGGGCTGAAGGCTATCCGGTTGTTCCAGCAGCAGGTGGCACATGCAAACAGAGCTAGTCCAGCCGAGGCGTCGCCACGAACAGCGGGCACAGTGCAAAACACACCTCAATGTCATGCATCGACGCAGGGAAGGCTGGTGGCCAGCTCATTCGCGGGCTGAAGCACATCGAGAAGGCGACGTCACCGCGCGTGGCCGATTGCGCACATGCGGCAGCGGGGGACCAGCCATCGCGGCCAATACCGCCGCCTGCTTCTCCTGGCGAGCCGTCACCGTGTCCCATGGGTATCGTGAACCGCGGTAGACCGCGGGCAGGAACGAGGAGCATGGCTTTCGCAGCACAGTCAGCGGAGCAGAACGCACCTGCCGAGAGCCCGGCGAGCAAGCGCCAATGGGCCGCGCTCGTGGCGGTGTGCCTCGCCAGCCTTCTGATGCTGGTCGACTTCATGGCGGTAAGCGTCGCCCTACCGGCTATCGGGCGTTCAACTGGGGCCACGTTCGCCCAGGTGCAATGGGTGCT
>DATJST010000192.1:0-3265 GCA_035503975.1 Acidimicrobiales bacterium | reverse complement strand
CCGCCGGCACCTTCCCGAGGTGCTCGCCCGGGCCAGCGCCGGTGGGGTGCCTACTCACCTGCTCGGCTCCGCTGGAGGCGAGCGCCTCGTCATAGACGGCCTGCTCGACATCGACCTCGCGGAAGCCACGTCGGCCTGGTCCAATGCGCTGCCTCAAGCGTTAGACCCGGCTTAGGCAAGGCGCCGGCGTGGGAGCCCTGCGTGGGCATCCTACGCGGGCAGCCTCCCCCGGAGCGCCATCAGGGCCCCGTCGGGCACGTGCAGGTCCCCCCGGCCCTTGCCGACGCTCAAATCGGGCTTGTAGGTCCCGTGGTAGTCCGAACCGCCCGTGACGGCGAGCCCGGACCGCGCGGCCAGGACGGCAAGATCTGCGCGTTGGGGAGGGTCGTAACCGCCGTAGATCGCCTCCAGCCCGACCAGGCCGGCCTCGGCCAGCTCGGCGACTGTGGATGCGGTCTCGGCCGGCGAAAGCCCGAGCGACAGTGGATGGGCGAGGACGGGGAGCGCTCCTGACTGGAGCGCAAGCGAAATCGCCTGGTCAGGCTCCAAGCGTTCCTTTTCCATATAGGCGGGCCTGCCCTTGGCAAGGAACTTGTCGAACGCGTCCTGCACTGAGGTCGCGTAGCCCTTGCGAACGAGGATCGCTGCCACGTGAGGCCTGCCCGCGCCCGTCCCGCCAGCCTCCTCTTGGAGTTCTTCCATCGTCACGGGCAACCCAAGTTCCTCTAGCCGCGTGATGAGGAGCTCGTTGCGCGTATCGCGCGCACGCTGGAGCCGTCCCAGTTCGTCTTGAAGAGGCCCCTCGCCTGGGCCCAAGAAGTACACGAGCATGTGCATGGTGCCTCCATGCTCACAGGAGATTTCCACGCCCGGCACGAGTTCTATCCCCGCCTCCTCAGCCTTCTTCGCAGCGACCGGCACGCCGTCCTGACGGTCGTGGTCGGTGAGCGCAAAGGCGGAGAGACCCGCCGCGGCGGCCAGCTCCACGAGCTGTTCGGGGGGGTCGCTGCCGTCCGAGACGTTCGAGTGCACGTGTAGGTCGACCACCCCACCACCGTAACCCCCGCGAGAGAGCCGAGCCCGTGGTGCGGCCAGCTCCGGCCCGTGCGCGAGAATGGCTCAGGTGAACCTTCCCCCCGAGACGCAAAGCCCGCGCGAGGCCTGCGGGGTCTTCGGCATCTACGCCCCGGGTCGGAGCGTCGCCTCGGTGGTCGTCGACGGTTTGCACGCCCTCCAGCACCGGGGCCAGGAGTCCGCCGGCATGGCGGTGAGCGACGGCCAGGTCATGGTCGTAATGAAGGACATGGGCCTCGTCTCGCAGGTGTTCAACGACTACAAGATCGCCGGCCTCGTGGGCCACCTGGCGATCGGCCACACCCGCTACTCGACAACCGGGTCGTCGTCTTGGCACAACGCACAACCCATGTACCGCAATGCCGGTGGCAACGAGTTCGCCGTCGCTCACAATGGCAACCTCACCAACGTCGATGAGCTCGCGGCTTCGATCTGCATGTTGCCCGGCACCGCGATGAGCGACTCGGACACGATGGCCGAGCTGCTCGGCAGAGAGCTCGAACGCGCCTCCCAGGGTGAGCAACCAGCACTGGTCTCTGCGCTGATGAGGGTGCTCCCGCAGGTCCAAGGGGCGTTTTCACTCGTCTTGTCGGACCGCGACTGCCTCGTTGGCGTGCGGGACCCAAATGGCTTCCGGCCGCTCTGCTTGGGCCGGCTCGATGACGGTTGGGTTCTCGCCTCGGAGACGCCTGCGCTCGACATAACGGGGGCCCACTTCGTGCGGGAAGTCGAACCAGGCGAGCTGCTCGTCATAGGGCCTGGAGGGTGTGAGAGCCATCGGCCTTGGCCGCCCGGGAGGGTGCAGCCGAAGCTTTGCCTATTCGAGTTCGTTTACTTGGCCCGGCCCGACAGCCGCCTCTACGGCCAAGAGCTGCATGCCGCCCGGGTGCGGATGGGCGAACTGCTGGCCGAACAGTCACCGGCGACCGGCGACCTGGTCGTGGGCGTCCCCGAAGGAGGGATGCCGGCAGCGGAGGGGTACAGTCGGAGGAGCGGTTTGCCCTTTGGGCATGGTTTGGTGAAGAACCGTTATATCGGTCGGACCTTCATCGACCCCGAACCGGGGAAGCGTGCGGTCGGGGTGCGGCGCAAGCTCAACCCGCTCCGAGAGGCCATCGCCGGTAGGCGCCTCATTGTGGTCGACGACTCGATCGTGCGAGGTACCACCACGCGGGCCATAGTGTCGATGTTGCGGGAGGCGGGTGCCAAAGAGGTCCACCTGCGCATCTCCTCGCCCCCCTACCGCTGGCCGTGCTACTTCGGCCTCGATACCGGCTCTCGGGCCGAACTGATCGCCGCCGACTTGGAGATCGGCGAGATCCGCGACTATGTGGGTGCCGACAGCCTCGCCTATCTGTCCTTGGACGCGTTGAAAAAGGCCACCGGCGTGGCCGGAGCGGGGTTCTGCGACGCCTGTCTGACCGGCCATTACCCGGTGCCGGTGCCGCTCCAGCTGCTCCATCCGTCCAAGTCCCTGATAGGGCAGGCCAGCCCAGGCCGGCCTGAGGATGTGCCGGCAGGAGACACCGAGCCAGCCCCGGCGGCGCCGGCAACGCGTTGAGGACAGCCCGGACGGCCAAGGCGGGCCAGGCGGGCCGGCCAGCCAGCCAAGTGACACCGGAGCGCCAGGTCAGTGGCCAGCAGGTCGGCGCCAGCGGCCCGGAGGCTCCAGGGGGCCCGGTCGGCGCCGGAGCCGCTGGGCTCAGTTACGCCGCCGCCGGTGTCGACATCGACGCAGCGGAAAGGGCGGTGCGACTGATGCGCCCCTCGGTGGCGCGCACCTCCCGCCCGGAGGTAATCGGCAACATAGGCGGTTTCGCGGGCCTCTTCTCAATGCCCGCCGGCTACCAGGACCCTGTGCTGGTCGCCTCGGCGGACGGAGTGGGGACCAAATTGGCAGTCGCCATCGAGGCAGGTCGGCTGAGCACTGTTGGGACGGACCTCGTCGCAATGTGCGTGGACGACCTTGCATGCACTGGCGCCGAACCGCTCTTCCTGCTCGACTACCAGCTCTGGGGCCGGCTCTGCCCCGAGGACGTGGAGAGCATCATGGCGGGCATAGCCGATGGCTGTGAGACGGCGGGCTGCGCGATCTTGGGCGGTGAGCTGGCCGAGCACCCGGGCCAGCTCGGCGAAGGGGAGTTTGACCTAGCCGGCTTTGCCTTGGGGGTCGTGGAACGCGCCCACCTCC
>DATJST010000191.1:0-3398 GCA_035503975.1 Acidimicrobiales bacterium | reverse complement strand
GCGAGCTGACTTGCTTCCGCGCGCACCGCCAGAAGGATGATCGCGTTGCGCGGCGGGGAAGAGGTCGACCCCCCATCAAGCACTACCCCCGTGCCAAACGCGCCGATTACCGCGTGTCAATAACTCCGACGTCAAGGAGCTGACCGATAAATGGGTAACCCTGGCGGCCGGGAAAGGCACTATGGAGAGTGGCCGTAGCGAAACCAAGGGCCCGAAGTGACGCCGAACTCGTGCTGGCGGCACATTACGGGGAGACAAGGACGCGTTGAGTGCCCTTGGTCGTGTCACACCACCACCAACCGATGGTTCTAAGGCGTGCCCGGCGACCAGCGTCAAGCAGCAGGGCTGGCGCCCTGCTGCCCATGAGCCCCAAAGGGAAGGAGGTCCTCGCTGTGGCAGGAACTGAACAAGGCATTTGGGTTGACGTCGCGGTCTCGGAAGTGCGACCCTCAGACGGTGGCTATCCTCTGGCGGGACGCACGTCGTCGTCTTGAAAGAACGAGGTAGCGCCCATAGGCCCGCTATGGCATCGCCGAAGCGCCCCAGCAGTCTTCGCCTCCGCCAGAGGATGGTCCGTGCCCTCGAGGCATCTGGCGCTATCCGGGACGCCCGGGTCAGGCGCGCTTTCCTAGCCGAGCCCCGCGAGCGTTATGTCCCAGAAATCGCCCAGCGCGACGGTCGAGAGGCTGTGTACCGGCCCGAGGTTGCGCTTGTGACTGTCAGGGACAGCAACGGTGCAACGCTCAGCTCCGCGTCGGCACCCGGTGTGATGGCGCCGATGCTCGAGGCTCTGGACCTGTGCCCGGGCCTCCGGGTACTGGAGATCGGGACAGGGACAGGGTACAACGCGGCCCTCCTGAGACGCCTGGTGGGGGACGCAGGCAAGGTCACCTCGGTCGAAGTCGACCCCGGCATCGCCCGTCAGGCCCGGCGCCACTTAGCCGAGGGTGGCCACCGGGTGCGGGTTGTGGTCGGTGACGGGAGGACGGGGTGGCCCTCGGCTGCTCCTTTTGACCGTATTATCGCCACCGCTAGCTCCAGTTACGTCCCGCTGGCGTGGCGCGACCAAGTAACAGACGGTGGGCTGGTTGTCCTCCCCCTCGGGTTCGGGGCCGGGTTCGAGACGCAGGCCATCGTCAGCCTGAGGCGCGACGGCGACGTCTTCAGGTCGACGGTCGTTTTCCCGGGCGGGTTCATACCACTTAGGGCTACTGGCGATACCCATAGTCCAATCGCCGCGCCGCCGTCGCTGACCGCCTCGACTACCTCGGGGGCAAAAGGGTCGACATTGGCTCGGTTGACCGGGCCACCGCTGGGGCGCCTGTCCGAGGCCCACCGCCGGAGGCTTCTCAGTAATGTCCTGTCGCCAGCGCGCTCCTTGAAAACCTTCGCAGCCTCTCACACCCCGGGGCTCCTCCTGTTCCTCTCGCTCCACCCCGCTGCTCAGACTGTCCGGTGCAGCTTTGGGAGCCGGTTCGGGGTTGGTGTCGTAGGAGCCCGGGGCAATAGCTTCGCCGCCCTCACTTGTACTGTTGGCAAACCGGGGCGTGTCGAAGCTTGGGGCGATGCAACCGCAGAAGGCACGCTGGGGGCCCTCATCGACGAATGGCGTCGCGCCGGCAAGCCCGCCCTCGGCAACCTGGCCGTCACGATCGATTACGAGAGCGCCGAACTGCCGGCGCGACCATCTTGGCTGCGGCTGCGGACACCTGAGGGCGCGGTTTCGTTGAACTGGGAGTGGCACACTGGCAAACGATGATCACGGTTGAGCTGCGTGACAACTCCGTTGACAACGTGGCGCTGGCCGTGATCCGTGAGATCGCCATGGCGACAATTAGTGAGGTGTCCGCACTACTCCCAGGTCTCAGTGACGACATCGTGCTCGGTGTGGGACCAGGTGACCAGGTGATCCCAGAGACAGGCGAGGTGGGGGCCTCTGTAGAACCGGGACGGATCGAGTGGTCCGCAGACCCGAGCCGGCCGGGGGGGATCGAAGGGGTAGCGAGACGGCAACTCCGTCCCACGCTTTTCCATGAGCTTCATCATCAGGCGCGGGGATGGGTGATCCGAGGTGGGGCCCGACCGACCTCCTTCATTGAGGCTCCGGTCTGCGAAGGCCTAGCCACTGCCTTCGAGCGCGACGCTGCCGGTCGCCGGCCTCCTTGGGCGGAATATCCCATCGAGGTCGACCACTGGGTGGAGGAGCTGATGGCGTTGCCGATGACGGCGGACTACGCCGAGTGGAATGTTCCACCATCCCGACGGGCGACGCTGGATCGGTTACCGAGCCGGTACCTACATTGCCGACCGAGCCATGGAGGCCTCCGAACTGTCCGCCGCCGAGTTGGCGACAACCCCCACCGCTCAAGTTCTCGAGTTGGCTGGGTACGGCTCGGACGCGCGCTAATTCGTCCTCCGGGTAGAGGTGCTTGATGTCGGTTTTTGCTTTGCACTGGGGCTTCGAGGCTGTGCAAAAACGTCCGTTTATGAGACCAACTACTAAGCAGACTTCGCTGGTCGGTTGCTCTCCTCTGCGCCAAGTAGGCGTATCTTCCGTCTGCCCTTGACCACGTTGACCTCTAAAGCGCCACCGAGCGCGTGGACGTACTGGTCCAGAACGTCGATTGTCACGTTGTGCGAGCGCTCGATCGCAGCCACCCGTGGCTGCGATACGCCTATGAGCTTCGCTAACTCTCGCTGGCTGAGGCCCGCTCTCTCGCGGAGCCCTGTCAGTTTGTTGGCCAGTAGTAGCTCCTGTTCTATCTCTGCGACGCGCTCGTCGGCACCTTCGGCAGCGAGCACTCGCTTTTCCCATTCCCGTGTAGTCATCGTCTCCTCTTTCGTTGTCCACTGCCTTCTTGGCGACCAGCAGCCTTTGTGGTCTCGAGCCTCCGGAGGTGGGCGTCGTACCGCTCGTCAGCCATGGGCACGTTCGCCCGGTACCACTGCGACCAGTCGCCGCTCTTGTCCCCACCTACCAGGAGGACCGCTCGCCGCTCCGGGTCGAAGACGAAGAGCACCCTTACCTCAGTCCGGCCCGTCGACCCCGGTCGCAGTTCCTTCATATTCTTGTGCCGGCTACCCTTCACCGTGTCGACCAGCGGCCGTCCGAGGGTGGGGCCGTAGCTCCTCAGGACCCGGATGGCAGCTAATAGGGCCTCGGCGTCGGGCTGGGAAAGCGAACCTGCCCACGTCTGGAACACAGGGTCAAAGTCCACCTCCCACGATCGCCTGGGCATCTGATAACAATATCATTATCGCCCGGTAAGAGGCTCATGCTGTGCGCACCTCATAGGCTTACCGACGTCCACGATTGAGACGTCCCGAAAACGGCCGTTTTTGGTACAGCAAAGCCCGCCCCAAACCTGCGGGCCGCGGGGAAGGGGCGAAAATCCGCC
>DATJST010000190.1:0-4480 GCA_035503975.1 Acidimicrobiales bacterium | reverse complement strand
TGTGCCGGGGCCGAGGACCCTGCCCCCGATACTGAGCCGGCGTGGCCAGTAGTCGAACCGGTCCGTCGGGTCGTTGGGGCCAACGATCAGGCCGGGCCGCCCAATGATCGCGCGATCACCGTAGACCTCCTGCACGATCGCCTCGCAGACCGCCTTGCGGGCACCGTACAGCTCGCCGTCGTCCTTGGCGTCCTCCAAGCGGAGGACCGCTGCGTCTTCGAGCTGGTCATCCGGCTTGTCGTGGGCCGCGTAGACAGAGACAGTCGAAACGAACACGTAGCGGGCGACCCGGTCCTGAAGTGCCTCAGCTGAGAGCTGTGCGACCTCGGGCTCATAGGCGGCGACGTCGATCACCGAGTCCCACTCCTGCCCCTCGAGTGCCGAGAGGTCAGACGTGCGGTCGCCGCGGAGGTGCTCTGCTTGCGGGAACAAGTCCGGGTTTGTGGTCCCCCGGTTGAACAGCGTTACCTGGTGACCGGCCACCAACGCGGCCTCGGTGATTGCCCTCCCTAGGAACTTCGTACCCCCCAGCACCAGCACTCTTGCCATTCTCTGCCATGCTACTAGAGAGCCTCGGAACAACGCCTACGGGGTCGCTCGTCGATCCCGTCACTCACGAGTTTGCCTCATCGACTTCGGCCTGCGTGGTGGGATTTCCCGCCCGCGAACATCGCCGACGGGCTGGGGTGCCGGACAGCACATAATTGCGCGGTGCAAGGCGAGGCCCAAGACCCGCTGCGGGAGTACAAAATCGGCAGAGCCCGAGCACTCGCGCCTGGGCTGAGTCTGGGCGCCGATGGCGAAAGCCGGCGCCCAGAACGACGAGTGCGTCACGGGGAACCGGCACGCAGGGTGATGCACACTCGGGTATCACCGGGAGGAGCGCCGTTGTAGGCTGCCGATTAGTCGCAATCCCGTGCGTGCCTTGGTGCAGAGGTGTGCGGTCTCGCTGCGGAGGGGGACGGGGACCAAGCCTCACTGGCCGGCGTGGTCGTCCCGACAACGTTGGCGACTGGGAGGTGTGTCGTTCTCGCTCAGTGGGAGATATATTCAAGAACGTCGGAACGTCTGCTCCTCCCCTCCTGCCGCTCTTCCGGTCGGAAGCCCAGCTGGCCGCCCTCGGCACGCTGTACGTGGGTCCCACCAGCTGCGCACCAGCAGGGTGCAGAACGCCCGACTAGATCCGCGATGGGTGACCGACCGGCTCCACTCGCGTTGCACCGATGAGCACGCTCGCCAGCGTCGGCGCATTTCCGGACGGGGCAAAGCCAAACTTCACAACCGGTAGTACCGGTGGTACTACCATGTAGCCATGGGTGTCGTCAAGCGGTCTGTGTCTATCGACTCCGACGTTGCAGCAGCCGCAGAAGAGGCTGCCGCAGCCGACGGGGTCTCCTTCAGCGCCTGGCTCTCAGGAGCTGCCGAGCGTCAGCTCCGGGTGCGAGACGGCCTACGCGGTGTCAGCGACTGGGAAGCAGAGGTCGGCGCCTTAACGCCTGAGGAAAGAGCAGCGGGCGAGGTGTTGCTGGACCAGCTGCTTGGCGGTACCGAAACTCGCCAGGCCCGTAGCGCGTGAGCGCCGAGGGCCTTACCTACGACACCGGTGCTCTGGTCGCAGCCGAGCGGAACGACCGGCTTGTGTGGTCGCTCCATCGGGCTGCCCTTGCACGGGGCCTTCCCCCGACTGTCCCAGCCGGGGTGCTGGCCGAGGGCTGGCGTGGTGGCCCGCAGGCAACGTTGTCCAGGTTCCTGAAGGGCTGTCAAGTAGAGGACCTCTCTGAGGCCAACGCGCGAGCCGTCGGCACGCTAGCGGCGCGCGCCCAGCACGACGACATCGTCGACATGTCCGTCGTCGAAGGCGCTGTAGGCGCAATCATGCCGTTGTCACCTCTAATCCCACTCACATACGCAAGGTGGTCTCTTTCGCTGGCGCCGACCTCGCCATCTCCGCGGTTTGAGTACCGAGGAGCCCTTGTTCCGATAGCGAGGGGTGCCCCATGACCTGGGGGCACCGGCCGAGCCGAGTGCAAAATGTTCCATCTCGCGCCGCCGAGCGACGAGCTACTTTACGAGGCCGATGATGCCGATATCGACGGGTCGGCGTGGAGCAATCCTGGCTCAAGTGCGGGACATATTGTACAGCGCGGGTCTTCAGCAGTCCCAGCCGTCGAGAAGGACTTCAACCGGTATCCTGCGGGTCTTGCCACTCGAGGAGGCTCGCGTCAAAGGGGAAGCGGCCTAGGTCGATGGCGACGATTACGCGGGGCCTCCCGTGGTTCCTTCGGCGGCTTCATGATCGTCATCACCGGTCCCGCCGAGACGCCCCCGGTAGGTGGTGGATTGCTTGTCGGATCGGCGCTCGTCTAGGAATGTCCGAGCCCCCCAGGGCCGAACGGTCTCGTCGGTCTCTGTCGTGCAGCAAAGCGCGATCGCCCCTAACCATAGAACTGCGTATTACGCAGTCCTTGCGTATTACGCAAGTTCCTGCTAGAGTGCCGGTATATGGCGAGCACGACAGCGGCGGTTCGTGGGCCCTTGCCGGTCCCCCGGCGTGACCTGCAGAAGGAACAGACCCGCCTCGAGCTCGCCCTGGCCGCGTTCGAGCTGGCCAAGAGCCAGGGGATGGCGAAGGTGCGGGTACCTGAGATCGCGGCCGCAGCCGGGGTCTCGACCCGCACGTTCAACAACTACTTCAGCTCCAAGGAACAGGCCATCGCCTGGCTGGCGGGTCGGCACGCGGCGGGTTTGGCCGCCGCTCTACAGGCCGCGCCAGCCGACGAGCCGCTCGATAACGCCCTTGTCGGCGCCGTCATCGGCCAGTACGGGCCAGTACGGGACCACGGGCTGCCGCCGCACTGGCTGAGGGATTTCCGCTCCCTGGTCGCGAACGAGCCAGCGCTTCATGGCGAGTACTTGAGCGCAATGGCCTCAGCCGAACGCCAGCTCGCCGATGCCATTGCAGCACGAGCACCTGCCGGGGGGAGGCTGCGCGCCAACGTGATTGCCGCCATGGTCGCCGGGGCCGAGCGTGCGGCAGTCATGTACTGGATGGAGACGCGCTCCGGCTCATTGGTGGAGACGGTGCGCGAGGGCCTACAGCAGGCGTTGTCCGGGATCGGGTGCAGACATGACCGATAGATCTCCACGACCCCTGCCCCTCTCGACCGATTGCCTTGCCTCGTCGCCCAGCGGCAACACCGAGGTACTAAGGGCGGGGCAAGCTGCCGGTTCCCGCAAGGCGGGACGGCTCCTGGCCGTCTTGGCCGTGCCGGTGATCGTGTACTTCGCGGTGCGCCCGTCTGTAGGTTCCGATGCCGCAGGGCTCGCGATCGCCGGCGCCTTGCCCGTGTCGTACGCGCTTGCCCTGGTGCTGGTCCGGCGCAGGGTCGACCTTTGGGCGGTCCTCAGCTCAGTGGGCTTTGGGATCGGCTG
This sequence comes from Acidimicrobiales bacterium, assembly GCA_035503975.1. GTDB lineage: Bacteria > Actinomycetota > Acidimicrobiia > Acidimicrobiales > Palsa-688 > DATJMJ01. The sequence goes on along the minus strand of DATJST010000190.1, from coordinate 1,048 downwards.
CGCCGCCTCGCTGTTCGCCAATGGCAGCTCCCTGCCGCTGAAGCTGCATGAGGCAGCCGTCACCTTCGTTGTTGGTCTCGTCCTCCTCGGCGCCCTCATGGGCGGCCGGCCCCTGCCCGTGGGCCGGGCACTTAGGCTCCCACATGCCGACCGGGACCTCGACACCGCGCTCAGCCTTATGGGGGGGGCCTTCCTCGTGCTGCATGCGCTGCTGCACGTGGCCCTCGCGCTGACACTGTCGACCAGCTCCTACCTGACCGTCGGCCGCGTCGTTGACTGGGCGACCATCGCTGCTGGGGCAGCGTGCCTGTGCGGTTACGTGCGCCGCGTCCGCCGGGACACGCGCCCCGAGCCGTGCGTTGCGGCTCCCCGCTCCAGCGACGAGAAGAGGTTGCACTGATGTTCGGCGGGCACGGCTATGTGCTCGTTATCGTCATCGTCCTCGTCGCGGCCCGGCTGGTCTACGGTCTGGCGCGGTCCCGCAGGAAGTGACCGCTTTCTCACAGGGGCGAGCCCACTTGGGCCGGCCTCGACCCGCGGCAAGGAGCGAGCACATAACGGGACCCTCTGGGCCGTCGTCGTAGGAGGAAGCCACGCCCCTGCTTGGCGACCGAGCGACGGGATTGCGTGCGGCGTCAAAGCCTCGGACCCGCGACAGAACATCGCGCGTCCGTCGGGTCCTGATCTCCGATCGCACCCAAGTCGACCACGTCGCTTTCGAGGTACTCGGCGGCGTTGTCCTGACCACATAATCCCCGGTTTTTGGGCCGCTTTCCGCGATTTGCCAACGCGGCGTCATCGAGGCGCAGGGCTGCTGGCCACTGTCGCTCAGTCAAACATGTTGCCCCGCACCTCGGCGCTCGGCGACGCTTGGCCCTATGACCGAATACCGAGCCGAAGTGGATGCTGAGGTGACCTTCTCCAACGGAGGGAGGCTCACCGCCGAGGGGTTCCGAGTCGACCTCCCCGGCCCTGGCACCACTGAACGCGAGATCGGCGAGCTCTTCGTGGCCTCCCTCGGGCTGCTCATGACTGAACGTGTCGACCT
>DATJST010000189.1:0-2586 GCA_035503975.1 Acidimicrobiales bacterium | reverse complement strand
GAGCGCATTGGTCATTGGCTCCTACTCCGGGGTGGTTGTGGCGATGCCCGTACGCTGGTGCTGGGCCGGCGCAGGGTCGTCCTGCGGGATTTCGTTTGTCCCGGCCATGAGGCGACCCCCGCGAGTTCAAGACCGCTCCCGTCAGCCGGTGCACCGGGCAGCCGTAAGGAGGCGATAGTGAACGGCAAACCCGGCCGAGGCACCGACGTGCCCTATCAGGTGCACGTCGGTGGCCATCGGTGGTGATCCTCGGCGGGCGACGCTACCCTAGGCCGCATCTGGACAGGATCGTCGGGGGCGCCTGCGCAAGGAAAGGGCGACGTGTCTACGATGAGCATCGAGAACACACGCGATAAACGCTTGACCCGAAAACCTGGGCTCGCAGGGCGATCCAGCTGCCGCTGAGTTAACTAGCCGCTATACCTGCCGACCCGACGGGCACGGCCTGTGTGCCAACTGCACTGAGTTGCGCGTCCTGGCCGATGGCGAACACCGATATCTGGTCAAGGTTGCCGTCGAGGACGTAGAGGTCCTGGCCGTTCGACGATACGGCAGAGTCGAGCGGATGGGCGCCGGAGCCGGCGCTGGTGTTGCCCAGGAAGGCCAGCCGCCCATCAGGCAGCAACTCGTAGGACCCCATGCTGGCGCTGCCGGCATTGGAGACGAAGAAGTCGCCGTTGCGGTCCAGCGATATCCAGCACGCCGCGGTCTGGGCGTCGGGGAGCGAGGGTTGGGTCGACGTCAGAGTACCGTTCGAGTTGACCCGGTAGCTCGACGTAGCCGAGGTCCCGTTGGCCCCGTCATCGGCCACCAGGAGCTGACCGGAGGGCGTGAACACGGCGGCGAACGAAAGTGGGGTGTCCGAGGGGCTGGTCACTGCGGGCGAGAGCGACCAATTCGGCCCAACGGCAAAAGTATCAATGGTGTCCGAAAGCTTTTCGGTTACTACAATGTGAGAACCGTCCGGGCTGATGACCACGTCTTCGGGCCCACTGGCCCCAGCGCTCAATGGTTGTGACCCACCTGTGATGGGGCTCAGGCCCGCCGGTGTGGCCACGAAACCGGCCACATTGGGTGTACCGCCCCCGTTCAAGACTTCGACGAGGTTGCCCACGCTGGCCACGCTGATCGGCTCAGTGCCGCCGCTGGCCACCACGTCCCGCAGCACCAGCCCGCCGTTGGGTTGCACTGCGAAGTCAGAGACCTGGTTGGACCCGGCGTTCACGACGAACAGCGAGCCTGTTTGCTGGTCGAGAGTGACCGAGCCTTGGGAGAAACCACTTGTGCCAATGCCGGTGCCTCCCGTTGGGTACGTACCTACCTGCACGAGACTGCCCTTACCCTGAGCCGTGAACGCCTCTACTACGTTGGCGGTGGTGGAGTTGGTGCTCACGTACACCGTGGTTGGCCCAAACCCGGGAAAAGAGAAGTTGGCCGTCGTGGCGGACGCGGTGCCCGACGCGCCCAACCCGATCACTCCGAGCGTTGCCGCCCCGACGGCGGTCGCAAACGCGCGCGTGGCTGAAGGTTTCATCAATTTGGCTCCTCTGAGTCTGCTGCGCTCTTTTACGCAGTTGGTATTTAGCGTCGCGACAAGCTCGTCTCTTACTGACCATCCAAGGATTTCATCGTGGCCTGGCCAATTACCTTTTTGGAGTAGTTATGTAATTGGCCGCATTGGTCCTGGTGAAGCGACTTTGGGGTGATAAGCGGCGTCGCTGTACGGCCGGAGCCTGGCTCGGCAATGGGATCAGGGCAGGTGCTTTGACCATCGCGTGGATAACTTCGATTGTCCCGCTTGAGACTTGGCCGCGTGCGCGAGAGCGGTATGACCGCTGTCGAGACCAGTCGGGGGGGCGGTCCAAAAGAAGCTCGTTCTAATGAGTCGGTCGCCTCGGCGGTCACTCAACGTCCCTCGCCCGGGGGCGCGGTGCGAGAGGGGGCCAACCATGGCCCGGCGCCTACAGGTCGCGCGCCAGGCGAAGGCCGGTGAAAGGCGACCGGCTGTGCGGCGCAAAAAAGTTCCGCTAAGTGGCCCGCGGGTGGCGGGCGGCGAGGCCAGCGCGGCGAGGCAACGCAACCCCCGCGCAGCACGTGCTGGTTCACCATGAACTTGCCGTTGTACTCGCCCACGGCGCCAGCAGAGGGCCGGAACCCGGGGTACGGAAGGTACGCCGACGCCGTCCACTCCCATACTTGTCCGGCGGCTCCGGTTGCCTCCACGCGCCCATGGGGCGCGGATGGGCCTGGTCTGGGTCGAGGATCAGAGGTCCGGCGCGACCAGGCTGGTCGCATTGCGCATCGGTATAGTCGTCATCGGTCAGTCCGGATGGACCGCGGCGGCGATCCAGTCGAGGTTGCGGGTTGGCTCAAGCGACTCGTCGACGCTGCCGGCCGGTCTGGCGTTCATCTGGAAGTCACAGTCGGGCATGATGTGGGCGCCTCCTGGAGTTAGTGGCCGTTTGTCATTAGGGGAGACGGGTCGTGGGCATACCTCGAGGACGATCGGCTGAGGGAGGGATTGGTCGCCAAAGCGACCGAACCCGTCGTAAACCAACTCGTGAAGAAAAGAATGACTCTCGGCGC
>DATJST010000188.1:0-6094 GCA_035503975.1 Acidimicrobiales bacterium | reverse complement strand
CCGCGCCTGCCGCGCAGTTCTGCGTACCGCCATCTGGTGGACCTCCAGCAAGCCGGCGTGGTACGGCGGGTGGCCGCAAATGACGAGTACTCCCGCTTCGAGCTAGCCGAGGACATCACCGAGCACCATCACCACCTGCTGTGTACCGGTTGTGGCCGTGTGGTCGACGTCACCCCCACGGCGGCGTTCGAGCGGGGGATGGCCCGCTACCTGGACGACCTCGCCGCGATCAACGGCTTTGTCACCCACGACCACCGCCTCGACATCCTGGGTACCTGCGCCGACTGCTGCTCTGGTGGCGAAAGAGCCAGACCGGCCGCGGCGGGGGCGGGGGCCAGGTCGGGGGCCCGGGCGTAGCGTCGCCCCCGGGGAGCTGCGGCGCCCAGGCGGCGGGCGGCGCGTCCCCGTGGTGACCGGCGTGCCGTGACAGGCGCCGTGACGGGCGTGCTGTTGCCGGCGCATGGCCGGCGTGGTGAGAGGAGGCCGGTTCGCCACCAAGTTAATGTCAGAAACTCGGCATTGCTGCAGCAACCGCTCCGAGTGGCCTTCCGCTTTGCCGACTTTATGCCGAAAAACGGCAGAAACTCGGCGCGGCGGAAAGGTTGATGTCAGGAACTCGGCAAAGCTGCAGGTCGTTCTTCGGATGGCGGCCTGCCTCGCCGTCATAAACTCGGCAAAGTGCAACATTGCCAGTTATATGCAGCGAGCATGCAGGCACCACCCGCGTTCCCTGAGCCCCGAGCGGCCGCGCGCTGCGGGCCCAACGGGCCCGGCGGGCCCGAACGGGTCTGATCGGCTGACGAGTCAGATGGGCCCTGAACGGTTCCGCGGGAAGGACGGCTGGCCGCGTGCCCGAGGCGCTCAAGCAGCAATACCTACCACCGGCACGTGGCTCGGCTTGCTCCCGAGCGACCCGAAGAACGGCGCGTCGCCGAAGGCGAAGATGCCCCCATCAGACGACACCATCCAGTAGCCGCGCCCGTCGGGCGTGGCGGCGATGCCGACGACGGGCTGGTTCAGCCGTTTGGACCCTGTCGAGCCGTAGTAGTGAGCGTCGCCGAAGGCGAAGATGCCCCCATCGGACGACACCATCCAGTAACCGCGCCCGTCGGGCATAGCCGCAATGCCGACGACCGGGCGGCGCAAGTGCACCGAGCCCAACGAGCCGTAAAATCTGGCATCCCCGAAAGCGAACAGGCCGCCGTCGGCGCAGACGATCCAGTACCCGGCCCCGTCGGGCGTGGCGGCGATGCCAGCCACGGGCGAGTTGAGGTGGCGGCCCGCCATCGAACCGTACCCGCGGGCGTCCCCGGCGGCGACTATGGCGCCGTTCTGCAGCACCAGCCAGTACCCCCTGCCGTCCGGGGTGGGAGTGAGGGCGACCACCGGTTGGGCTGGTGCGGGTACCTTGTAAGCGACGGCGTGGCCGAAGGCAGATACCTGCCCGTCGGCGGCTACCAGGCGGTAGCCCGCTGGTGCCGCGGGCAGGGCCGGCACCTGTGGCGAAGGCAGGCTTTGACCGCCCCCGTTGACGGCAGTCACCTCGAAGTAGTACGTCGTGCCGTCCCTGAGCCCCGTGACCGTCGCGCTGGTACTCGTAGAGGTAGCGACCTGGCTGCCCTGCGCGCCCGCCACCGTTGACTCGTAGATGTCGTACCCCGTTACGCTGCCGGTCCCGCTGGCGGGTGCCGGCGCGGTCCAGCTAAGCGTGACCTGGCCATTGCCCGCCGTGGCGACCAGGCCGGTGGGTGCCGCGGGCACAGGCGGAGGCGGAGTGGTCGGAGGCGGCGAGGTGCCCGCGGTCAATGTGGTGGCCACCTGTGCCGACGGCGGCCCTTCGCCATTGCCGTTGACCGCCGTCACCTCAAAGAAATATGGCGACCCGCCCTGCAGCCCGACCACCGTGTAAGAACGCACCGACGCGGCGACCGAGACCAACCGGAGGCCCTGGACACCTGACGTCGTGGACTCGTAGATGTTGTAGGCCGTTACCGGCGAGCCGCCGTTGGATGCCGGTGCGGCCCACGACAAAGTGACCTGGCCTGCTCCGGGAGCGGCGACCAGCCCGGTGGGTGCGCCGGGCGGCCCAAGGGGGACCGCGTTGACCTCGTTGGACGGTGATCCCTCTCCTCCCGCGTTCAGCGCGGTCACTTCGAAGTAGTACCTGGTGCCACTGCGCAACCCGGCGACGCTGAAGCGCGTGCCCGTGACGGGCGCTGTATTGATGGGCGAGCCCTGCTCGTGGCCCGGGGCGGTGGCCTGGTAGATGTTGTAGCCGGTCGCTGGCCCGGCGCCGCTGACGGCCGGCGCGGACCAGCTCAGGGTGACCTGCCCAAGGCCGGCTTGGGCCGTGAGGTTCGCCGGGCTGACAGTACCGACGTCGGGCAGAGGTGAGCTGGTGCCCGAAAGCGACGAGTCGTGGTGGAACATCGGCCAAGAGCCGGCCCCGACCGCGAGAGCCCCGTTGGACCCGGGCACCTCGTAGTGGGTGACGACCCCCTCGTTGTCGCCGTTGTAGCCGGCGATGGTGATGCCGACAGTGCCATTGGGGTCGTTCGTGACGAGCGGGGCGTTCTGAAAGCCGTACGATTTGCCCAACACAGCAATTTCGGCGCCGCTCTGGCCGTCGAGGACGTCGACCCCATGGGTGGTCGGCACGAGCAGGTCGTCGTAGTCGTTGCCCGTGAGGTTGGCGGCGACCACCGAACCGATGACCCGGCCAGTCACGGGCTCGTGCCATATGGGCGTCCCCGTGGCCCCATTGAGCACCCAAACCGAGCCGCCAGTCCCTGTGTCGGTCCCCTCGACGACTTCGAGCTGGCTCGTCCCAGTGACGTCGGCGAGGGCGGGGCTCGACGTAGTGACCCCGTCCAAGGTGGCCGACCAGACGAGACCAAGGCGCGTCGTGAAAGCCTTGAGCGTGTCGGTGTCGCTCACCTGCTGGTAGTGCGAACCTGTCCCGACAACTATCCCGGGCGTGCCGCCAACCAAGAAATCACCGATTGCCGGCGACGAGTCCACTTCCTGGTTGGTGTCGTAGTCGTAGACAAGGTGCCCCTGACCGTTGATGACCCGTACGTGGCCGCCGTTGCTGTAGCCCACACCCATCGCCAGGCCCGCGGTTGACGCACCCCCGACGACCAGCTCCTCTTGCCCATCGCCGTACAGGCTGGCCGCCGCGGCAGTGGAAAAGATGCTGTCGGCACTGAAGAACGGCCAACCGGGCAGTACCGTGCCGCTCGCCGCGTCGAGGGCGAACGACTCCTGGTCGAGCGAGCCGGCGAACAGCTCGGGGCTGCCCTGGAGGTCGGTCACGGTGATCGACGCCTGCACTCCGTACGCCGGCTTGGCGTCGCCCGGCGGGTCGACGACGTTGGTCTGCCACAGCTTCTCGCCTCCGGGGCCGTAGGCGAGGTAGCCGCCAAGGCGGGGGAACTGGGCATTTCCTGCGCCTACGAACACATCATCGAGCCCGTTCGGGGCCAGCGATGCGGTCGACGGGGTCGAGTCGATCGGGGCGCCGCCGTCGAACACGGGCCAACCGGGGACCGGTGTGCCGTCAGCGAGGTGAAACGCGTAGACGTAGCCGGCCCGGTCGCCGACCACGACCGCCGGGCCGGTGGCGTCGAGGGTGGCCGGCGAAGGCGACGACTCGGCGATCGGGGCGCCTTTGTCCTGTACCAGGGCGCCAGACGTCCAGGTCTGGACGAAGCTCGCCGATGTGAGGCCCCCTCCGGTACCCTGAGCAGCCGCGTGCTCGGGGTGGACCGGAGCTGCCACCATGACCGCTAAGCCGGCGCCCAAGGCCAGTACCCAAGCCGCCCGCACCCAAGCCGGCCGCACCCAAGCCGGCTGCACCCAAGCCGGCAGCACCCAAGCCGGCCGCACCCAAGCCGCCAATCCCCAAGCCGGCCGCACCCAAGCCCGCGGAGCGCGGTGGCGCCGCGCCAGGCGCCTCGTCGCATTGCTGGCCCGCCTGTGGAACCGCAGCGTAGCGGCGATGACCCTCAGCGCCCTATCCCGGTCCGTGCGGAGCGGGCTGGTCGGGCGCAGGGAGTGTTATAGCGCATACCGCGAAAGTGACACGCGGGCGCCGAGCGCGGCAAGTCGGACGACCGCCGGGCGGCCTGGCCGCCGTGGTGGCCCGGGCGACCCGGCCACCTTCTCCGGAGGCTCGGGGCCGTCGGCGCCTGGCCCCCGGCGCGGAACAAATCTCACACCACACTGTTGTAATTAGTCCTAGCTGGCGCGAAGCCGGCGCGAGAACGGAGTTGGGAACATGCCAGACAAGCCCGAGACCCTGCCATTGCTACCCCTGACCTCGGGGGTCGTGCTGCCGGGGATGGGTTTTACGATGGCGCTGGAGACTGAGGAGGCGCAGGTCGCGCTGGACGCCGCCGGTTCGGTTGGCGGCCGCCTCGTCCTGGTGCCATGCATCGAGGGCCGCTACGCCTCGGTCGGTGTCATCGCCGAGATCCTCGAGCGGGGAGAGACCATCGGAGGGCAACCCGCCATGGTCGTCCACGGCCTGAGCCGGGCGCACCTGGGCACCGGGGTGCCGGGGACCGGCAAGGCGCTGTGGGTGCAGGTGGAGCCGATCGCCGACGAGCCGCCGTCGCCACGTACCACTGAGCTCGCCCGCGAGTACCGGGCGGTGCTCGAGAACATCCTGCTCTCCCGGGGCGCCCGCCAGATCGCCGAGCGGTTGCGGGAGGTGACGGAGCCCGGCCAGATCGCGGACCTGGCTGGCTACTCGCCCGAGCTCTCGCTCGCACAAAGGGTCCAGGTGCTGGAGACCATCGACATCACCCAACGCCTCGAGCTGGTCCTGGGCTGGGCGCGCGAGACCCTGGCTGACCTGGCCCTGCGCCGGCAGATCAAGACGAGCGTCGAGGAGGGCATGGAGAAGACGCAACGCGAGTTCCTGCTCCGCCGCCAGCTCGACGCCATCCGCAAGGAGCTGGGCGAGCTCGAGGGCAGTGCTGAGACCGGCACTCCCGAGTACTACCGGTCGCGGCTCGCTGAGCGGGACCTGCCCGAGGCGGTGGCCGCCGCCATGGAGCGCGAGATAACCCGGCTCGAGCGCACCAGCGAGCAGAGCCCCGAGCAGAACTGGATCCGCACCTGGCTTGACACCGTGCCCGAGATCCCCTGGGGCGTGGTCTCCGAGGACCACCTGGACGTGGCCGCCGCGGCGGACGTGCTGGACGCCGACCACGAGGGGCTCGATGACGTCAAGGAGCGGATCCTCGAGCACCTGGCGGTAAGGGGACTGCAGGTCAAGAGAGGCCTGGCCCCGGTCACGGGCCGTGGCGCGGGCGCCATTTTGGCGCTTGTCGGTCCCCCGGGAGTGGGCAAGACCTCACTCGGGGAGTCGGTGGCGCGCGCCCTCGGCCGCAAGTTCGTACGGGTAGCGCTGGGGGGCGTCCACGATGAAGCCGAGATCCGGGGCCACCGGCGGACCTACGTCGGCGCCCAACCCGGGCGCCTGGCGCGCGCCCTGCGGGAGGCGGGGACGATCAACCCTGTGATCGTGCTCGACGAAGTGGACAAGGTAGGTGCCGACTATCGCGGCGACCCGTCGTCGGCTCTCCTCGAGGTGCTCGACCCCGCTCAAAACCACACCTTCCGTGACAATTACTTGGAGGTCGAGCTTGACCTGTCCAAAGTGTTGTTCATCGCCACCGCCAATGTCACTGACACCGTGCCGGGGCCGCTGCTCGACCGGATGGAGGTCATCCGCATCGATGGCTACACCGAGGAACAGAAGCTGGCAATCGCCCGTAATCACCTGCTGGCGCGCCAGCTGGAGCGGGCCGCGCTGCGCCCCGACGAGGTCGAGATAAGCGACGACGCCTTGCGCGCTATTTCCGCCGACTACACCCGGGAGGCAGGCGTGCGCAACTTGGAGCGCGAAATTGGCCGGCTGCTCCGCAAAGTGGCAACCAAATTGGCTTCCGGCAGCGCCGAGGCCCCGGTAGTCGTCGAGGCGCGCGACCTGCGCGGGTGGCTCGGCCGGCCGCGTTTTTATTTCGAGGCCGCCGACCGGACGAGCGTGCCTGGGGTGGCTACCGGCTTAGCGGTTACCGGTACG
>DATJST010000187.1:0-12156 GCA_035503975.1 Acidimicrobiales bacterium | reverse complement strand
CGGCGAGCACGATCTTGTCGGCCGTGACGCGCTGTTCGCCGTGGCTGGCGTTACGCACGGCCACGGTGTGGTCGTCCACCAGTTCGGCCTCGCCCTTGAGCAACGCCACCCTGTTGCGCGCCAGTTGGTCACGCACCACCTCGATCTCGCGGGCGACGACGAAGTGGCTACGCCGGGAGAGGTCCTCCATGGTGATGTCGTCCTTGACCCGGTAGCTCTGGCCGTAAAGGTCGCGCTGGGAAAGACCGGTCAAGTACAGCACAGCTTCGCGGAGCGACTTCGACGGGATCGTGCCTGTGTTCACGCACACCCCGCCCACCACATCGCGCTTTTCGACCACCGCCGCCCGGTGACCGAGCTTTGCCGCAGCGATCGAAGCCCGCTGCCCACCCGGGCCGCAGCCGATCACCAGCAGGTCGTAGTCCATGGGTCGCGGCCACCTCCGTCTATCGGGTACTCGCTCTCCAGGTTCTCATGCCGGGGGGCCGGCCGCCAGGACCCAGCGCGTCCCTGCAAGGCCGACGCAGGCGGCGCTAGGTTTGCGCCATGGCCGCGACGCTCAAACAGCCTTCGGCACCGGTGTTGGCCGTCGTCGGAGCGGCGCTACTGGCCGCATCAAGCGCGGCCTTGGCAACGGTGCCCGCGTTGGCTGCCAGCGCCTTCAAAGCCACCAACCACGATTGGGTGGTGGCCCTCAATGCCGCCACTGTCCACAACGTGCCCTCGGGCGGCACGTTCAGTACCTGCGGCAAGAACGCCGTTTCCGCGATCACCCCCGACATCAGCTATACCGGCGCCCCCGTTGGCAAGCGCTACACCGAGGAGGTGACCGGGCCGGCCGGCGACATCACGATCACCAGCACCCACAACGTCGACGGTGAGGTCACCAAGCTCGTTTTCACCAAGTCCTCGGGTGTATGGGACAACACCTACGCGATCATGTCTTTCCCCGGGTCTGTCGGGCATGCGACGCTGCCGCCGGGCAAGTACACGTTCGAAGTCGTGCTGTCGGGTGCGGTCGTGGCCGCCACGTCGGTGCACCTCGCCCACAAAGCCAGCTGCTGAGCGCCGGACCGCCACGGGGCAGGCCCGCGGGTGGCTACTTGTCGACGTTGCTGCGTTCCCGCTTGACCTTGTCCCACAGGTTCTGCGGCATCATGTCGTAGTGGTCGTGACGGGCACGGAAGCGGCCGCGGCCGCCGGTGAGGCTGCGCAGGTCGATGGCGTAGCGGACAAGTTCGGACGTAGGCACCAAGGCGATCACGATGGACTCGCCGGGCTGGCCAGTCTCGGTGCCCTGGACCCGGCCGCGGCGGCTGTTCAGGTCGCCCATAACGTCGCCCTGGTAAGCAGTTGGCACTGTCACTTCGAGCAGGGAGAGCGGCTCCAAGATGACCGGACCGGCCTTGGCCAGGGCTTCTCGTACCGCTAATGCGCCAGCCATCTTGAACGACATTTCGGACGAGTCAACCGGATGATGCTTGCCGTCAAAGCACGTGACCCGGATGTCCACGACCGGCCAGCCGAAGTTCCCCCCGTCGGCCATGGCTTCTTCGGCTCCTTTTTGCACCGCCGGGATGTACTGGCGGGGTATGACGCCGCCGACGATATTGTCGACGAACTCGAAGCCGGTGCCCCGCTCCAGTGGTTCGATCCGCAGCGAGGCCACCCCGAACTGGCCGTGGCCGCCGGTCTGTTTCTTGTAGCGGCCTTCAGCCTCGCCCGTGCCCATAACCGTTTCACGATAGGGTATGACCAGCTCTTCGTGCTCGACCGCCACACCGAACTTGCGCGACAGCCTTTCCATTGCGATCGCAAGATGGGTCTCACCGGTGCCCGAAAGGACGGTTTGGTGGGTCTCGTCGTCGCGGCGCACTGCCAGGGTGGGGTCTTCCTCTTGCAGCCGGTGCAGGGCGGTCATGAGCTTGTCCTCGTCTGCCTTGCTCTTGGGACGGATGGCAAGCGCAAGCACGGGCATGGCCGCCTCGCTCAAGAAGGTGCTTGCACGGCCGGGTTCGTCGGCCTGGCCGGGCGCGACCAAGGTCACGGGCATGTTGCGGGGCGTCAGGGTGTCGCCGGTGTTGGTAGCCGAAAGCTTTGCAACGGCGGCGATGTCACCGGCGGCGACCTCAGGCAGTGTCAGCTGTTCTTTGCCTCGCAGGCTGAACAAGGCGTGCAGCCGTTCCTCGGCCCGCGAGCGCGGGTTGTACAACGCGGCGTCGGGGCGCACCGTACCGGACAGGACCTTGAAAAGCGAGATCTTGCCCACATATGGGTCCGCGATCGTCTTGAACACCGCGGCCAGGGGTGGTCCCGACGGGTCGCAAGTCACGTCGACGGTGTCGCCGTTGGGGCTCTGAACCTTGGCAGGCGGCCGCTCGAGCGGCGAGGGTGCGACGTCGCAGATCGTGTCGAGCAACCGGTCGATACCGACGAGCTTGGTGGCCGAACCGCAGATGACCGGGAAGACCTGCGAGGAGACGACTCCCTTGGCCAGCGTCTTGGACAGTTCCTCAGCCGAGATCGGTTCGCCTTCCAAGTAGCGTGTCATGAGGTCGTCGTCGGCCACCACGATGCCCTCTACCAGCGAGTCTCGTACGGTGTGCTCTTGTTCGGCGATGGAGTCGGGGATCGGCCCGCTGTTGGCGGTGCACTTGCCCGGCTGGTATGTGAACGCCGTGTCCGTGAGCAGGTCCGCGATGCCGTGAAAGTCGAGCTCAGCCCCGATGGGGAGCTCGAGGGGGGCCACGCCGGCCCCGAAGGAGTGGTGGAGCTGCTGGAGCACCTCGGAAAAGTTGGCTCGCTCCCGGTCGACCTTGTTCATGAAGACGAGGCGAGGTGTGCCGAGCTCGGCGGCCACTTTCCAGAAGATTTCGGTCTGGACCTCGACGCCGTCCACCGCGCTCACCACGAAAACGGCCAGGTCTGCGACGGAGAGCGCGGCCAGGGCTTCGGGCACGAAATCGGCGTAGCCGGGGCAGTCCAAGACGTTTACCTTGTAGCCGCGCCACTCGAGGGCGGCAAGCGACAACGAGGTCGACATGTGGTGGTTGTGCTCTTCGGGCTCGAAGTCCGAGACTGTCGTGCCGTCTTCTACCCGGCCGGAACGGTTGATGGCGCCGCTGCACAACAAAAGGGCCTCGGTCAGGGTCGTCTTGCCGGAGCCACCGTGACCGACCAGAGCGACGTTGCGGACCTTCGCAGCTGGGTACGCCTTCATGCCAAGCACCTCGTTTTTCCTTGCGCCGCGGGCTTACCCCGCTCGTCCCCTTCTCGGCCGCTCCCGACCGATCCAGCTACGCTATCCTGCCAGGCCGTTAGGCGGAAATGCCCCCGAGGTCCCCCGAGAGCGACTTCGCTAGGAGAGATGGCCATACTGCTCAACTGCGAACGGGCGCCGTCTGCCTCACCCACCTGTCAGCGGTCTCCCCTAGGAGCAGTGGAACGAGTAGACATGGCCACTTGCGGTCACCAGGTTGAAGCCTTCGTTGTCAGCGTTGGCCAGATCGACCGCCCCGACGAACGCCTCAGCTGGCAGCTTGCGCGGCCCTACCAGGGATTGGTCCCGGCACACCTGGCCATAGCCGAACACCCGGCCTGTCCTTGTCACGAGCCAGTAGCCCGACGCCCAGTAATCGGTCGCCATGCCGACGAAGTCGTCCCTGTGGGCGCCCAGGCCATCTCCGTAGTAGGGGGCGCCGCCGAGTGCTACCAGCCGGCCGTCCGACCAGAGCTCGTAACCGCCGCTCACGTTGGTGCCCCCGTTCTGGTTGTCGGCCCAAGTGCCGACTACGTGGGCTGCAGGCGACCGCGACGTCGCCTTGCCGGAGGTCGTGGTGCTGCTGTTCGCGTCGCCGGCAAGTGGCTGCTGGCCGCCCGCAACGGCTTGGCCGCCCGCAACGGCTTGGGCGGCGCCGAGCGCGGCCAATGCAGGCCCGCCGCCGAGCGCGGCAAGTGAGTGGCCGCCGCCGAGGGCAGCGAGTGCCGTCGTGGTCGCACAGAGGACGGCGGCGAACGTGGCGCCGGTGCCGACGGATCTGGCAACGCGCCTGGTCATAGAGCTACCTCCTGTATCTCTCGGGGCTCAAAGCTATCTGGCTGCCGGTCGGTGGTAGGCTGGACGCGGCCACGAACCAGGCGCAAGGAGCTGACACTTGTTCGACGCACGCTTCCGGTCGGTGGTTGACAAGGTCGCGAGCCCTGCCGGGAGAGCACTGCGGCGGACGGGTCTTTCCCCCGACCACCTCACGGCAACGGGCATCGTGCTCTCCATACCCGCGGCGTGGGCGATCGCCACCGGCCGGCTGATCCTCGGCTTGTGCCTGCTGATCGCATCGGCGTTGCCCGATCTCTTCGACGGCAGCCTGGCCAAGGCGAGTGGCCGGGCGAGCCGCAGGGGAGCGTTCTTCGACTCGGTCGGTGACCGGGTGAGCGACTCGGTGGTGCTCGTGGGCATGGCTTGGTACGCGCAGGACCGCTTCGGGCACCATGCCGCCCTCGTGCCTCTTGCCGTACTGGGAACTTCGCAGCTTGTCTCCTACATCCGGGCGAAGGCCGACGCGCTCGGCATCGACGCCAAGGGTGGCTTGATGGAGCGGGGCGAACGGGTGGTGTTCCTGTGTTGCGCCCTAAAGTTCCCGGCCGACATGCTCTGGCTGTTGTGGGTGGTTTTCGCGCTGTCCTTGGTGACCGCCGTGCAACGCTTTGTAAAGGTGTGGACGCAGGCCGAGAAGCCTCCGACCCCACTGCCGGTCGAGCCCGCGGCCGTCGTGTTGCGCTGGCGCGCCTGGCGGGAGGAGCGCGCCACCCGCGAACCGCTGTGGACGATGCGGTCGTCCCGGGCGGCGTCGTCCGGACCAGCTAGCCGGGGCTTCTTTTCGGGTAGCCGGCGGCCTGGCAACGTGCCGCCAGGGACCCGCTGGCACGAGCGCCGCGTGTCTCGGCGCCAGGCCCTCGACGGTGAGGCCACATCTGGCGAGGACTCCCAAACGCCGAGGCGGGCAGGACGCTCTCGGAGCTGAAGTTGTTCAACATGCCGGCGGCCGGCTGAGTACGACTGGCGGCCGTGACCAGAGCGCTAACTGTCTATCGCGCCGTCGCTCGTGCGAGCGCGTTGCTCCCGGCCGGCGTGGGCGCGGAGGCCGCACAATGGGCCGGAATGCTCGCCGCAAGCCTCCCGGACCACGACGGGCGCCGCGCGGTGGCCGCCTCCCACATGGCGCGGGTACTGGGACGGCCGCTTCGGCCCCGTGAGAGGCGCGGTATGACCAGAGAGCTTTACGCCAACTACGCTCGGTACTGGGCGGAGAGCCTGCGTCTGCCGGCGATGGCTCCCGCCGAGGTGACTCGTTCGACGGTTGTCGTCGGCGAGGAACACCTGGACGCTGCTTTGGCCGAGGGCAGAGGCGCAGTGATCGTGACGCCTCACCTCGGCGGCTGGGAGTGGGGCGCCCTCTATCTGATCGGCCGAGGCTTTGCGGTGACGGTGGCGGTCGAGCCGCTGCACCCGCCGGACGTTTTCGAGTGGTTCGTAGGTTTCCGTGAGGCACTGGGGATGCAGGTGGTAGCGGTCGGGCACGGAGGCGGGGCCGGGGTTGCGTTGCTCAGGGCGCTACGGGAGCGACGAGTTGTCTGCCTGCTCGCGGACCGCCTCGTGGCCGGTGCCGCGGGGGTCGACGTGCAGTTCTTCGACGCCAAGCTCAAGCTCCCCGCGGGGCCGGTGGCCCTTGCCTTGCGGGCCGGAGCTCCGCTGCTCGCGGGCGCCGTTTACTTCGGTAGGAAGGCCGGCGAGCACACGGTCGTGGTACGCCCCCGGCTCAGGCTGGCGGAGGGGCCGAGGTTCCGTGACGCAGTTGCCACGGGAGCGCAGGCCGTAGCGGGCGAGCTGGAGGCTCTCGTGCGTGCTGCGCCGGCCCAGTGGCACGTCGTCCAGCCCATGTGGCCAGGTGATCCCGAGCTCCGCGACTGGCGCGCCTGGTCGCGCGACGTGCTGCGGGCACTTCCCGGCCGGGGTTCGCGTGACTGACGCTTCGGCGGTGCCTGGGGCTCCGGCGGTGCCTGGGGCTCCGGCGGTGACCGGGGCTTCGGCGGTGACCGGGGCTTCGGCAGTGACCGGGGCTTCGGCGGTGACCGGGGCGTCGGCCATAAGCGCGGCTCTCACCGAGGGTAACGCCTCCCACCAGGCTTTTCAGGTTAAGGAGGGGAGGAGCCGCGGACGGGCGTCAGGCCTCCGAGTCGGGCTCATCTGTCCATACAGCCTGAGCCGCCCGGGGGGTGTCCAGGGTCAGGTCCTGGGTATCGCCCGGACGATGCGGGCGATGGGAGTAGAGGCACGGGTCCTCGCCCCGTGCGACGGCCCGCCGCCGTACCCATGGGTCTCACCGCTTGGGGCCTCGGTGCCGGCGGCAGCCAATGGTTCGGTGGCGCCCATCGCCCCCGACCCGGCGGCTGCGCTGCGGACCATCCGGGTACTCCGCGATGAGCGGTTCGATATCGTCCACCTACACGAGCCTCTCGTCCCCGGCCCGACCCTGACGGCGTTGTTGTTCAGCGACGGTCCATTGGTGGCGACGTTCCATCGCAGCGGGGACATCTCCTGGTACCGAGCGATCAAGGGGCCAAGCCGCTGGGCGCTCAAACGGCTGGCGCTGCGGTGTGCCGTGTCTGCGTTAGCGCGCGAGACGGCGCAACAAGTCCTGGGTGGCGAGTACGAGCTGGTTTGGAACGGCATCGACGTCGGGGTCGTCGACGCGGCCTCCCCGTGGCCGAAGCCGGGCCCGACCATTTTGTTCGTCGGCCGGCACGAGCCGCGCAAAGGTTTGGCGGTGCTGGTAGAGGCTGTCGTCCGTTACGGGGTCGAGGCGAAGGTTTGGGTAGCGGGCGAGGGGCCTCAGACTGCCGAGCTGCGCGAAGCCACGTTGGGAGACCAGCGCTTTGAGTGGTTGGGCATGGTGCCAGAGGCAGAGAAACTGCGTCGCATGCGCGGAGCCGATGTCCTCGCCGCGCCCTCCATTGGTGCGGAAAGCTTCGGTGTCGTGCTACTGGAGGGCATGGCGGCGCGAGCCGCCATCGTGGCGAGCGACATACCCGGTTATGCAAACGTCGCGCGCCGTTGTCGGGACGCCATTTTGGTGCCGCCCGGGAATGCCGGCGCGCTGGCCAGCGCACTGCGAGAGGCGCTCGCGGGGGGGCCGGATATCAAGGCTATGCGGGAGTCGGCGTACGAACGGGCAGCGGAGCACTCCCTGGATGCTCTCGCGCACCGGTACCTCGAGTTATACGACCGGGTGCTGCGCGCAAGCCGTTGAGCTTTTTGTCAGGACCATCCTGGCGGCGCCCCGCCGTGGCCTGACCGCCATGTGAATGCCGGCGGCGGCCGTGAGTGTGGCTGCAGACCACTACCGCGCGTCGGGAACGCCAAGGACGCTCCGTGAACCGTACAGGTGTGCCCGGGAAACCCTCCAAGAGTGCCCGGGAAACCCTCCAAGAGTGCGGTGAAACCTCCAAGAGTGCCCGGGAACCCTCCAAGAGTGCAGTGAAACCTCCAAGAGTGCCCGGTGAAGCCTCCAAGAGTGCGGTGAAACCTCCAAGAGTGCCCGGTCGCGACCAGAGCCCGCCGGCTTGACCTGGGAAGTCACGGGAGAGCCCCCCGCGAGTCGGGCCACTCTTGGACGTTTCAGGCCACTCTTGGACGTTTCAGGCCACACTCTTGGAGGTTTTACGCGCCTCTGAAGGTCAACTCTGATCGGGCTGCCCGGGCGACGCGGTGCTTCGAGGTAGGCATAAGCTCATTGCATGCAGGGCCATGGTGTACTAGGCTAGTGAGCTAGGCCGATTATGGATGGAAAGGTAGGCAGTGTCCCGGTTCGAAGTGGTCATGTGGCTCTCGATCAGCGCTGGTAGCGGCGCCGGCGGGGGCGCGGCGTTTTCCCGGAGCCGCCGCCTCGACCTGTGGGTGGAAAGAGCCCTAAGTGGCCATCACCGGATCGCGCCCCCGCGCTTGCGCATCATGTGGGCACTCGTAGTTGGAGCGTCTTGCTTCGCAATCGCGACGGCAGCAGTTGCCGGGGCGCACCAAAGTGCGCTTGCAAGCGGCGCCGCGCTTACATCATCGAGGGCGACGCCGGCGGTGACGCCCGCGTTTATAGTCAACACGTTGTCCCGGTGCGCTCTCGTCGCCTGGGCTGGCACAGTGTCGGTGCTTGCATTGATCGACGTTGAGCATATGGTCCTACCGACGCCGGTCTTGCGTTGCGGCGGCGCAATTACGGTAGCGATGGCGATCGCGGCGGCGGCCATTAGTGGCGAGTGGACGGCGACGCTCCAGGCCGTAGGCGCCGTCGTGGTGGCCGCCGCCTTCTACGGCTCACTGTCGTTTTTGCGCCCGTCTGGCCTGGGTTTCGGCGACGTCCGCATGGCCTGCCTTGTGGCTTTTGGTGATGGGCTGTGCTCGTTTGGCGTCGCCTTGCTGGCGCTCGGCCTTGCTCCTCTCGCCACTGCTGCCGTGTCGCGCTGGCGTGGCGTGCGGTCTATGCCCCTGGGCGCGTTCCTGGCATGTGCCGGAGTCGTCGGAGTAGTCGCCAGTGGGGCC
Source organism: Acidimicrobiales bacterium (assembly GCA_035503975.1). Lineage (GTDB taxonomy): Bacteria > Actinomycetota > Acidimicrobiia > Acidimicrobiales > Palsa-688 > DATJMJ01. Next base: position 3,566 of record DATJST010000187.1, on the reverse strand, counting down.
TGAACGATCAGCGATGACCGCCGCGGCGGTGCCTCCTCTGAGCGCGCCGGAGCAGGGCGCACCTAGGGTGCGTGCCCGCGCCCCGCGGCGCCTGAGCAGCGGGGCCATCCTGCCCCTTGTCTTCGCCACCATCGCGGCTGGCTGCGGCTACGAGGCTCTGAAGGACCGGTCCGCTATGACCGGCATTCTGGTGACGAGCGTTGCCGTTCCCACCGGTGCTCCCGTGAACGCTACAGACACGCGCTTGGTGGACATCCACGCCAGCGACCAGGTGATGAGGGACGCGCTTGTTGGTCCCACACAACTAAGGCGGGGGTTGGTCGCGGCCGTGGCATTGCGTGCTGGGGAACTGCTGACCACCGCGGAACTTGCCTTCCCAGCTTCCGGGCCGCCCCTCGGAGAGATGAGCGTCGCCGTCCCGGCAGAGCAGGCCGTGGGCGGCAGGATCGGGCCGGGCGACAGCGTGGACATCGCCGCGTCGGCGTCCAATGGCGGGGCCTACTACGTAGCCCAGGATCTGCGGGTAGTTTCGGTCGCTCCAGCTGCTCCGGCAGGGGGTGTCCTCGGCGGCGATGGCGGTGCCTACTACGTCGTGGTCTCGGTCAACAAGCAGGAGGCGTTGCGCCTGACGGGAGCGCTCGGGGCACCGGGCTCTGGCGATAGCCAAGGCATCGAGGTCGTGCTTTCGAACGGTGAGGCACCTTCGCCCCAAACGGAGTACGCCGGGCCGGTAGCCGCCGGCGAGGGCACAGAGGCCGATAAGTGAGGGCCATCACAATCGGGTTGGCAGCGACCACGGCCGGCTGGAGCGCCGAGTTCCGATCGTACGTACGTGACCACGGCCAGGATGCCGACGTTGAGGTCATCATGGGCCCAGAGGCGCTGCGCCGTGCCTATAGCCGCCTCGACGTCCTGGTCGTGGACGACATTATGCGCGTCTTTGGAGCGAGGGACCTTGCGGCGCTCAAGGACAGCGGGGCTCACGTGGTGGGCGTGAGCGAGCCGAGCAGCGGGATGGGTCGTCAGTACCTGCTCGCCCTGGGAGCCGAGCAGGTCGTGGCCGCTACGATCGGTCCGCAGGAGCTGCTTGCCCTGCTCAGGCAGGTCGCACCGCCGCGCTCGGCGTCGGCGCATGCGAAGGCTCCGGTGCCGCCGTGGTCTCCCCAATCCGTTGGGAAGCCGGGACCTGCCCGCGGCCTAACTTCTCGGGCTTCGGTCAGTGCCTGGACCAAGGTGAGCGGCGGCGCCGGCTTGACTGAAATGGTTGTCGCAGCTGCCGATTGTCTGGCGGCAGGGGCGCGAGTGCTCGTTGTCGAGGCGGAAGAGGTCGCACCCGTGCTCGTGTCCCGACTGCTCCGGTCGCCCGAAGGGGGGCTCCCATGGGCGCTTAGTCGCGCCGGCCAGGGCCTGCGGGCTTTTCCCGAGGGGCTGTCGGGCCCGCGTGAGGACGGCACGACGCCGCTCGGGCGTTTCGATGTCGCCTGCGCGGCACCCGGCGCGCCCCACGCCATCAGCCCCGGTCAATTGATGGGTGTATTGGAGCAGGCGGCCGCATCGTACGACTACGTGCTGGTGGAGACGGGCTGGTTGCTCGGAGCGCCGGTAGCTCGCGAACGCTTCAGCGCGATTGCCAGCGTACTGCGCGCCGCTGGGTCGGTAATTGTCGTCGGCTCCGCTGACCCCGAAGGGGCAGCTCGGCTAGTGCAGTGGAAGGCGGCGGCACTGGCCAACGCGGTCACACCACCCTGCTGGGCAGTGTTCGGGCGGGCACGGAAAAGTCGTTACGAGCGCCAGCACTTGCGCTCACTTATCGAAGCGAACACGGGACGGCACCCTTTTTCCGGTATCTCCTTCCTGCCCGAGGACGTCACGGTTGCCCGTGCCCGCTGGAACTGCGAGTTGCCGTGGAAGGGGCCCTGGCTGGTGTCGGTGCGACAACTGGTGACGCTGGCCTTGACAAGGCCCACTGCGGGCGCGAGCCCAGGTCGCCGGGGCGGTGTGGGCCGCCTGGCTGCGCGGGGCGCGGCTAGGCCGCTGAGCGGGGTCGTCGCAAGGTGACTGCTACGGCTTTCGACGAGTTACGGAGCCGTGTACTTGCTTTGGTGGCGGCGCACGACTTGGACGTGGTGGCTGAGCCCGCGCAGGCCAGGCTCCTAGTGGAGGCTGAGACGGAGCGTTTCCAGCGCCTTCTCATGCGCGGATCTGTCGCCGGGCTACAGCCGTTCTCCGATCCTGGCGACGTTGTCGAGCGCTTGGTGCGCGAGCTCAATGGGATTGGTGCCCAACTCGACCAATTGGTGGGCGACCCGAGGGTGGAAGAGATCTATGGCTGCGAGGGCGAGATCACCGTTCGTCTCGTTGGGGGCGAGACTCGCTGCCTAGGAGCCCCGGCGCCACCCGAGGCGGTTTTGTCAGTCCTCCAGCGCCTGGTTTCGGCCGCGGGCGAAAGCCTCGATAGTTCCCACCCCAAGGTGGACGGTACCCGGGTCATCATGCCGAACGGGCGGCAGGCTCGGCTGTCGGTGTCCATACCTCCCCGGATCGACGCAGCGGTTTCGTTCAGTCTACGGGTGCCGCAAAAACGCAATACGACATTGGCCGATCTGGTGTTGTTCGGATCGCTCGCGCCCGAAGCCGCCGTTTTCTTGGAAGTGCTGATGCGCATCCGCCGCGCCCGCCTGCTGGTGGCGGGGCCGCCGGGAGCGGGGAAAACAACCTTGGTGGAAGCGCTGCTCCGAGCGGTGCCTCCGGGCCGGCGAGTAATTTGTGCCGAAGAGCAACGAGAGCTCAACGCCCCGCTTTTGAATGGTGAGTATTGGCAGACCTCCAAAGTCGAAAACCTGGCCGACCTCATTAGGTCGGCTCGGGTGGCGTCGCCCGAGCTGATCGTTTTGGGCGAACTGAAAGGCCCCGAAGCCTGGGAGCTATTGATGGCGGGGACGCTCGGCGTTGGGGTAATCGCCGCGGTGCACGCCGAGGACAGCGGGGGAGCGTTCGAAGCACTTGCGGTCTGTGCGACCAAGGCTGTCCCCGCCACACCGTTCGACCAGCTTGAAGCCCGTTTCGCTGCCATGTTCGACGTGGTGGTGTACTGCGATATGGACGATGGCGGCGGGGAGGTACTGCGCCAGGTGACAGAAATATCGGTTGTACCCCCACAGCTATCTACCGCCACCGGGGGCGTGGCCGTCACCCCGGTGTTCGCGCGCTCAGACATAGGTGAGGCGATGGAACTGCGCAGCGGCGCCGTCGGCGAGCGGTTGGAACGGCGTTGCCACCGGTTGCTGAGACGTTACGGGCTTAATCTTGGGGACGTGCTGGCAGGGGAGGAGGTGCCGTGGTGAGCCTTCTCGCGGCGGCCCTTCTCGGCGCGTGTGCCTGGTGCACCGCCCGCGCACTGATCGGAGCTCAGAGCGCGGCACCAGCGTGGCTCCGGACGCGGCGCGGGTGGGCGGGGGGCCCGCTCGAGGGCCGCGCGGCCTACCGGGGCCGTTCCCAGGTTTGGCTGTCGCAAGCCGGGGCGGCAGTTACGCCGCGCCAGTTTTGTGCTGTGTCCGCGGCGTTCG
>DATJST010000186.1:0-28721 GCA_035503975.1 Acidimicrobiales bacterium | reverse complement strand
GATATTCGACGAGGTCGACGGGGTACGGGGGGCCAGCGAGGCCCGCCTCGACCATCACAGCCTGCGCCTGCATCAGATCCTGGACGAGGTCGGCGGGGCGCGCGAGCGGGTCGATCGCTTGGATGGCCGCTTCGGCGAAGTGGAGGCCTCCCTGGTGCACCAGCTGGAGGGCCAGGCCCAGAGGCAGGTCGAGCTGCGGTCCGGCTTCAACGAGCTGAGGCAGGGCATGGAAAAACTCGAACTGCTTTTCCTGGCGCAGTTGGAAGGGCTCTTCGGCGCCGTCCACGCGGAAGCAGCGGCGGTCCGCAAAGAGCTCGTCGAAGTGACGCGGATGCTGCGCATGCAGGGCGACGCCGCCGACCAGGTGGCCGAGGTGATGGGCCGCACCTTCGAGCGCTTGTCCGACGAGGTCCTGACGCTGAGTGAAACTCTCGGCCGGCTGGGCCTGGACACCAAAGAGGCCACTGCGCCCGCATGACGGGCCGTGGGGTCATCTTCGACCTCGTCGCCGCTCAGAGCCCGAGCTATCGAGGCCGAGGCATTGCCCGCTACAGCACCGAGCTGGTGCGGGCCATCGTGCGCGGCTACCCCGAGCTTGTTAGTGCCGTAGTGCTGCACCCGGGCCTTCCGATGCCGGGCGGCCTGGACGACCTGCGGGATTGGGTCACAACCGAACCGGACTGGGCGAGCGCCTCAGTCGTCCACCTGAGCTCGGTTATCGAGCCCGAAGTGCCGGTCCGCACCTACTGGGCAAGAGAGGCCAGCGCCAACCGGCTACTTACAGCGGTGACGCTCTATGACCTCATACCGGACATGTTCCCTGGCTGGTACCTCGAGGACCCGGGCCTGCGGCGCCGCTGGCGCTGTTGCCGGGAGGTGGTGCGGGCCGCCGACGCCGTGTTCACCCTCTCCCAGGCAGCCCGCAACGATGCCATGTCGCGGCTCGGCTTACCGGCGCGCCGGGTGCACGTGGTCGGTAGCGGCACGGCAGCCGCCTTCCACCCGCCCGAGTCGAAGGCAGCCGCGTTCCAGGTCGCCAAAAAGGGTGTCCGCGGGTTGCGCCAGGGGTTCATCGTCTACAACGGGGCCTTCAACCCCCGCAAGAACGTCGACCGGCTCATTGAGGGCTACGCCTCTTTGCCCCGAGCCATCGTCGATGGTCACCAGTTGGTGATCGTGTGCGACGCCCCACCCTTGACCCGCAACCATTACCTGGTCAAGGCGCGAGAGCTGGGCATCGACGGGCGCCTGCTGATCCCCGGCTTCGTGGGCGAACCAGTCCTGGTCGCCCTCTACCAGTCAACGGACCTGGCCGTCTACCCGTCTCTCTACGAGGGCTACGGGCTGCCGGTGGTGGAGTCGATGGCCTGCGGGGCGCCCAGCATCGCCGGTGACAACTCGTCGTTGCGCGAGATCCTGCCGCGCGAAGCCCGCTTCCAACCAGAAGACCCGGGCGCCATCGCCGAAGCCATCGAACGGGCCCTGGTCGACACCGTTTACCGCGGGCGCTTGCTCGCCCTGGCAGCTCGGGAACCGCCCGCCTGGGGACCGGTCGCCGACCGTGCCGCGGCGGTCTTGCAGCAGATGCTCGAGCGTGCGGGACGATGGCGTCCCGGGTGGCGCCGGCGCTCCCGCCTGGCACTGGTCGGCGCGCCCAGCGAGCTGGCGTCGGCGCTCCGCCCTCTGGCCGACTGTGACCGCTTCGCGGCGCCGTCGGTTGATTACGGCGCCGACGAGGCAGCGCCGCCTACGGGCACCGGGGCCGAGCGGGCGTTGTCGTTCAGCGCGCTCGCCCGCCTTGACGCCTGGCGCGGGGGCTATGACGCCGTGGTGGCCTGGGCTGACGAGCTCGGCGAGGAAGAGTTGGGAGTGATGGAGGCGGTCGCGGCTGGGTCACCCGGCCCCGTAATCGCGCTGGTCGGCCAGGCGGGCGCGAGCACGGGGCCGGCCGTGCCGTCCCGCCTCGCCAACCTGGGGCTGGACATCGTGCGGGTACAGGCAGGCAGCTGGGACGTCGCCGCCCGCACCGTGGCCGAGGCAGCTCGAGGGCGGCGCAGTTGACGACGTCCGTCGTCGTCGTGTCCTACCGGCCGGGTGACTGGCTCGGCCCGTGCCTCGCTTCGGTGGTCGAGCAGGCGGACGAGCTGGTGCTGGTCGACAACGGGTCAGCGGGAGCAGCAGCATCTCTCGTGGGGCGCCGGTTCGGCGCCGTCGTGGTGCGGAACGGTCGCAACCTCGGCTTCGCCCCGGCGGTCGGTGCCGGTGCCGCGGCCGCTGCCGGCGACATCATCGCCCTGCTCAACGACGACGCGATGGCCGCACCGGGCTGGCTGGTCGCCGCCGAAAAGGTACTGGCGGACCCGAGTGTCGCCGCCGTGGGGCCCAAGGTGGTCCTGGCGGGGAAATACCGCGAGGTCGTGCTACCTGTCGAGGAGTGGAAGGCTCCCGGTGACCCCCGCCCCCTCGGCCGCCAGGTGCGTTCTGTCCTGGTGGACGGGCAAGAGGTCGTCGGGACCGCGGCAGGCCCGGGGTTGCACCGCACCGAGCGCGATAGCGCGGGCGACACCTGGCGGTGGACGGCCGGGGAGCGGCCCTGGTACGTGCCGCTCGGCCGGCACCCGGAGGGGCACAGCGAAGGCGCGCTGCTCGTGGACGGGGAGGAGGTGCCGGCAGGACCAGTGGTCCGACTGGTCAACAGCGCCGGAGCCTACCTGGACAAACGGGGTTATGCCGGCGACATCGGCATCGCTACCGCTGACGACGGGCGTTTCGACGAGGCCGCCGACCGTTTCGCCGTCTCAGGCGTCGCCTTCGTGACCACCAGGCGGGCTTGGCGCCAGCTCGGCCCTTTCGCGGGGAGGTACTTCGCCTACTACGAGGACATCGACTGGTGCTGGCGAGCGCAGCTGGCGGGCCTGCGCCTGGTCTACGACCCGGCAGTTCCGGTTGAGCACCGCAGGTCGGCCAGCTCGGGCGGTGAGCACCAGCCGCGGGTGCGCGTCATGGCTGAGCGCAACCGCACGCTCACCATGGTGCGCAACGGCCCCTCCGGGCGCGCCGCCCGCGCCCTGGTCGACCGCTGGCACAACGGACCGGACGGCGGCGTCCGCGCCGGGACCGCCCGGTTGCTACCCTGGGCGGTGCTGACGCGGGCGGAGCTTTCGCGGCGCTGGCAGCGCAAACCGGAGGAGATCTGGTCGCGTTGGGCAGGGGTGGGGACGCAGTGGGCCGACGGACCGGCGGGCCCGGCGGCCTGGGTCAGCTGACTCGCGCCGGGGGCACGGGGAACTTAACCGATCGCCAGCAGGGCCGCTCGAGCCGTGCCTGCCCGGCCCTGCTCAACGAGAGCTCTTGATGGACTCCAGATCGGCCTCGATCAAGTCGAGGACGTGCGGCCACTGGTAGTGCTCCAATACGTAGGCGCGGCCGCGCGCCGCCATCTGAGCAGCCACCTCGGGCTGCCCGGTGAGCACTTCCAGGCGTTCTCCGAGGTCGCGCGAACCGGAGAAATTGAACCCGCCCTGGCTGCGCCGGCAGTGCCACTCGACAACGGCGCTGCCCTTGCGGGCGAGCACTGGGGTGCCCGCCAACCAAGCCTCCATCGTGGTCCGGGAGTAGCTCTCCATGAGGCTCGGTTGTATGTACGCCAGGGCGCCCGCCAGGGCGTTGTTGCGTTGCTCGCGAGACAGCACGCCGACGTCGACGATCCGGCCCCGCAGCTGCGGCACCACCGTGCCATCGCCGGCCCCGGCGCTCACCAGCTTGGCCTCAGTCCTGGTGCGGGCGAACACGTCCACGAGCCACGGCCAGCCTTTGTCCGCCTCCCGGCGCCCCAGGTAGAGCACGAAGGGGGAATCGATGCCGTACTCGTTGCGGAAGTCGTCGGGCTCGTAGCGCTCCGGGACGTCCATGCCGGCTCCGACGACCGTGTGCTGGGGGGTGACCGGTCCCATCCGGTGCGCAAGCTCATGCTCGGGCCCGGACAGGAACCAAACCACCGCGGGCAACGACAGCACGTGGCGCATTACCTCCAGGTGGGCATAAGCCTCGTCGTGGAGGCAAGGCATCACGACCGCGCGATCGGCCACGATCGGCATGCACACCGTGGTGGAGAAGAAGAGGTAGGGGGCGAAGACAAAGGCGTCGAACTCGTCACGCTCGCGCAGCACCGTCTCGAACAGGCCGGGGTTGCGGAAAAGTGCCTGCAGCCAGGTCACCTGGTCGTCGAGGGAGGGGCGCTCCCCGTAGTAAATACGGCCGTGCACGGCATGTTCCTTGCTGGCCGAGGTCGCCAGCACGTTGCGGAACCGGCGGACGAGGATGCCGTCCTCGTCACGGGCGCCTTCGGGCAGTTCGTTGGCCCAGCTGTACGGGTTGACTGCGCAAGAGGTGAGGACCTGCGCCTCCCAGCCACGATCGACCAAGCCCAGCGCCACCTCGCGGACCAGGGCCTCGGCCCCGCCCACGATATCGGCCCCATAGCGAGGGCATACAAAAGCCACACGGCGCCTCAACTGCCCGCCGGACATATTTCCTCCAAGGCTCGCTGCTTCCCAGGCGGCCGTCGCTGCCTATCCCGGGCGGTAGCATACCCGCCGGTGCCCACAAGCCGCTTGGACCCTCATCCGGGCAGATCCGGTGGCCTGCTCCTGAAATGGGCATCGACGCTGCAAGGCCGGTCCCGTCTTGCCGCTGAGCACATCCTCGCCGGACTGTCGCACAAGCCGGCGCGGGCACCCGGTGCCAGGCCCGTCACCGGCGAGCCAGGGACGGCACCCCAGGCTACCCTTGCCGATGTCGCTGCCTGCTACAGGTTGCTTTTGCGGCGCGAACCCGATGCCGGGGGCCTCGCACACTACAGGGAGCGGTTGCAGGCCGGCGTCGGTGTGACCGAACTCGTGGACGAATTTTTGGGCAGCGTCGAGTTCGTCCGCATGCATGCCGAGCACCGCGCAGGCGCTCAAGCCGGCGCCCGCCCGAGCGCGCGGGTCAACACCGCGGAAGGCTTCAGCATCTTCGTCGACCCCTCGGACTTCGCCGTCGGCCACACCATCGCGCTCGACGCCCGCTACGAACCCGAGGTCACGGCCACCGTGCGCCATTTGCTGCGGCCGGGCCAGACCTTCGTCGACGCCGGCGCCAACATCGGCTGGTTCAGCTTGTTGGCTGCCTCCCTGGTCGGTCCCTCGGGCCGGGTGATCGCCATCGAGCCCAACCCGCTCAACGTCGCACTGCTGCGAACCAGCGCCAAGGACAACGGCTTTGACAACATCGACGCCGTCGCGGTAGCCCTCGGTGAAAGCACCGGCGCGGTGGCGCTGGAGACCGACGGCAGCAACGGCCGGGTGATACCTGTCGCTGGGCCACCCGATCGACCGGTAGCCGCGAGCTTCGTCGTCGCCAGCCAGCCGCTCGACTCGGTGTTGGCCGAGGCGGGCGCGGGGCGCGTCGACGCCATAAAAATGGACGTCGAGGGAGCCGAACCGATGGTGCTGCGAGGCGCGGCTGCAACCATTGAACGCGACCGGCCGGTGATCGTCAGCGAGTTCTATCCCCTCGCCCTGGAGTCTTCGCCTTGGGGCAGCGCGGGCGGCTACCTCCGCCAGCTCAGGGACGGGGGTTACCGCCTCTCGGTGATCGGCGCTGGCACAGACCTCGGGGACGCGGCCATCATGGGCCTCGCCCGCGACGCCGCAGGAGGCCACGTCGACCTGCTGGCGGAACCGGGCTGAAGCTGTGGGCCCCACAGGCACGGCCGGGCGCGGGATGTTCGGCTACGACGAAAGAACAGCCGAGGCTGTTTTCGCTTACTGCCGGGAACGCCTCTCGGAGGACCCCGTTCCGCTCGACCACCCGGTGCCCAAGGCGCAGCTCGAGGCGGCCTTGGAAGGTTTCATAACCGCTCAGGGCCGCGACCCGGTGGCGGTGCTGAAGGTCTTCACCGAAACCGTCGTGCGTTCGGTTATTTCGTGCGACAGTCCTCGCTTTCTCGCCTTCGTGCCTGCCGCCCCGACAAAGGCGTCGCTCCTGTTCGACATGGTGGTGTCGGCGTCCTCCCTGCAGGGCACGTCCTGGCTCGAGGCGGCCGGCGCGGTCATCGCCGAGAACCAAGCGCTGGCCTTCCTCGCCACCACAGCCGGGATGCCGGCCAGTGCCGGCGGGTGCTTCGTCTCAGGCGGGAGCGCCGCCAACTTGTCAGCTCTGGTCGTAGCGCGCGACATGGGGGCCGCCCGGCTCGCTCGGCGAGGCCAGGTGCGCCCGCCGCGGGTGGCAGTCAGCGACACGGCGCATGCCTCGGTGGGCAAAGCGCTGCACATGCTCGGGGTGGCTCCCCTCGTGGTGGAGACGACGGGGCACCGCCTCACTGGTGGTGCCCTCGAACTTGCACTGCGGGACGACCCCGACCCGGGCACGGTGGTGGCCGTTGTGGCTACGGCGGGCACGACCAACGCGGGCATCGTAGACGACCTCGCCGGTGTGGGCGAGGTTGCCAGGGAGAACGACCTGTGGTTCCATGTCGACGGCGCCTACGGCGGGGCAGCCATGCTGTCGCGGTCAGCCGCTGTCAAGGAGCTTTTCGTCGGGTCAGGACTGGCCGACTCATTTGCCGTCGACCCGCACAAGTGGTTGTTCGCCCCCTTTGACTGCGCCGCCCTCGTTTACCGTGACCCAGCGGCCGCCAAGGCCGTGCATGCCCAGCACGCTTCCTACCTCGACCCCATACACAGCGGCGGCAACGAGGAATGGAACCCAAGCGATTACGCCTACCACCTGACGCGCCGTGCCCGGGGTTTGGCTTTTTGGTACTCGCTCGTGGCCAACGGCAGCGATGCCTACAGTGACGCCGTTGACGCCGCGTTGAGGCTGGCCGAGCGCACCGCAGCCATGGTGGGAGAGTACCCCTATCTCGAGCTGGTAAGAGGCCCGGGGCTTTCGATAGTGCTCTTCCGGCGGCTGGGGTGGGACCGGGCCGATTACCTTGCGTGGTCGACCAGGCTGCTCTATGACGAGGTGGCCTTCGTGACACCGACTCGTTGGGAAGGCGAGACGGTCGCCCGGCTGATCTTCCTGCACCCCTCTACGACCGAGGATATGGTGCGCGAAGTGCTGGGCTCAATGGCCTGAGCCGCGCAGCAGGGGGAGGACATGAGACAGGGCAATATGTTCGGGCCGGACGCCACTTTCCTGGGTGTCCCCGCGGTCGACCTGGATGATGCAGCTGCGCTCGGCGGCGCCGGCGCGGTCATCCTCGGGGCACCCTTCGACGGCGGCACCAGCCACCGGCCAGGAACGCGGTTCGGGCCCCAGGCCGTGCGCTTTACCGACTACCTGGCACACGACGGGCGGCGCCCCCACCTCGCCCTGGGCGTCGAGGCGCTGTCCGAGCTCCCGGTGCTCGACGCCGGTGACGTGGAAATGCCATCGGGCGAAACCGAGAAATCCCTGGCCCGCCTGGAACAATCGGTGACCAGGGTCGCCGCCGCCGGGGCGGTCCCCGTGGTGCTGGGCGGCGACCACACCATCACCTGGCCGGACGCCACCGGCGTGGCCCGCCATATCGGCTGGGGCCGCGTCGCGCTCGTCCATTTCGACGCCCACGCCGACACCGCAGACAGCCAGTTCGGCTCGCTCTAGGGCCATGGCACACCGATGCGGCGGCTGATCGAGTCGGGAGCGGTGCGGGGAGACCGGTTCTTCCAGATAGGACTGCGCGGTTACTGGCCACCCCCCGATGTCCTCGACTGGATGGCGGCACAAAATATGCGCAGCTTCGAGATGAGCGAAGTCGTACGCCGCGGCTTGGGCTCGTGCCTCGACGAAGTGTTCGAGCGGGCGCTCGACGGCTGCGATGCCGCCTTCTTGTCCGTGGACATCGACGTCGTGGAGCCGGGTATGGCGCCCGGCACGGGGACTCCCGAGCCCGGAGGGCTCAGCGGCCGGGAGCTGCTCGATGCCGTGCGCCGGTGCGCGACCGAACTCCCGCTTGCCGGCTTCGACCTGGTCGAGCTGTCGCCCCCTTATGACCATGCGGAAGTGACCGCCTTCCTGGCCAACCGCGTCGTCTTGGAGGTCCTGTCGGGTATGGCCTGGCGCCGGCGCCAGGCTTCCGGCGCGACCGTGCGCCACCCCGACGAACCTCTCCTCGCCGGGCGTAGCGCCTGCGGCGGTCAGGAGAAGAACTTGGCCAGCCTGGTCATGCCTTCGGAGAGGTCGTCGTCGGCCAAGGCGTAGGAGAAGCGGCCGCAGCCCGGCGCGCCGAAGGCCTCGCCCGGCACGAAGGCCACCTTGGCCTGGTCGAGCACGAGCTCAGCCAGTTCGAGGGAGGAGGTGGGCATCGCCCGATCAGCGCCCGAACGGCCAAGCACGCCGGCGAAGCTCGGGAATGCGTAAAACGCACCCTGCGGCTCGGGGCAGACCAGGCCGGGCATCTCGGATAGGGCGGCGACGATCGCTCGACGGCGCCGGTCGTAGACGTCGCGCATCCTCGCCACGTCGTCGAGCGGGCCCGTCACTGCGGCCAGCGCCGCCCTTTGCGCGACGTTGCAAACGTTGGAGGTGGAGTGGCTCTGCAGGTTGGTGGCGGCCTTGACGAAGTCGCCCGGCCCGATGAGCCAGCCGACGCGCCAGCCGGTCATGGCGTAGGTCTTGGCCACCCCGTTGACGACAACGCAACGGTCTGCGAGGGACGGCACGAGCACAGGTAGCGACCAAGCCCTCGCGCCCCCATAAACCAAGTGCTCGTAGATCTCGTCGGTCAGCACCCAGAGGCCACGCTCTTCGGCCCAAGTGGCGACGGCCTGCGTCTCTGTCTCGCTATAAACCGCTCCCGTCGGGTTCGAGGGCGACACGAACAGGAGCACCTTGGTGCGGCCCGTAAGAGCGCTCTCGAGCTGGTCGACCGAGACCTTGTAGCCGCTCGCGGCTGTCGCCGGCACCTCCACCGGCACGCCGCCCGCCAGCCGGACCGCCTCGGGATAGGTGGTCCAGTACGGAGCGGGCACGAGCACCTCGTCGCCCGGGTCGAGCAGAGTGGCGAAAGCCTCCTCGATGGCCTGCTTGCCACCGTTGGTGACGAGCACTTGCGCTGGCTTTACGGCATAGCCGCTGTCCCGGGCCGTCTTTGCAGCGATAGCCTCGCGCAGCTCGGGGAGGCCCGCGGTCGGCGTGTAATGGTGGGCCCTCGGGTCCCGGCAAGCCGCCGCGGCGGCTTCGACGATGTGCTCGGGCGTGGGGAAGTCGGGTTCGCCCGCTCCGAAGCCGATGACGTCCTCCCCGGCCGCCTTCAGCGCCTTGGCCTTGGCTTCGATCGCCAGTGTGGCAGACTCCTGAACAGCGGCAATACGGGCGGAGATGCGCCCCGGTGCGGGGGCAGGTAGGTCGGGCATGGTTATCGATCGTCGCGCGGCCGGGGCGGTTCACGCACCTCGATTTGACCCATGGGGCGGTTGCCGAGCGGGCCGGGCATTGACGGCGGCGCGCGGGCGTGCCCGCTATCCTCGTGAAATGCGCTGCTACCGGCGACGTGGGGCGATCCTGCTCGCCGCCATGGCCGCCGCCTCGGTGGCAGCACCGGGGATCGTGTTAGCGGGGGTCGCGGCACCGGCCGCCGCGGCACCGGGTGGACCGGCGCGAGGAGCAACGCCTTCGGCTCTGCCACGCCATAACCCCGCGCGGACGGGCAAGGCCGGGCTTGGGGCCCTGCCCGTTTCCCGGCCCGCCAGGGTCGCCCTGGCCCCGTCCTCGGCCTACGTGCTGGTCGACGTCAATACCGGCAATGTGCTCGCCGGCTACAACGAGCACGAGCGGCTCCGCCCGGCGAGCCTCACCAAGGTGCTGACGGCGCTCATCGCGGTGAGCTACCTGCCCCACACTGCCCGGGTGCCCGGTACCAAGCAGTCCCTGCACGCCTACCCGAACATCGTTGGGATCGAGAAGGGCGTGGGATGGCCGCTGAACGAGGTGTTGCAGGCGCTGCTCGTGTACTCGGCCAACGACGCTGCCTACGCCATCGCACAGCGGGTGAGTGGCACGCTCAAAGCCTTCGGCCCGGTTATGGACGAGGCCGCCCGGCAGATCGGGATGTCAGACGACCCGGATTTTCACGACCCGGCCGGCCTCGACGGCACCGAGGGCGTGGGTGGCGGCAACTGGGTCAGTGCCCGGGACCTGGCCATAAGCGGCCGAGACCTGCTTCAGGTCCCCGAACTGGCGCGCATCGTGCACCAGCAGAGTGCGAGCTTCGTGGACCCGACGGGTGCTGCCCACGACCTTCCCAGCATGGACTACACCTTTCTCGTCAGCTACCCGGGAGCGATCGGCATAAAAACAGGCTTCACCGACAGTGCCGGTGAGTGCCTGATGGCGGCGGCCACCCGGCATGGGCGGACAATGCTCGCGGTTGTCATGAACGGTTACAACGACACCGCCACGGCCATCTCGCTCCTGAACGAGGGTTTTGCGACCCGGGTCGCGCAGGAGCCGACCGCCGACCGCCTGCCGCCTGCCAGCTTGCCCAAGCCGCTCGTGGCAACTGGCCGCCAGGCGCAAAATCGGGCCCAAGCTCTGACGGCACACGACCGCGCAAGCGCACGAGCGGGCGGACCGGCCTCATCGCACCAGCCGGGAGCTGCCAGCCAAACAGGCAGCCAAACAGGCAGCCAGGCCGGCGACGCCGCGCCGGGTGGCCCCGGCACCCTCGCCTCAGCATCGCGGCGCGCCGGGCCCTCGCATGGGAGCAGTCGCGGCCTGCGGGCGGTATTGGGCACGTGGCCCGCCCAGACGCTGCTGGTGCTGGCCGGCTTGATGGGGCTTTTCGCTTTGTGGGAGATCTTCTGCGCCAACCGGGCCCGCACCCGTACGCGCCTCGCCCGCCAGTACAGCGACCGCAGCTCGGTAGTGGCCAACCTCTCGGGTGATCGCAAGCGGCGCCAAGACCTGATCAACTCCTACCGTCGCCACGAGCACCGTGGTGCCGGGGCGCTGCGCGGCGCGCCGACTTTTGGCCGGCGCTGACTCCGGCGAGCGCTAGCGCTCCTCCCGGCCGTCCTGCAGTTCCGGCGGCGAGGCCAGCCGCTCTACCACGGCGGCCGAGAAGTCACCTACGGTCTCGAGTACGACGGTGCACGTCGCCCCGGCTTGGCGGTGTTCGCCCCGGTACCGGCCGCGCAGGTCGCAGATCGTCGCGCCGCGTGCCGCGCCGCTGCCCGTTTCGACCGTGACCCCGACCGTCATGGCCAGGCGCGGCACCACGTCGCCGGCCGCAATGCCAGCAGCCAGCACGTCGTGGCAGGCACAGGCTTTGCGTCCATAGATATTGCTGTAGTAGTCGAAGTAAGAGGCGAGGATGCGGGCGGCGAAGCGGGCCGGGGCCGCCTCTGCGCTGGCCAACACCGCCAGCTGCTCTTCGGTCATCACCTCACGCATCGTGACGTCGAGGGGCACGAGCGTGGTGGGCCACGGCGCGCTCAACACGGCCTGTGCCGCTTCGGGGTCGTGCCAGATGTTGGCCTCGGCGGCCGGGGTGACATTGCCTGGTGCCAGGGCCGCGCCGCCCATGATGGTCACGCCGGCAATGAGGTTGGGAAGCTCAGGTTCGGTGCGCAGAGCGACCGCCAGGTTGGTCAGGGGTGCGGTGGCGAGAATGTGGACCTCCCCGGGCCGCTCCCGCGCAGTACGCACGATCAGCTCGGGCCCGCTCAGCGGGGAGAGTTTGCCGGTCGGGACGCCGATCTCGACACCCCCGAGGCCATTAGCGCCGTGCACGCGCGTGGCCCGTTCCGGCCGCTCGCCCACCAGGCTGGCTTCGCAGCCCCTGGCCACCGGGATGCTGCCTGCGCGGCCGGCCACATCGAGCACCCAGAGGGTGTTCTGCGCCGCCGCCGCCGCCGAGACGTTCCCGAAGACCGTCGAAATGCCGCATACCTCGATCCCGGGATCGGCCAAGAGGTACAGGAGGGCTACCGCGTCGTCGACGCCGGTGTCGCAGTCGACGAAGATCGTCGGTCTAGGTGCTGGGCTCACGGGCGTACCCTAGTTGGCCCCCACCGCAGTGCAGCTGGGGCCTGTTGCGGCACCACCGGCGATCGCGGGGCGATGACCTGCACCTCGGGCAGCGGGGCGAAGCCTCTTTCGCCCTGCCCCGCCAACGGCGGCCGCGGGTCACGTTCGCCCTTGTTGGGCCAATGGGAAATGGCCCGTTCCGCCATGGCGGCGATGGTGAGCGCCGGGTTTACCCCCGGGTTGGCCGGGACAGCGGAGCCGTCCACTATGTGCAGGCCGTCGTAACCGTAGGCGCGGTGCCATGGGTCCACCACCCCCTCTGCCGCGCTCGCTCCAATTACGCAGCCGCCGAGGAAATGGGCGGTCATCGGGACACCGAAGACCTCCCCCCAGGTACCGCCCGGGACGCCGCCGATCGACTCGGCGAGGAGCCGAGCCACGACATGGCCGATCGGCAGCCAACGCGGGTTGGGTTCGCCGTGGCCTTGGTGGCTCGCCAGCCGTGGCTGCCCTAACAGGCCTCGCCGGGAGGACAATGTCAGGGAGTTGTCCCGAGCCTGCATCACGAGCGCTATCACGGTGCGCTCGGACCAGTGACGAACGTCGAACCGGCGCAGGAACTCTGCAGGCTGGCGGCGGACCGCCGCCGCCAAACGCGTCCAACCGGAGCCGCTCCCTCCCTCGCCGCCACTGCCCCCCTCGCCGCCCCGCCCTCCTTCGCCGCCACCCCCGCCCTGGCCGGCCTCGTCCTCCCCACCACCGCCAGAGGCACTTGGGCCGGCGACGAGCACCGTGCCGAGCAGGCCCATCAGGTTGGAGCCATGGCCATAGCGCACGGGCTCGACGTGGGTCCTCGGCTCTGGGAAAAACGACGAGGTTATGGCCACGCCCCGGCTGTAATCAGGGCGCTCGGCCCGGGTGCGACCGCGCGGGGCCAGTGCGCCGAGGAGCGATTCTGAGTTCGTGCGGGTGAGCGCCCCGAGGCGGGGTGAAAGGGCCGGGAGGCGACCGGCGCCAACCATCGCGTGCAGCAGTGACTGAGTGCCGAAAGTGCCTGCCGCGAGTACGACTTGTCCGGCGCTGAGCGTACCCCGGCCCCCCACGGCCCCTGCCCAGCCCGTCCGGGCCGTGCGGACGAGCCAGCCCCCACCCGGCTGCGGCTCGAGCGAGGTCGCCGTGGTCAGTGGCATAACCCGGGCCCCACACCGTTCGGCCAGGTACAGGTAGTTGGTCAGCAAGGTGTTCTTGGCGCCGCGCCGGCAGCCCGTCATGCACTCCCCGCATTGCACGCAAGCCGTCCGGGACGGCCCCGTCCCGCCGAAATAAGGGTCGGGCAGATATGTGCCCGGCGCCGTGCCGGGCGGGCCGAAGAACACGCCAACGGGAGCAGGGCGGAAGCTTGCGGCTGCACCCATGGCCACCGCGACGTCGTGCATGGCCTCGTCAGCGAGGGTCATCGTCGGGTTGTCGGTGACCCCCAACATGCGCTTGGCCAGGTCGTAGTAGGGCGCCAGGAGGCAACGCCAATCGGCCAAACCGGCCCATTGGGGGTCGGAGTAGAAAGCGTCGAGCGGCTCGTAGAGAGTGTTGGCGTAATTGAGCGAGCCGCCACCTACCCCGGCCCCGGCCAGGACGACCACGTCGCGCAGGAAATGGATGCGCTGGATCCCGAGGCACCCGAGCCACGGCGCCCAGAGGAACCGCTGCACCTCCCACGAGGTGCGGGGCAGCGTGGCCGGGTCGAAGCGACGGCCCGCTTCAAGGACGCAAGCTCGGTAGCCTTTCTCCGAAAGCCGGAGGGCGGCAACCGAGCCCCCGAAGCCCGAACCGATGACGATTACGTCATAGTCCAGTTCAGCCGCCGGAGACATCCTGGGGCTTAGGGCTGCCGGAGGCAAGGAAGGGCATCATGGAGCGCAGTTGCGCCCCGACCTTTTCGATCGGGTGCTCGGCGCCCTCTTGCTGGAGGCGCTTGTAGTTGGGCAACCCGTCGCGGTTCTCCTCTACCCATTCCCGGGCGAAGGCACCGGACTGGATATCAGCAAGTACCTGCTTCATTTCCGCCCTCACCGCGTCGTTGACCAGGCGGGGGCCGCGCGTCATGTCGCCGTACTCGGCCGTGGTCGAGATCGAGTAGCGCATGCCAGTGATCCCGTGCTCGTAGATGAGGTCGACGATCAGCTTGACTTCGTGCAGGCATTCGAAATATGCGGACTCGGGCTGGTAGCCGGCCTCGACCAGAGTGTCGAAGCCGGCCTTTATAAGAGCCGTCAGCCCGCCGCAAAGGACAACCTGCTCGCCGAAGAGGTCCGTTTCGGTCTCCTCTTTGAACGTCGTCTCCAGCACGCCGGCGCGGGTGGCGCCGATTGCCCAGGCGTAAGCAAGGCCCAATGACTTGGCCTTGCCGGTAGCGTCGCGCTCCACGGCGAGCAGCGCCGGGACGCCACCGCCTCCTTCGTAGGTGCGGCGCACGAGGTGCCCGGGCCCTTTGGGAGCGACCATGACGACATCCACCCCGGGCGGTGGGTCGATGAGGCCGAAGCGAATGTTGAACCCATGAGCGAACATCAGCACGTCGCCAGGCCGCAAGTGGGGCTCGACCGCATCGCGGTAGATCGCTTGCTGGGCCGTGTCCGGGGCGAGGAGCATGACCACGTCGGCCTCCGATGCGGCCTCAGCCGGGCTGACCACACGCAACCCGACAGCCTCGGCCTTGCCCCGCGAAGCCGAACCGTGGCGCAGGCCAACCCGCACGTCTACTCCTGAGTCGCGCAGGTTGAGCGCGTGGGCATGGCCCTGGGAGCCGTAGCCGATCACGGCTACGCGGCGCGAGGTTATGAGCGCTGGGTCGGCGTCGCGCTCGTAGTAGATGGTGGCCATTTATCTCTTCACCTTTCGGTTGGGTCGTACGATGAGCGGTGGCCCCGACGGGGAGCGGCACGCTCGAGTTTGGGCAAGGCCACGCGGCCAGTGCGCTGGATGTCGATTATCCCATACGGTCGCAGGAGATCTTCGAAGTCGTCGAGCATCGAAGGCTGGCCCGCGAGCATGACGGTGAGGGCCTCTTGACCGACATCGACAATGGTGCCACCGAAGATCCGCACCAGGTCGCTGACCTCGCCGCGCGATGGCCCCGGCGCACCGGGCGGCGAGCAGCGGACGCTGAGCAACAGCAGCTCGCGTTCGATTGATTCGCCCGGCGTCATTTCGGTTATCTTGACCACGTTGACGAGCTTGAACAATTGCTTGGTGAGCTGCTCGACGGAAATCTCTTCCAGGTCCACCACGATCGTTATGCGGCTGAAGGCATCGTCGTCGGCCGGGGCCACGGCGAGCGAGATGATGTTGAAGCCCCGCCGGGCAAACAGAGCGGCGACACGTGCGAGCACGCCAGCTTGGTTCTCGACGATGACTGAGATCGTTTGGTGATGGACCCGGCCGGTCCCCGAGACCCAGGTGGTACCAGTAGAGGAAAGCGACATTACTGCACCACCCTTTCCCCGCCCCCGCCCGGGCGCAGGTGGGGGTGCACGATCACATCGCTGTTCGACGCCCCTGAGGGGACCATCGGGAAGACTTTCTCACCTGAGTCCGTGCGGAAATCGATGACCACAGGCCGGTCGTCGATGGCGTTGGCCTTGTCGATCACCGGGGCCACGTCCGCCTGTGCCTCCACCCGGAAACCTGCACAGCCCATGGCCTCGGCCCATTTGACGTAGTCGGGCAGGTCGGGTGACAAGTAGACCTCAGAATACCGCTCCTGGTAGAACATTTCCTGCCATTGTCGCACCATGCCCAGGTAGGCATTGTTCAAAATGGCCACCTTGATGGGTATACGTTCGCTCGAGGCAGTCACAAGCTCCTGAGCAGTCATCTGGAAGCAGCCGTCGCCGTCGATCGCCCAAACAGTGCGGTCCGGACGGCCGACCTTGGCCCCGATGGCCGCAGGCACGGCGAAGCCCATGGTGCCCAGGCCGCCCGAATTGACCCAGGTATAGGGGTAATCGAAGCGCCAGTACTGGCTGGCCCACATCTGGTGCTGGCCTACCCCGGCGACAACGGTGGTGTCGGGCGGGCTGGCATCGCGGATCGCCTCGATCACGGCTTGAGGCTTGAGCAGCTCGCCCTCCACCTGAGGCGCGTAATAGAGCGGGAACCGGGTGCGCCAGTCGTCGATCTCGGCCCACCAGGCGCTGCGGTCGGCCTGCGCCTCTCCGCTGGCCAGCAGGACGCGCACGATCTCCTCGATGACCAGCCGGCAGTCACCGACGATGGGCACCTCAGGCCGCCGGATCTTGCCGAGTTCGGCAGGGTCGATGTCGACGTGGACCACTTTGGCTCCGGGGGCGAACGAACCAGGCTGCCCGGTGACCCGGTCATCGAAGCGAGCGCCGAGAGTTATGAGCAGGTCGGCCTCTTGCATCGACGTGATGGCGGCGTAATTGCCGTGCATCCCCGGCATGCCCAGGCTGAGGCGGTGACTGTCGGGAAAGGCGCCCCGCGCCATCAGGGTCGTGACGACGGGTGCGTTTGTCAGTTCGGCCAACTGGAGCAGTGCCGCGCACGCACGCGCCCGCAGGATGCCGCCGCCCGCGTAAATTACTGGGCGCCGCGATGCGGTGATCAAGCGGACAGCCTCGCGAACCATGCGCGGGTGGCCTTTGGTGGTCGGCTTGTACCCTGGCAGCGACGCCGCCACCTCGTGGTCGTTGGGCCAGTACCACTCGGTCTTGGACTGGAGGACGTCCTTGGGGATGTCGAGCAGTACCGGTCCCGGGCGACCGGTCGTGGCCAGGTGGAACGCTTGGCGTACGGCCAGAGCTATGTCCTCGGGGCGCATTACCAGTTCGTTGTGCTTGGTGACCGAGCGCGTGATGCCAACAGTGTCGGCCTCTTGGAAGGCATCGGTGCCGATCACCGGCCGGCCGACTTGACCGGTGATGGCGACCATGGGCACAGAGTCCATATAGGCATCGCACAGGGCGGTTACTAAGTTGGTGGCGCCAGGACCGCTCGTGACCATGGCGACGCCGGGCCGGCCGGTGACACCGGCGTAGCCCTCGGCCATGTGGCCGGCACCCTGTTCGTGGCGCACCAGCACGTGACGGATCGGTGAGTCGAGGATCGGGTCGTAGGCAGGCAGGATGGCCCCCCCGGGAAGGCCGAAAATGACCTCCGTACGCTCCATCTCCAGGCTTTTGATCAGTGCTTGCGCCCCTGTCATGGGCATTGGCAGGCCCTCGCTCTCGTCTCGGTCCGGCTCCTAAAACAAAACGACCTCCCGTTTTGGGAGGCCGTTGGACGCACGCGGGTTGCGGTCGCGTGCGTCAGGTAAGTACTACGATCAGGGCAACAAACGCGCAGACGGGAACGGTCACTAACCGGCCAGTCGGGACGCCTGCCACAGCGCTCATATTGCCACAGCCGCTGCAAGGCTGCAAGCTCCTACCATGCCGGGATGACCCCGAGTTCAAGGGCCCCCGCTGGGGACGCTTTCGACGAGATCGACCTCGCTCACCTGCGTTCACGGGCGGGGGTCAAATGGTCGGCGGCGGTCGCCGCTGGCCCGGACGTCCTGCCTGCCTGGGTGGCCGATATGGATTACCCCCCGGCAAGTGTGGTGGGCGAAGCCCTGGCCGGCCTGGCGGCGGGCGGCGACCTTGGCTACGGGCCGCCCGACGAGACCGCGCTCGTCGAGGAAAGGTGGGCCGGGCGAATGGCCTCGCGTTTTGGCTGGTCCCCCGGCCCCGGTCTTACGACGCTTTTCACCGACCTGGTCCAGGCCGCCCAGATCCTCCTCCAACTGGCAAGCGGGCCAGGCGATGGAGTGTTGCTGCTGACGCCTTCTTATCCGCCGTTCGTGCAGTCCCTCGACGAGCTGGGCCGGCGCCTGGTAGCGGTCCCGGCGGTGGAGGCCGTACCCCCAACCGCGAGCGCCGAGGGTGGCTGGGTGTTCGACTGGGACGAGGCATGGGCGGGAGCGGGCCGCGCCGCCGCCAAGGTCATGCTGCTGGTCAACCCGCACAACCCGACCGGGAGGCTGTTGACACGGGAGGAACTCGAGGCCGCCGCCGAGCTAGCCGAGCACCACGGCCTTATCGTCGTGTCCGACGAGGTCCACGCCGAGCTTGCTCTCACCGACCGCCGGCACATCCCATTTGCGTCGCTCGGGCCCGAAGTCGCAGCCCGCACGGTCACGCTGTACTCAGCGAGCAAAGCGTTCAACCTGGGCGGGATGTGCTGCGCGCTCGCCCACGTCGGGCCACCTGAGCTGCGGCGCCGCCTGGCCGCCATGCCATCGCACCTGCGCGGCCGCACCAGCAGGGCCGCAATTGCCACGACCCTGGCCGCCTGGTCCCCTGAAGGTGACGCCTGGCTGGGACGCTGTCTGGAGCGCCTCCGCGACAACCGGCGCCTGCTCGGTGCCTGGCTCAGCGGCGCCGGAGGTGGCGCCGGTGTGGCGGGGCACTTGCCCGAGGCGACTTACCTGGCGTGGTTAAACTTCGCCGGCACCGCTTTGGGCGCCGACCCAGCCGCATGGTTGCTCGACAACGCCCGGGTCATGCTGAGCTCCGGCCCGAGCTTCGGGCCCGGCGGTAGCGGTTTCGCGCGTCTCAACTTTGCCACCACTCCGGCCATCCTGGCGTCGGTGCTCGACAGAGTGAGCACAGCGCTGGCGGCACCCGCCCTAGCGCGGGAAGCGGCGGCGTGGGAAGCTGGACATGATGACAAGTCCTGACCCACTGGGCACAGTCGGTGGGGAGCAGGTGAGCGGGGAACAAGCACGCGCCGTGGCCGAAGCGGCTCGGGAGACCGAGTGGGCACGGCCGAGCTTCGCCAAGGAGCTGTTCCTGGGACGTTTCCGGCTCGACCTCGTGCACCCGCACCCCCAGCCGAGCCCCGACCAAATGGCCGCGGGAGAGGCGTTCATGGCGCGCCTTGACGCCTTCCTGCGCACCGCCGTCGACCCGCTCGAGATCGAGCGCGACGCGCGCATCCCCGAAACGGTAATGAAAGGCCTCTACGAGGTTGGCGCCCTCGGCATGAACATCGACCGCGAGCACGGCGGCGTGGGGCTCAGCCACCTGTACTACTGCCGTGCCCTTGCCTTGGCCGCCACCGTGCACCCGGCCATCAGCACCCTCCTGTCGGCCCACCAGTCGATCGGCGCGCCACAACCGCTCAAGTTGTTTGGCACCGAGGAACAAAAACAGCGCTTCCTCCCCCGCCTGGCCCAGGACGAGGTGAGCGCCTTTTTACTGACCGAGCCCGATGTCGGCAGTGACCCGGCCCGCATGACCACGGCCGCGGTGCCCTCAGACAGCGGCCGGGCTTACGTGCTGAACGGCACCAAACTGTGGGCCACCAACGGGACTGTGGCCAAGATCTTCGTGGTAATGGCGGTCGTGCCGCCAGCCGAAGGTCGCAAGGGCGGGATTACGGCGTTCGTCGTCGAGGCGGGCTCCGAGGGAATAACAGTGGCCAGGCGCAACAGTTTCATGGGCCTGCGCGGCATCGAGAACGGGCTGGTGGAGTTCAAGGACGTCGTCGTGCCGGCAGAAAACCTGGTCGGCGGCGTAGGCCGGGGCCTGCGCGTGGCGCTGACGACGCTCAATACCGGGCGCCTGTCGTTGCCCGCCCTGTGCGCTGCTTCGGGCAAGCTCTCTTTGAAGATCGCTCGGGAATGGGCGGGCGAGCGCGTGCAGTGGGGGGCGCCGATCGGCAAGCACGAGGCCGTAGCGCACAAATTGGCCTTCATCGCCAGCAGCACTTACGCCATGGAGGCTGTCGTCGAGCTCTCGAGCCTGCTGGCCGACGAGGAGCGCAACGACATCCGCATCGAGGCGGCTTTGGCCAAGCTTTTCTGCAGTGAACTGGCCTGGTCAGTGGCCGACGAGATGGTACAGGTCCGCGGGGGGCGCGGGTACGAGACGGCCAGTTCGCTGCGTGCCCGGGGCGAGCGCGCGGTGCCCGCCGAACAGATCCTGAGGGATCTCAGGATCTCCCGGATATTCGAAGGCTCGAGCGAGATAATGCACCTGCTCATCGCCCGTGAGGCGGTAGACCAGCACCTGAGCGCGGCGGGGGCACTGGCCGACCCGAAGGCGACGCTCCCCGACAAGCTGAAGAGTGCCCGAGGTGCGGCCGCTTTTTATGCCAGGTGGCTGCCGCAACTGGCCACAGGCCCCGGGCAACGCCCGGGCTCGTATGCCGACATGGGCGAGCCACTGGCTTCTCACCTGCGCTTTGTCGAGCGCTCGTCCCGCAAATTGGCGCGCTCGACGTTTTATGGGATGTCGCGCTGGCAGGCGAAACTGGAAAAAAAGCAGCAGTTCCTGGGCAGACTGGTAGACATCGGCGCCGAGCTCTACGCCATGACCGCTTGCTGCACGCGCGCCCGGATGCTGGCCAGCGCCGAGACCGGCGGGCCGGGGCGAGGCAGCTGGGCGGGCCCCGCTGCCGGGGAGGGCACGGCAGCCACCGAGCTGGCCGACCTGTTCTGCGCCGGCTCCCGTCGCCGAGTCGAGAGGCTCTTTGCCGACCTGTGGGCCAACGACGACCCTGCGCACTACGAAACGGCCCAACGCGTCCTCGCACGCCGCTACGAGTGGGTCGAGTCGGGCATCATCGACCCCGCCGACCTCTAGCCACGCCGGTGCCAAGAGCGGCGGTGCCAAGAGCGCCGGTGCCAAGAGCGGCGGCACCGCCTCGGCCTCTAGGGTTCGGTGACGGCTCCCCGCTCGGCGCCGGCGACCAGGCGGGCGTACTTGGCCAGTACGCCGTGGCGGTAACGGGGCTCGGGCAGCTTCCAGCCGGCGCGGCGGCGTTCCAGTTCGGCTTGGCTGACCTGGAGGTCTAGCTGGCGTCGGGCGACATCGACGACGACGGCGTCACCGTCGGCGACCAAGGCGATGGGGCCACCTTCCACGGCCTCGGGCGCGACGTGGGCAATGCAAAAGCCATGCGTGCCGCCGCTGAACCGCCCGTCGGTGACCAGCGCGCAATCGCCGCCCCTGCCCGCTCCTTTCATGGCCCCGGTGACGGCCAGCATCTCGCGCATTCCCGGACCACCCCTGGGCCCCTCGTAACGGATGACGACCACTGTGCCCGGCGTTATTGACCCGGCGAGGATGGCATCGAGGGCGCCCTGCTCGCCGTCGAACACCCGCGCGGTGCCTTCGAAGCGCTCGAAGTCGAGCCCCGCCACCTTCACCACCGCTCCTTTGGGCGCGAGAGAGCCGCGCAGTATGGCGAGGCCCCCGTTGGCGTGCATGGGCCGGGTAAGCGGGCGCACAACGTCGCCGTCGGGCGCGGGTGGCTCGAGCGCGGCGAGGTTTTCGGCCACCGTGCGGCCCGTGACGGTGAGGCAGTCCCCGTGGAGCAGGCCACCATCCAGCAGCTCTTGCATAACCACGGGGAGGCCCCCGATCCGGTCAATGTCCACCATGTGGTAACGGCCGTGCGGCTTGGTGTCAGCCAGATGGGGGACCCTGCGCCCAACCCGGTCGAAATCGTCCAGGCTGAGTTCGACCTCCGCTTCATGAGCTATGGCCAACAGGTGGAGCACGGCGTTGGTCGAGCCGCCGAGAGCCATGACCACCGAGATCGCGTTCTCGAAGGCTTCGCGTGTCATGATCTGCCGGGGCCGGGTGCCGGCCTCCAATAGCCGTACCACCGCTTGGCCCGTGTCGTAGGCGTAGTCGTCTCTCCTGCGGTCTACCGCGGGAGCAGTCGAACTTCCGGGGAGCGCCATCCCAAGCGCCTCAGCGGCTGAAGCCATCGTGTTGGCAGTGAACATCCCCGCACAGCTGCCCTCGGTCGGGCAAGCCCGGCGCTCGATGAGCGCGAGCTCCTCGTCGCTCAGCTTCCCGGCCGCGTTCGCCCCTACGGCCTCGAAAACGCTCACGATGTCGAGGGCCTCCCCATGAGCACCTCGGCCAGGGAGGATAGACCCCCCGTAGAGGAATGCCGCCGGGAGGTTGAGCCGCGCCGCGGCCATCAGCATCCCGGGCAGCGACTTGTCGCAGCCCGCGAAAGTAGCCAAGCCGTCGAAACGTTCGGCATGCATCATGGCCTCGACCGAGTCGGCGATGACCTCACGGCTGACCAGCGAGGCCCGCATCCCCTCGTGGCCCATGGAGATCCCGTCCGAGACGGCGATGGTCACGAATTCGAGGGGGAACCCGCCCGCATCCCGTACGCCCTGCTTGGCCCGCTTGGCCAGCCGCTCGAGCGGGAGGTTGCAGGGAGTGACCTCGTTCCAGGACGAGGCGATGCCGACTTGGGGCTTGGCCCAATCGGCGTCGGTCATGCCGATCGCACGCAGCATCGCCCGGGCCGGGGCGCGGCGCGGGCCGTCGGTGACTTCGTGGCTCCGGATCTTGGGGTCGCTGGGCATACTAAAACGTTAGCGGTCAGCCAGAACGGCGTTAGCGGTCAGCCAGAACGGCGTTAGTGGTCAGCCCGAACGGCGCTGGCGGAGCAGGTCGTTGGCCGCACGCAGGTCGGCGTTGCCGCCAGTGGCGGCCTTGACCTTGCCGATGAAAAAGCCGGCCAGCTTGTCGTCGCCTCCCGTGTAGCGCTCCCACTCTCGAGGGTTGGCCGCTATTACCTGGTCCACCACGGCGGCCAGGGCACCGGTAGCGAGCGCCTCGAAGCCGAGCCCGGCGGCAATGACGGCCGGGTCGCCCCCTTGGGCCACCAGGGTCTTGAGTACGGTGCGAGCCTGAGCCGGCGTCAGCTCGCCCCCTTGCTCCATGTGGACGAGGCGCACGAAAGCGCTCGCTTCGATGTCGCCACCACTCCTGCCGTCGAGCTCGCCTGCGACCTCGTTGGCCAGCCGGCGCAGGGCCAGCCCAGGGTCGGCCTTCGCCGCCACGGCGGCGGCGACCAAGCCGTCGAGGTCGAGGCGCACCACCGTGGCTACCGCCTCGGTCGACACAGGCACGCAGGCGGCCTCGGCGACTCTGGCTCGGCGCTCGGCGGGCAGCACGGGGAGGTGTTCTCGGGCCCCGGTCACCCACGCCTCGTCGGGGGCCAGCGTGACTAGGTCCGGCTCGGGAAAGTACCGGTAGTCGAACGCCTCCTCCTTGGAGCGCATCGAATGGGTACGCCCGTCGGCTTCGTCCCAGTGGCGCGTCTCTTGGACAACGGCTTCGCCCGCTTCGACCAGTTCCACCTGGCGGGCCGCTTCGTAGGCGATGGCCCGGCCCAAGCTGCGCAACGAGTTCATGTTCTTGATCTCGCAGCGAGTGCCGAACTCGGCCGACCCGGCCACCCGGACCGAGACGTTGCAGTCGACACGGAGCGAGCCTTCCTCCATCTTGCCGTCGGACGCCCCGGTCGCCACCAAGATCGCCCGCAACTCTTCGACGTACTCGCGGGCCTCCTCCGCGCCGCGCAAGTCGGGAGCGGACACTATCTCCACCAGCGGCACACCGGCCCGGTTGTAATCAACAAGGGAGTAACCGGCTTGATGGATACGGCCACCGCCGCCAATGTGTGTCGTCTTACCGGTGTCTTCCTCAATGTGGGCCCGGACTATGCCTATCCTCTTGCCGCTCGGCAGGACCAACCACCCCTCGGCGTTTATGGGGATGTCGTACTGGCTGATCTGAAAATCCTTGGGCATGTCGGGATAGAAGTAGTTTTTACGGTGGAATATCGACGGCTGTACGCGGCAGTGGAGGGCCGTGCCGATGCGGATGGCGTAGTCGACGGCTTGGCGGTTGAGCACCGGCAGACTGCCAGGGAGGCCAAGACAGACGGGGCAGACACGGGTGTTGGGCTCCTCGCCGAACACGTTCGGGCAGCCGCAGAACAGCTTGGTGCGGGTCCGCAGCTCGCAGTGGACCTCGAGCCCGATGACAGTTTCCCAACCGGCAAGCGCAATGGCGCTCAACTTTCCCCTCCCCGTGCAGGTGCCGATGCCTCGAGCACCTCCGCGACCTGGAACATGACCGGCTCACCCAGCGCCGGCGCGAGTACCTGCGCGCCGACGGGCAGACCGTCGTCCCCGCAACCGAACGGCACGCTCATGGCCGGGTGGCCGGCCAGGTTGGACGGGATCGTGCAGACGTCGTTCAGGTACATGGTGAGCGGGTCGGACATCTTGGCCCCCAGGGCGAACGCAGTAGTCGGCGCGGTGGGCGACAGGAGGACGTCAAAGGACCGGTAGGCAGCTTCGAAATCTCGGATTATCAGGGTCCGGACCTTTTGCGCCTTGCCGTAGTAGGCGTCGTAGTAACCCGCAGAAAGCGCATAGGTCCCGAGCATTATGCGCCGCTTCACCTCAGGGCCAAACCCGGCGGAGCGGGTGGCTATGTACATATCGGTTATGTCATCGCCGCGCACCCGCAAGCCGTAGCGCACGCCGTCGTAGCGCGCCAGGTTGGAAGAGGCCTCGGCCGGAGCGATCATGTAGTAGGCCGAGAGCCCGTAACGGACTGAGGGGACGCTGACGTGTTCGACCTTGGCACCGGCGGCGGCCAAGGCCTCGGCCGCTTCCCGCACCCGGGAGGCAACGTCGGGGGCGATCCCGAGAGCCCCCTCCAGTTCCGAGATCACGCCGACCCTGATGCCTTCGACGCCGCGCCCGAGGTTACTGGCTGCTTGCGGGCCGTCACCGGGCAGGCTGGTCGAATCGTGCTCATCATGGCCCCCGATCACGTCGAGCACCAGCGCTGCGTCGGCGACGTTGCGGGCGAACGGCCCGATCTGGTCCAGTGAACTGGCGAAGGCCACCAGCCCGTAGCGCGACACCATGCCGTAGGTGGGCTTCGCGCCGACGACCCCGCACAAAGAGGCGGGCTGGCGGATCGACCCGCCGGTGTCGGTGCCGAGCGACACCGTGGCGAAGCCGGCAGCGACAGCGGCCGCGCTGCCTCCCGAGGATCCTCCCGGTACTCGGGTCACGTCGTGCGGGTTGCGGGTCGGCCCGAACGCCGAATGCTCGGTGGACGAGCCCATGGCGAACTCGTCCATGTTGGTCTTGCCGACGACCACGGCGCCGGCAGCGCGCAGGCGGGTGACGACTGTAGCGTCATAGGGCGGGGCCCAACCCTCGAGGATGCGTGACGAGCAGGTCGTGGGCACGCCATGGGTGCACAGCAGGTCCTTCAAGGCAACCGGCACACCCGCCAGCGGCCCAGGATCGCCTCCAGCGGCCACTGCTTGGTCGACCTCGGCTGCCCGAGCCCGAGCTGCCTCCTCCATTACGAGGTTGAAAGCGTGGACCTGGCCCTCGCGCATGCGGATGCGGTCCAGGTACTGGTCGAGCACGTCACGGGCAGAGAGCTCTCCCCGCCTCACGCCGGAGGCAACCGCCGCTGCCGTGGGAGCGGAGGCGAAGTCGGGAACAAAGGACTGGCTCACGGTGCCTCGCCCAGGATGCGGGGGATCCGGAACCGGCCGGACTCGACATCAGGGGCCTGAGCCAGGACCTCGTCACGGTCCAAGCATGGCCGCGGCTCGTCTTCACGCAAGACGTTGGACAGCGGCACCGGGTGCGCCGTGGGCGGGACCGCGGCGATGTCGAGCGCCTCGATGTCGGCCGCGTGCTCGAGGACGCTGGCCAGCTGAGAGGTGAACTGCTCCAGTTCCTCCTCCGAGAGCGCCAACCGCGCCAGGCGGGCGACGTGGGCGACGTCTTGCTTGGATAGGGGTTGAGCCACCTGGCCATCGTAACGACCACCCGCCTCCGTCTCCTATGCCTTTCCCGAGCGCTATCTTGCAGGAGTCGCCCGTGCCCCGAGCCGAGACCCAGGACCCCAGAGCAAACCATGACCAAGTACCCATTTCTCAGCGATGAGTGGCTCGCCCAAGCCCGGGCGGTCTACTCCGAGGCGGACGCCGAGGGCGCCTTCAACCGCGAGCCACCCCCGGTCACTGTGCGGGTGAACCTCGTCGTCAACCAAAGCCCTTTCTCGGGTGCGCCCATCGACGCCCATGTGGACACATCGACGGGGCGGCTGAGCGTTGACAAGGGGCACCTGCCCGAGCCCGATGTCACCGTGTCGCTCGACTACGACACCGCACGCTCGTTGTTCGTCACCGGAGACGTGCAGGCGGCGATGCAAGCGTTCCTCATGGGGCGCATCAAGGTTGACGGCGACCTGACCAAGCTGCTCGACCCACGTAGCGGGCTTTTCCCGGCTGGCGGCGTGGCAACCGGCTCCGGAGCGGGAGCGCCGGCAGCGGCGCGGCCGCCGGCGCCGAGCGCGACGGAAGAGCCGGGGCAAGCCTCGCTCGGATCGGTGGCAGACGCGCGATTAGACATCGCAGCGCGCCTGCAAGCTATTACCGAGTAGCGGGTGGTGCCCCCGCCGGACCGCCCCGGGCCCCTCTCGCTCCTCGGCGCCCCCCTCTCTACGAGGGCGGACAAATGGCTCTGGGCGGTACGCATGTACAAGACACGGAGCGACGCCACCGAAGCCTGCCGGGCCGGCCACGTCAAGGTGAACCAGACTGCAGCCAAACCGGCCACCCTGGTCAAGGCCGGGGACCGCGTCGAGGCGTTGGCCCCGAGCGGGGCGCGGGTGCTCGAGGTGGCGTCGATCCTGGAGAAGCGCTCGTCGCCGGCCGTCGCTCGGAGCTGTTACATCGACCACACGCCGCCGCCGCCGGCCGAGGAAGCCGACCAGCTCAACTTCGTCCGGGACCGAGGCAGCGGGCGGCCGACCAAAAAAGACCGCCGGGCTCTGGACCGGGTGCGCCACCACTGAGTTTTGCACCGGCGTCGGCCAAGCCAGCCGGCCTCAGCCAGGGACCTGGGCGTGGGGGGCGTTTGGCGCAAGGCCCGGCCTCAGCCAGGCGGGACCTGGGCGTGGTGGCTGCAGGCGCGGGGGCCCGGCCTCAGCCTGGCGGGACCTGGGCGTCAAAACGGTAACTGGGCGCGCTGGCGTTGTTCGGCCGGCCGTTTTTGACACCCGGTTCCACTGGTGCACCCAGAACCTCTCAATAAGCGGGGCTGCCGGCCGCGCCGTCGAGCGCGCGGGCCCGGAGGAGCGCGGCGCACCGGCGCCGCAAGCCCTCAGCCCGAAGTGACCAGCACGATCGAGCTCCCATAGAGGACGGAAGTCCCCACGCCGGGCTGCGTGCTCTGCACCGGTTCGAGAGGGCTGCCTACCACGCGGTAGACGTACAAACCGATCCCAGCCAGGATCTGGGCCGCTTGCGTGTCGCTCTTGCCGACAACGGTAGCGGGGATGGCGACCATGTGCGGCCCGAGGGAGACATTGACAGCGACCGTGGTGCCGACCACTTCTGTCGACCCGGGTGCGGGGTCCGTGGACAGGACGTTGCCCGCAGAGACCGAGTTCGAGTAGTAGCGGTACTCGGCGACGTGGAAGCCGAGCGCGACGAGGTCGGCGTCGAGCCGGCTGAATGCCATGCCGGCTGCCGCCGCCGGGACCGTGGCCATCGGCTTCCCCGTTGAGAGCACGATGCCCACCGCGGTGCCAGGCAGGACCCTGCGGCCGCGGTCAGACCACGAGATCACAATGCCAGCGGGCACGGTCATGCTCGGGCTGTAGCGCACCTTGCCGAGGCGCAGCTCGGTGTCCGACAGGAAGGCGCGCGCCTGGGCAAGGTCCAAAGTCGCAAGTGAGGGCACAGCGATGGGATGGGGACCTTTGGAGACCACGACCGACACCGCCTTGCGAGCCAGCAACCTGGTGCCGGGCAAGGGCACCTGGCTTATCACGTCACCCCGGCGCACGGTAGCGCTCCACTGCCGCCCGGCGACAACGAGCACGAGGTGGGCCCGGGTGACTGCGCCTCTGGCAGTCGCCAGAGTAGCGCCCGGCAGGGCGGGGACAGCGTAGGTGGGTGGCGGTGGAGGAGGGGGCGGCGGCCGGTTGAGGTACTCGTAGCCGGCGTACCCACCGGCACCGGCGCCGGCGAGGACGACAACTAGCAGGACGAACAACACACGGCGCACCCAGCGGCGGCGGGACCGCGTTGCTGGGCCCGTTTGAACAGCGGTGCCGGTGGAGGTTGCGACCCGCCCCGGGGCCGGTGGGCGGCCGCCGCGTCGCTTTCGGCTCGGTGCCTCCTGTGGTCCTACGCGGGCGGTGGTTACTGCGGAGGGCGCCGCGTCCTCGTGTTTCGCGACCCGGTCCGCGTCACCCGCCGCTGCCGCGGTTGGGACGCCAGGCTCGCGCGCCGGCTGGACAGCTTGGCCCGCGCCCGGAGTTAGGACCGGCTCCGAAAGGTCATCGACCACAGGCATGTCATCGACCACAGGCATGTGATGGACCGCAGGCGCGTCGCCGACCAGAGGCGCGTCGCCGACCAGAGGCGTGTCGCCGACCACGGACATGTCATCGACCGCAGGCGCGTCGCCGACCATGGGCGCGTCGCCGACCATGGGCGCGTCGCCGACCATGGGCGCGTCGCCGACCATGGGCGCGTCGCCGACCAGAGGCATGTCATCGACCAGGATGCTGAGGCCGGGGTCGCGTGGCGGCCGCCGCTCCAGGCCCAGCTCAGTGCCCGAGGAGTAGCGCTCCATGGCGACGCTGCCAAGGCCGGGCAACGGCAGGGCGGACGGCGCGCGCAGATGGCGCGCGGCGGCGGCGATCTCATCGGCCAAGGCTTCTGCGCTCGAGCGGGTGCCGGGTTCGACTCGGCCGGCGCGCTCGATCACCGGGGCGAGCGGCCCAAGCTCGGCCGGCACGGGCACGGCAGTGGCAGAGCGCGCGACCAGGGCGCCGAGGGTC
>DATJST010000185.1:0-5240 GCA_035503975.1 Acidimicrobiales bacterium | reverse complement strand
GGTGTCGTAGGGACGGTAAACGAGGGCTACTCGCTTTCGGGCGATGTCGGGATGGGGGGCCAGAAGGTTGGCCAAGACGCTGGAGAAGACCTGGCCTCTCGGCGCTTCGGTCATGACCCAGGACACCGAGACGGCCCCGTCGTGGCGGTAGCGGTCCCAGGCCTCCTGTGCGCCCACGGGGCCTGCGTGGTCCCAGGAGATACCTGCGGCCTCCGGGCCGACGTCCTCGACGAGTTTCGCCACCGGCGGGTCGTAGGCGACGCGGACGGCGGCGGCCACCTCGGCCACCGTCATCGCCCGGGCCGGCCCGGCCCCGGTCGGGGCGAGCCCGCTTGCGAGGGCGGGTATGCGCTGGCCGATCTCTAGTGCCATCTCGTCAAGCGTCCGTTTCTTCCCGGTCTCGGTCCGGCTGGCCATGGACCAGGTGAGCGCCACCCGGCAGGTGATCGAAGCCGAGCCGACAGGAGCGGCTTCGACCGCCTCTCGCATCACGGCAACGGCGAGGGGGTGCGCGGCAGGCGCCAGGTGCCCGTAAACCTCCTGGCGGAGGCGTACGCCCGAGTCGGGTGCCGACTCGACCACCACTTGTACCCCTACCAGGCTGGGCTCGTCTGCCAGGCCGGCCAGCCAGGCCCCCCAGTGCGCCACCCAGTTGTCGACGTCGGCTTCGTCGACTAGGGCTGCGCCGTCAGGCGCGCAAGTTAGCACGACGCCTACTTGGGAGACCCAGGGGTGGCAGACCAGCGCGAACGGCCGCCCGTAAGCGTCCTTGGCCTCGGTGGCGGTCATCTGCGCCAGCACGCCCGGGAGCGAGCAGCGGCCCTTCGGTATACGAGACAGCGGTCCCGAGCGGTAAAGGTGCTGGCACGCAGACCGGCCCTTCGCCCAAGAGGCCCGAGCCGTCACCCGTTGCAATAGGTTCCGGTTGTGACGGTCGCGCATGAGCAGGGGGGCCAAGATGAGCGCGAGGAGCACTGCGCACACGAGGGTCAGCCAAAGGCTGACCATCATGGCGACCACGCAGACGACCAGGCCGACGAACAGGACGACAGTCCCGGCCATGCCCAGGCCGAGCAGGCCCACGGACTGGACCCGGCGCCAGTTGCCATAGGTCCTGTGCTCGATCGCGGCATCAGACACTTGGTGCACCTCCATTTGGTCCTGAGCCGGCCGTCGCGCTGTTCATGGACGGCGGTGGCGCGCCCGAGCTGGGCGCACCGGAGCTGGGCGGACCAGGTGCTGGGGCCGGTTGAGCTGAGCCGTCCGCAACACCGTCGGCTGAGCCACCAGAACCAAGGGCCTGCTTTCCCATGCTGTTCCCCTGGTGGCCGAGAGCCCCGGCCACGACCGGTGCAGCGGCGCCGCCCGTTGCCACGATGGCCACCGCGCCAGTGGCGACGGTGGCAGCCATGCCCACGGCCGCCGCGGTGGACACGTTGCCTACGGCCGAGACCATGGGGGCGACCATCCGCATGAGCGCCGGCAGGGTCAGGGTGGCCAGGCATACGAGCACGATCCCGGTGATCTCCCCGATAATGTCATCCGAACTGGTCGCCGAGACGATGGCTGCGGCGTACACCAGCGCGGCGACCGGCTTGAAGAGAAGGAAGGCCAGGATCCACCCTACGTTTCTTCTGAACCAGGAGTTCCCTACCGGCGTCATGCTGGCTGCGGCTGACAACGGCAACGTCCCGGCCAACAGCATGAGCATCCCGTTGCGCACGATGAGCAGCACCAGCTGGACGAAAAAAGCGATCATGGCGATGCCCGAGAGCATGATGATCAAGGTCGCGGACCCGATCACGTTCATGCTGAGCTGGCCCACGCTTTCCATCCCGCCGTTGTAGTAATTGGCGGCATTGTTCAGGATCGTGTTCGATAGGCCGTCAGCGGCGGCGGACAGGTACCCGATGGCAGTTACAGCGGCTCCCTGGATGATGACGAGCCGGAGAAGGCCGGCGAGGGCCTCCTTGGCGGGCTCTGCCCGCTGCAGCCACATCATGCGGCAAGCGGCGATAAGCAAACCCACGATGCCGCAGATCCCTGTCAGGTAGGCCGTGTTCTGTGCCAAGAACGCGATCGCGGGCGTAGTAGTTGTGATTCCCGGCGTCGGGATGGTCAGCCACGAGCCCATGAGCGTCGTGAGCATTGTCTGCTCAGCATGCTGAAAATCCGCTGCCCAGGCGCCGATAATCGAGTTGGACGCGGCTGAGATGACTGTGCCGGTCGCCGAGCCGATGAGGTCTGTAGCGCAGGCCACAGGGTTAAGCGGGCAGCTTCCGAGGTTCATACGCCGCTCCAGGCGATATAGCCCGCCGTCGAGCTGATGACCTGGGCAGGCCCGGTGATCGTGCCAGCCGGCAGCACGGCGATCTTCCAGTCACCATCGGACCACGCAAGGGTTATCGGTCCCACCACGTACTGCCCCGCTTTGGTCACGACGATGTCGATGACCGTGCTGTCAGGCGTGTAGGAGAGGAACTGGAAGGCAGCGATCTGGGCGAAGTCCCCCGGGGGGGTCGGGGCGGCCAGGCCTGCAGGATCGGCCTTGGCTTCCGCCTTCATGTCAGCGATCACTATTTGTCGGCCGGCGCTCGGGACCATCTGGCCGTAGGCGATCGAGCGCCACTCTTGGTTGCTCATCACCAACTGCCAGCGGGCGTATATCTGGACCGCCGCGATCAGCGCACCCAGGGGAGAGTGGGCGTAGCAGCGTGCCAGGTCGCCCTGTACCACCATCGGCCCCGCAGTCGGCGAGCTGGGCAGTGCCGCGGTGCGCCATAGCGTCCAGGTGATCTCGCTAGGAGCAGTCGTGGGGACCGTCTGCGGGCCAGGCGGGAGGTCGCAACCGCCCCTGCCCTTGGTAGCCGCCTTGGCCTTCACGACCTGTTGCGTCCCCTCGGTGGTGGGCGTGATGGCCGTGCTTGGTGCCGTCGTCCGGCCAGGTACCCCAGCATTGCGGTGGCCGCCTCGAGCCGTCAACGCGTACACGCCGCAGGCGACGGCGACGACGACGACTAAGGCGGCCCCGATGAAGCCCGGCCGGGCCCAAGGGGAGGACTCCCCGCTCTGGGAGCGGTCCCTGCGCGCCATTCGTTACGCGGCGGTCGTTAGCGCGCCGATGATGCCCGAAGCAGCAGCCACGAGAATTGCACCCCCGAGCACGTAAAGAAGGCTGGCAAAGTGCTGCCCCCCCTCGCCCCGGTGGTGCATGACCATCAGCTTGAAGGCGACGAACATCACGCCGAGGATGGCGATCACGAAGCAGACCCACGACGCCCAGCCGATTACGGTGCCGATGTTCGTCCCTACGCCGGGCGGCGCGGCGCCACCGCCCGACGTGCCGGGCAACCCGGCGGCCCACGCCCTGCCGGTAATTAGTAGGGGCACGACAAGCGCCATGACTCCTGTCGTCAGGGTCCTGGCGGGACGTCGTGCCTGTGCGGCCAGCCCTTGGTTGTTAGTGATGCTCATTCGGTCCTCCCGTTCGTGGATGCTTGGCAAATTGGTGGCCGACAGTCAGGTCGTTGGCGCGTCAGACCAAGCCCTGTGCCGTTTCCCGTCGGTTGTTACTGGCCCTACGTGCTGCTGTAAGCGCTGGCAGGCCTGGTTGGCCCGTCCAGCGCGATGACCGCTCCTTGAGCGCTAAGCCGGCTGAGCTCCTTGGCCAACCGGCTGACCTGTTTCGGCGCGTTGGCAGGCGAAGGCACTTCGCCCTGGCGCCAGCTCTCTTGCCAGGGGACGTCCCACACCTTCTTGAAGGCGCCGCTAATGAGGTGGCGCAGTTCGGCGAGCGGCTTGGGCAACTTGCCCGGCGAGTCAGCTACGAGCGCTAAACCCACCAGCACGTACGGTTCGGGCACCCTCAGCCCCTCCCCCGCAGCTGTTGCCGCGATCGCCTGTGCTTGCACCATGCCATGGGCATGACTGCGGGCCACGACCACCACCTGCAACGGCGACAAGGCGACGAGCCGGCCGGGCAGCCTCCAGGCTTGCTCGGTACCGAGGCCCGTTGCCGCGATGAGCGTGCTCACTCCGGCACCGCCGTGCGCTGCCAACCAAAAGACCTGCTCGTGCCCCGCTTTGGCCACCTGCGCCACCGAGTCGCTGGCTGTCATTAGGTAGGACTATACATGAACCCACCACTAGTGGTGGAGGAGGCAACCCAGATCTGGCACTAACCCGTCCCGGATCTCCACCACGCGACCCCACCGCTGGGCCAGCCCTCGCAGAGCTTGCAGGCCTTCGGCCGTCCCCGAGAGTCAGTGCTCCTCGCGCGTCGGGCCTTCGTGCTCTATCGCACCTGCAGCGTGCAACATCCTCTCCGCAGCTGCTTGCTGTTCTGCTGCCAGCTCTTGGAGCAGCTTCACGATGGCGGACCGGCTCTCGGGCGTAAGGCTGGTCCCCCGGAGCTGGAGGCCCGTGACACCGCTTTCCCGGAGTTGCGTGAGCAACTCCAACTGGCTTCGGACCTCCTTGGCTGTCCCGTCATCGAAGAAATACGTTGCAGGGACGCCGAAAAAACGAGCGAGAGCCTCGATCGTGCGCAACGACGGGTTGTCTCGCACTCCCCGTCGCAGGGCCGACAGGTACGCCGACGACACTCGTTCACCGCCCTGGGCGCTGATACGAGCCGCCACTTCGTCCATGGTCAACGGCCCGTCGTCTGGTTTGACCGTTTGGAAGAGGTAGTCCAGCCGCTCTGCGAAGGTACCCCGTGGCGGGCCGTCAGGTCCCTCAGCCGGACGGTCGCCTTCCTCAGGCATAGGAGCACCTGGCATCCCGTTGCCTTGGCCTCACCGTTCCTGTCCTCCTCTTCGGCGTCGCCGACCAAGTTCTTTTCGCTATGCCCGTCGCGACCCGGGCCGGGCGGTTGCAGACCATTTCCCCACTGCGCTCGACCGCTTACGCTACACGTTGGCGCAAGTCGTAGCAGCCGGGCTCGGAGGGTGCCGTTGCGCGTGGTGGCAGCCTGTCCCCGTGGGAGACCAGCGCACCACCAACGGTCCTCCATCACGGTCCAGCTTGCTAAACCCACCACTAGTGGTGGGATTGGCTATACTCCCTTAGGCGTGGCCTTAGTCCCTGCCGTTGCGGTCGGTACCGCGACCCTCGCGCTCGGCGCTTTCGTGGTCGTCCTCGGCAGCGGTGGAGGGTCCGCCGCCACCACTCCCACCTTCGACGTCGACGCCTTGCCCGCTGCGGCGCAGGACTATGTGCCGTACCTCGAAGAGGGTGGC
>DATJST010000184.1:0-13984 GCA_035503975.1 Acidimicrobiales bacterium | reverse complement strand
GCCTCGGTAGGGCCGTTGCTCAACCGGGCGATGTGGAAGTTGCAGATCTTGTCGGACCACCTTTGCAGCGTCCGGCCGAGGCGTTGCACCTCGGGTGACATCGCCTTCTTCAGGCAGTGGTGGACGAGTTCTTCAAGCAGGAGGCGGGCTTGGGCCGGGCCGGTGGTGCGGTAGAACTCCCGCAGGCGCCCTTTCACCCGGTAGGCGATGGCCACCTCGGCGGCCTGGGCCGCCTAGTTCGAGCCTCGTCTCGTGACAGAGGCCAACGACCCTCACGTCGATGAGCACCCGGTCACGCCTCTGGCGCGCCCAAACCTGGGCGCCGGTGTAACGGGGTTAGAGAGGATGGCGAGTTCAGCCGAGCGGGACCACACGCCCCGGCGGTGGCGGTTGCGCCCCGGGTCGTGCGCCGAGGGGCACGGGAAACCTTCCCTGGTCAGCCGGGCGACGATGGCGCCGTAGCCGAAGCCGGCGTTGAACATTTCGAGGATCGTCGCAACTGCGGGCGCGCTACTCGTGTCTGGGACGAGGTAGTGCAGCCTCATGCCAGCTGCTGCCTTGGCGGGCTGGGGTGAGGCTCCGCGCCCGGTATTGCTGCCATTGCCGGGAGGACTCGCGGCCCTGGTTGTCCTCGGTCGAGCAACGACCGGCAAGCCGAAGACGATGCCTGCGGTGCTGGTAGTTCCTGTTCTCGGTCCGGCCGCCTTGGGCTCTCGGTCCTACCTCGTACTGCCGACGACCTCAAGAGGGAGCTTGGTCGCCCGGCGCGGTCGGCGGCCTGGCGGTTCGTGCCCAGATGCCTGGCGGGCGATGACGACTGTGCCCGTGACCAGCAAGGTTGCTCGGAGTTCGGCCCCGACGGCAACTTAACTGACAAAGTCAGTTATATTTAGGACATGCCTCGAAGGACGCCCCCTGGGCGAGTGCAGAACGTAGCCCGTGCCGCCTGCGACGCGTTCATCGCGAAGGGCTACCGCAGGACCTTGATGACCGACGTCGGCGAGCGGCTCAACCTCAGCCACGCCCTGCTGTACCAGTACGTCGAAGGCAAGGAGGCTCTCCTCGAGCTGGCGGCCCGCTACGCCATGGACCAGGACGCCGACCTAGAGGCTCTCGTGCCACTGCCCAACCCGCCCAAGGGGCAGGTCCTCGAACTAGTACGGGACTGGTTGGCGACCCGGGCGACCTTCCCGAAACTGCGCGCTGCGGTCGAGCGTGGGCCCGGTGGCGACGCCGCAGAGGAGCTGGCCGGGGTCATCGACGAGCTCTACGACTTCCTCGAGCAGAACCGGCTACTTCTGTTGCTGGTGGAGAGCCTGGTCGATGACTACCCAGGGCTTACCGGAGCCTCGGTGGACGATCGCAAGCGCTCGTTCAAAGGGCTAATGGCCGCCTTCCTCGCCAGCGGCGCCACCTTGGGGGCACTTCGCCCGCTGTCAAACCCCGAGGTCGCCGCCCACTTCCTAGTCGAGTCCGTCGCCTGGTTCGCTCAGCACCGGAAGCGTGACCCCAACGCCGCCATGATCGATGACCGAGAAGCTCGTTCCTCGCTACGCGACCTGCTGCTCGCGGCGTTCCTCCCGGCCACGACGACCACCGGGAGAGGCCGGTGAGCATCGAGTCGGTCATGGCGGTGGGGGGCCTCGGCAGTGGAGGGGGCTCGACGAGCATCGAGACGATCGCCGTCGTGGTGGGCATCATGGCCTACTCGATCGCGCGCCAGATCGTCGGCGAGCCGTTGCGGGTCAAGCGCTTGCTCGGCTTGCCCGCCGTCCTCACCGTAATCGGCATCGTCGACGTCTCGAGCTCCAAAGGCCGAGCACCGACGGGTACCGACGTCGCCCTGATCGCAGCGGGGTGTGCTGTCAACGTGCTCATAGGGCTGGGCCAGGGCAGGCTCATGCGGCTGAGCTCCCGGGACGGCTACCTATGGGGCCGGATGCCGAGGTCCGTGCTGTGGTGGTGGGGCGCCAAGGTGGCGAGCGGGCTCGTCCTGGACGGGATCGGCCACGCGCTCGGCGCCGGGCTGGCCACGACCTCCGCGGTCATGTTGCTCAGGCTCGGGGTCAACCGGCTGGCACAAGCAGCGGTCGTCGCGCCCCGTGCGCTCGCCACCGGTATGCCCTTCGCCCCGGAACCGACCAAGGGCAACACCGGGGCCAATGGCCGAGATGACCGTTCGCCCTCGGCCAAGGCGGGCCTGCTGGCGGCGGTCCGCGACGTCAACTCGTCCGTCTTCGATGGCGGAGGTGGGGGCGTAGGAACCTACTCGCCCCCTCTTAGGAAACCAAGGACCAGCCCGGTCCCGCACGACCCCTCTTGGCCCACGGCCGGCTCGCCGGGCACCTTTGACCAGCGGTCGGCACCTCGGGCAAGCTCCGGGCCCGGCCTGGGGCGACAGCTCACCCAGGTGCTCCTCCGCGAGCTCAACAACCGCATCAACAACGGATAACCAAGGAGGCGGACCTTGACCCTCATC
The DNA here is from genome assembly GCA_035503975.1 of Acidimicrobiales bacterium. Lineage (GTDB taxonomy): Bacteria > Actinomycetota > Acidimicrobiia > Acidimicrobiales > Palsa-688 > DATJMJ01. Next base: position 11,505 of record DATJST010000184.1, on the reverse strand, counting down.
TCAGCGCGCCCAGGAAAGAGCCAGTTCATCGTCGGTACAGCCCGCTGGTGCTTCCGTCGCCGCAGGCTCGTCCTGGCCGGCTGGCTCCTGGCGCTGGTCATCTTGACAGCTCTCAGCCAGGCCGTCGGCATCAGCTACGCCACCACCTACAACCGTCCCAACAGCCCCTCGACCCGGGCCATGTCCATCCTCCAGAACGATTTCCCAATCGTCTCGGGTGATACCGACCAGGTAGTGGTCCAAGCGGAGCACGGCTCGGTCACCTCCGGCCCGGTGCGATCGGCCGTCGAAGCGATGCTCGCCAAGGTAGAGAGGCTCCCCCGCGTCGCCAGCGTGGCGAGCCCGTACGGCCCCTACGGCGCCAGCCAGATCAGCCGGGGCGGCAAGGTCGCTTTCGCCACCGTCAACTTCGACGCCCAGGCCCAGGACCTCCCGAGCGGCGCAGTCGAAGCGGTCATCCGTACCGCCCAAGCTGCGGCGGGGCCGGGCCTAAAGGTGGCCCTCACCGGCCCGGCGATCGAGGACAACGAGCCGAGCAGTTCCTCCAACAGCACTGCCCTCGGTGTGGTGCTCGCCTTGATAGTGCTCGGGTTCGCCTTCGGGGCGCTGTTCGCCGCCCTTACCCCGATAGTGACCGCCCTGGTCGCCATAGGCACCGGCTTCGACCTGACCGGGCTGCTCAGCCACGTCGTGAGCATCGTCAGCTTTGCCCCGGTCCTTGGCATCCTGATCGGCCTCGGTGTCGGGGTCGACTACGCCTTGTTCATCGTCACCCGCCACCGCGCCGGGTTGCGAGCCGGGCGTACCACCGAGGACGCCGCGGTGAACGCTGCCAACACGTCTGGGCGGGCGGTCTTTTTCGCCGGCCTTACGGTGGCTGTCGCCCTCCTCGGCCAGTTCGCGATCGGCGAGTCTTTCCTCGACGGCGCGGCGGTGGCGGCGACGGTCACCGTCCTTCTCACCATGCTGGCCTCGCTCACCCTGCTCCCGGCCCTCCTTGGCTTCCTCGGTCCCAGGGTGCTGAGCAGGAGGGAACGCCGGCGGACGAGCGAATCGGGCCCCACGGCCGAGGTGGTCACCTCCGGGCTTTGGTACCGCTGGTCACGCTCGGTCGAGCGCCACAGCGCGCCGCGGGCCGTGGCCGGCCTGCTCGTCGTGGTCGTGGTCGCCCTCCCGATCCTCGGACTCCGCCTTGGCATCACCGACGCCGGCACTGACCCGGCGACCTGGACGACGCACCAGGCTTACGACATGCTGGCCGAGGGTTTCGGCCCCGGGTTCAACGGGGCGTTCGAGCTCGTCTCCCGGCTCGACGGGCCCTCCGACGTAGCCGCCTTCGAACGCGTCGTCGAGGCCGCCTCCCATCAAAGAGGCGTCGTGGCCGCCACCCCTCCGCAGGTGAGCCCGGCCGGCACAGCCGCGGTCGCGCTCCTCTACCCAAGCACGGCCCCCCAGGCCCCGCAGACCGCTGGCCTGCTCAGCCACCTCCGCAATCAGGTGGTGCCAAAGGCCGAGGCCGGCACCGGCCTGGACGTCGTGATCGGAGGCGCGACCGCCACCCAAGTCGACTTCTCCAGCGCCCTTGCCCACAAGTTGCCCGCATTCATAGCGGTGGTCGTGGTTGTCGCGTTCTTGTTGCTGGTGCTCGTCTTCCGGAGCCTCGTGGTCCCGGCCATCGCCTCAGCCATGAACCTGCTTTCGGTGGGGGCCGCCCTCGGGGTGATGAACGCGGCCTTTTCGTGGGGGTGGGGCTCGTCGCTCCTCGGCAACTGGGGGACCGCGCCCGTCGAGGTGTTCCTCCCCGTGCTCGTCTTCTCCGTCCTTTTCGGGCTTTCCATGGACTACGAGGTCTTCCTCGTGAGCCGCATGCACGAGGAGTGGCTCCGCACCGGCGACAACCGGCTCGCGGTCACGACGGGCCAGGCTGCGACGGGCCGGGTTATCACCGCCGCGGCCAGCATCATGGTCCTCGTCTTCCTGTCCTTCGCCGTCGACGACGACATCATCGTCCAGCAGTTCGGGGTCGGCCTCGCGGCGGCGGTCATCGTAGATGCCTTCGTCGTACGCACCGTCGTCGTGCCGGCGCTCATGCACCTTTGTGGACGTGCCAACTGGTGGCTGCCCGGCTGGCTCGACCGCCTGCTGCCAACCCTCCACGTAGAAAGCGAGCCCACCAGCTCGCCGGCCAACGCCACAAATGGTGCGGTTGCTCTCGGGGCGGCAGAGGGCCGAGCCTTCCAGAGCCTGACCGAAGCCAGGAGCTGCGAGCGGGATTGCCAAGACCGAGGACGGCACCCTCGTGCGCCGGGAGGCGTCATCGGCCCCCCTAAGGTCCGGTGACGAGCGCTCTCTTTGCAGCGAGGGAGGGCGACGCTTCGACGCGTACGACTAGCGCTGGGCCCTGGCCGTCGCCCAGTTGCCCCGTTACGGGGGCGACGACGTCGGCGAGGCTTTGGGTGGTGCCTTGAAAATGGCCCCTACCGGCATGCCCCAGGGGGTCTAGTCCTGAAAAGCCGTTGACCAAGAAAGGGGATCCCATAGATGTCGATAGGGTTGGGCCCCGTGTACGACGGGTGCTCTAAGAGAGGATTGGCCCGTGGCTCGGGTGAAGCGCCGTCGACAGCGGACGGCTACGCGACGTTCCCTCCGCTTTTTCTTTGCCCTTCTCGGGCTGCCCACCACCTGGGCACTGGGCGGCACCGGGTACGAGATTGCGCTGCCAGGGGTGGGGGACGCTCCCGCCCGGGTGGCTGCGGTACTGCGCTCCCACGACGAGGTCGCGAGCGGGTTGCCCCTCCCGGCCAAGTTGTCGGACGCCGTGGTCGCCGGGGAGGACGAGCACTTCTACTCCAACCCCTTTTTGAACGTCTTCGACGGGGCGGCCCGGGGGACGTTGGCGAGCTTGCACATCGGGGGCAACCAGGGCGAGGGCACGATCGACGAGCAGTTGGCCAGACAGCTCCAGCTCACCTGGGCAGAAGCCTCCATGCCCGCCGGCTTACTCTGCTAATCGTCCGCTGCCAACCCTGTCCTGCACATGGCGCTGGCCAAGAGCCGCCGGCCGGTCCGAGCCATGGCTCAACCAGGGCGGGAGCGGCGAGGAGGCTCGGGCGACGGCTTATGGCCAGGATCAAGCGGTCGCCTGCGGTCGGGTACGGAGAGGGCGGGGCCGAGATGAACTACGTGCTTAGTGGGCAGCCGAAGGTCAGATGCCCCCACCAGGCAGTGGCGACCGTGAACCGAGAGTTCCCGGCCTACCTCGATGAGATGGACCGCTGGGGCGACGCACTGCTTGCGTGGGAGACGGCCGCAGCCCGATTCGAGATGCCTCTGAAGAACATTGAATGCCGAGAAGATCATGATCCTGGCTTCTTTAGCGCCATCGAGATGGATCGCGGGACGTCAGACCATAGAAGGGCGGCTCGGTTGGGCCCGGGGAGTACCGGTTGTTTGTTCCGGGGCGAGCCCCAATTACTGCCGAGCGCCGCCGCGTCGCTAGCAGTTGTAGCCGTGTGCCGCCAGGAACGAGCGCAGGTGGGCCACAAACGAGCGCGCTGACCCGTAGCCAGCATCAACGACTTCGCTAGCGGCCACCTGCGCGATGCGGGCCAGCGCTGCTTGACCGTGACCGAGCTCGCATTCGTCCGCAGCCCAGGCCGCAAGGATCCCACGGCCGTACTGGCTCCGCTCTTCGCCGCGTCGGCTCAGCTCCTTGAGCCAGGCAGCCGCATCGGCTCGGACGTAGCCCAACCACGAGCGAGTGACGTCCTCGACGCCGTAGGGGCCGATCTGTAGAACCTTGACCGGCGAAGCTGTGTCGGCCTCGTCGACGAACTGTTGGAAGAAGGCACTGTCCACTGTCACGAGCAGGGCCGTGCCGCGCTGGGGGACCAGGTCTGCGGGCGCTTCCGGCCCGAGGTTGACTGCGCCGATCTCGTTGGCGAACGCGTAGCCCCTGCCTCCTTCGACGTCGAACAGGTTCAGGATCTCGCAGCATTGGTTTGCGTCCGGGGGGTCGTTCACTGCCACCAGTGCGACTACCCTCGGTTGGTCGCCGGATTGGGCGGTTCCCGTCGGCGGTTGATCGGCGCTGAACCGGGCCAGGCACAGGTCCGAGTACGGCCCCGAGTACGAGGTGGCGGGTGTCCACGACCGCGGCAGCTCTCCGTTCGTCGAGAAGTTCGTCAGCGGTTCGTCAGCGAGAAGCTGGTAGGTCGCCACGGTCTTGCCGTCGTCGGCCAGGGCCAGGTATGGCTTGGCGACGAACCCGCCCGGAGCAACCCGGCCGGACAGCGTGGCTTGGTAGGGGCCGAAGCGTGCTGTGCTCACAACGTTGGTCCCGGGTCGTGGCGATCCTGCACGCGTCTTCGCGCACGAGTAAACCGCCGCCGGCGCGGTGGTGGTGATTGGGGCCGTGGCCGCAGTCGTGCTCGCCGGTGGGCCTGAGGATGCCTGTGCTGCCTGCATCCCAACCTGGGCGAAGAGGGCGGCTGTTAGGGTTAGGGCACGGCCAAAGCGGACTGCCCAACCCTCGGCTTCTGTCATTGTGCGCCCCTCTTCCGGGGCCCGGGCTCCGACATGGCCCCGTAAATGGTCTCCTCTTGGGCCAGAGTGTACAAAGGCGGCGTCCGGGGGCGGGGGGCTGCCCGCGAACCGGATATCCACCCATAGGTGCCTACCGACCGCCCGTTACGGGGTGCTCCCGTCGGTTGCGGAGCGCTTCCCGCCAGGACCGGGTCGAGCCCCTCGGCAATGCGTGCAAAGAAAAGATTGCGCCACAACATCCGTGCCAGGCACGCAAGGTCACGGGGTGTTCGTGCCCCCTCATTCGACAGGCGCTGCTGGCGCCTCTTGAGCCGTCTCAGTTGGTTCGCTCAGGGGCAGGCCACGGCGCAGCCGGGCTGCCACATAGAGGCCGGTGCCCGCCGAAACCACGAGGGGCGCAAGGAAGCCGAGCACACCAGCGGCGCGGTTTTGGTCGGCGATGACCTGGAAGGCGCCCTGGGAATTGGCGAGCACCTCGATGGCGGCAGCGGCGTTCGCCACGACGACCACGGTGGCGAGGACCAGCGCACTCACGGCCAAGGCCTGCGGGGTGCGCGAGCCCGGTTCAGGCGGTGCCGCTCCTGGGGAGCATTGACCGCTACGACAAGCCGGAGAAATGCAGGCACTGCACCTCCAATGACCGCGCCGTCGTTCAACGTAACGCATGGGAACACGGACGCTCGTGGTTTGAGCGTGCCCGTGGCCTGCGGTTAACGTCCCGCCCGTCGAGCGTAGGCGGCGGCCGGGCCGACCAGGCCGACCGGATCTGACGCCCGGCCTACACCCAGGGGTGGAGACGAAGTTCTACCCATGGCTTGACGCATTTGCCCTAATGGCGGAGCAACATCATTTCTATGACCGATACCGCGGTAGTCGTAGTGAGGGGATTGCGAAAGAGCTACGGCTCCAGGGCCGTAGTGGACGGCGTCGACTTGGACGTGCACGCTGGTGAGATCGTTGGCTTGGTGGGCGCAAATGGCGCGGGCAAGACGACCACTGTCGAGTGTGTCCAAGGCCTGCGTCGGCCCGACGCGGGCACCTTGCGGGTCCTTTCCCTTGACCCCGTAGCCCAGCCCGAACGGGTACGGGCGTTGGTCGGTAGCCAGCTACAGAGCTCGGCGCTGCCCGACCGGCTGCGCGTCGGTGAGGCGGTGCGCCTGTTCGGCGGCCGTGACGGGAACGAGCTGCTCGAGCAGTTCGGGCTGGCCGAGCGGCGCCGCTCGGCGTTCGCCTCGCTCAGCGGCGGGGAGCGCCAACGGCTTTTCCTGGTGCTGGCCCTTGTGAACGCCCCCCGCCTGGTGATCCTCGACGAACTGACCCAGGGCCTGGACCCGGCCGCCCGGCGCAACGTTTGGGCGGCAGTGGACCAGCTCCGGGCCGACGGCACGGCCGTGCTGCTCGTCACCCATGAGCTCGACGAGGCCGAGCGGCTTTGCGACCGTGTCGTTGCCATGCGGGCCGGACGCGTCCTTGACTGTGGCGCACCGAGAGACCTCGTCGGCCGCCATGGCGGCGCCGTCAGGATCTGTTTCACCCTGCCCGGCGACATGATGTCCCGGCTCGGGCCGGGCCAACTCAAGGCCCTACCCGGCGTGGAGGATGTCTCCTACGAGACCAGCGCTTTGACGATGAAGGGGAGCCGGGCCGCCATCGCCCATCTCGGTGCAGCCCTGGCAAGTGCCGGTTGGGTACCGCCCGATCTCTCTGTGCAGATGCCAAGCCTCGAGGACGCCTTGGTGGACCTCCTGGAGCGGGCCGGCCCTGCCCCTGGGCTCCACACCGCTGAACCCGCTTTACCCGAGCTGACAGGAGCGCTCCGATGAACACCGCCCTAGGCCGCCTCGTGCGGACCGAGCTGACCTTGATGACGCGTGAACCGCTGACCCTAACGTTCGTGTTTATCTTCCCGGTGGTAACGATGCTCATCATCGGCGGCGCGTTCGGCACCAAGCCCGACGTGGCCTTCGACTGGGTGAACCCCTCGCACTGGTACGTGGCGTCGTACCTCACGGTGGTGATCGCGGCCACCGGGCTGATCATGGTGCCAGTGCATCTGGCGTCCTACCGCGAGCGGGGGGTGCTGCGCCGTTTCGCGGCGGCAGGTTTTCCCCGGTGGTCTTTCGCGGTCGCACAGCTCGTGACTGGCCTGGTGGCGGTCGCTGCGGCTTCGGCGGTCCTGCTGGCCGTGGCAGCGCCCACCTACGGCCTTCCTTCCATGCACCACGCGGCTGGGGTCGTGGTCGGCTTCGTGCTCGGAGCGCTGGCCTTTGTGAGCATCGGTGTCCTGCTCGGGACCGTCCTGCCGTCGGCGCGCTCGGCTCAGGCGGTTGGGCTGGTCCTTTTCTTCCCGTCGTTCCTACTGGGCGCGGGAGGCCCCCCGCCCTACGCGATGGGCTCCGCCCTCCGCACCGTCGCTGGCTACCTGCCGCTCACCCGGGTCACCGACGCGGTGCGTGACGCCTGGCTCGGGGTGGGAACGGCCACCGGTTCACTGTTGGTCGTCGGAGCCTTGGCTGTGGCCGCCACCGCCTTGGCCGTGCGTCGATCGGCTCTGTGAGCAAGGCGGATCATCAGGACCGGGCCTACGGCCTTGGCCACCCGTAGCCGCCGTACGATCGACGAAGTGCGCTCCGCTCGAGACAGGTTCCCGGGGCCAGCAACTCTTGCCCGCCTGGCGGGCCGGCTAGGACTGGGCGTTTTCACAGTGTTCTTGGTTATCGGGGTTACCTTGGACCTGGCCCACCCAGCCCTGGCAGCTGTCGGGGCCGCTGTCGGGGTCCTGGGCGGGGCCCCGTTGTTCCTCGCCCGCCCGCGGTACCTGCTCGGTTACGCCGCAGTGGCCACCGCCGGGGTCGTGGTGCTCGGCGACGGCCAATCCTTCGACGTTGTCTGGTTCGCTGTACTGGTGGTCAGCGCGTGGTGCGTGCTGTTGGCGGGCATGAGGGCCGGACTGGCCTACGGCGCGGCGGCGGTGCTGTTGTTCGGGGGCGAATGGCTCCTGGATGGGCAACAGAACGTCGGCTGGGCACCATGGATCGCGTCGGTCGTCGTGATCGTTTCTATTACGGCACTCGTCCGCCACGAGTTCGTGCTCGTCGAGCAGCTGCGGGCCGCCCAAGCCGGCCTTGCGGAGCGGTCCCGCGCCGAGGAGCGCGGGCGCATCGCCCGTGAACTGCATGACGTCCTCGCCCACAGTTTGACCGTGTCCCTCCTGCACATCACGAGCGCTCGCCTGGCGGTTGAGCACGACCCGGCCGACGCCAGCCGGGCACTAGCCGAGGCCGAACGCCTCGGGCGTCAGAGCCTGACCGAAGTGCGGGCAACGATGGGCTTATTACGCTCAGGGCCCGTTGATCGGGTCGCCCCGCCAGTGCCCGGTGCCGGCCAACTGGCCGACCTGGTCCGAGACATGGGCGCCGCCGGAGCTGAGGTTTCCCTGGTCATGGAGGGGGACATCGAGGCGGTGCCGGCAACGACGGGGTCCACGATCTACCGCATCGTCCAGGAAGCACTGACCAACGCCACAAAGCACGCGCCCGGTTTCCCGGTGGTAGTCCACGTGCTCGCGGGAAGCGCGAGGGCCGAGGTCGACATCGAGAGTTTTGGCCCACCGATGGGTGGGTCGGGCCTCGGACTGGACAGCATGAGAGACCGAGCCCAGGCTGTGGGCGGCACCTGCACGGCCGGGCCCGGTGGGCGCGGCTGGGTGGTGCAGGCGTCGCTGCCCTTCCAGCCCGGCTTGGGCACCAATTGATCCGCGTACTGCTCGTCGACGACCAGGAGCTGGTGCGCGCCGGCCTGCGCGGTATCCTCCGCGAGCAGTTCGGTTTTCAGGTGGTGGGCGAGTGCGCTGATGGCACCGAAGTCTTACGCGAGGTGCGCGAGCTGGCTCCCGACATCGTGCTGATGGACGTCCGCATGCCTCGCATGGACGGTGTCGAGGCCACCCGCCAATTGTGCGCCGAGCGCCCGTCGACCCCGGTCATGGCGCTCACTACTTTCGACGACGACGAGGCCCTCGCCGGCATGCTGCGGGCGGGAGCGACCGGCTTTGTCCTAAAAGGCGTTGCTGCCGATGAACTCCACCGAGCCGTACGCGTCGTTGCCGAGGGCGGCGCTTGGCTCGACCCGGCCGTCACGAGCCGGGTCCTTGCCGTTTATCGCGCCGCGCCCACGAGCTCTGCTGCTCGGCCACGCGCCCTGGGCCTGCTCACCAGCAGGGAGCGAGAGGTCCTCTGCCTGATCGGGCAGGGCTACACCAATGCCGAGATCGCCGAGCGGCTTTTCGTCGGTGAGGGCACGGTCAAGACTCACGTCAACCACCTGTTCACCAAACTCGACCTGCGAGACCGCGCTGCCGCCATCATATTTGCTTACGAGAACGACCTCGTTGAGAACCGCGCATGACTCGCAGCGGCCATAGGTCCGGCATGGTCAGAGGCCGGCCTGAGCTCACGGCTCGAAGTCTTTGCTCCAACGGGTGACACTCGTTATTGTGCGGGATGTTTTCGACGCTCCAACAGGGCAGACCGCCGAACGGCCGCCGCCTCGCTGTGCTAATTCCTCATCCCGAGCCCCGAGGCCTCGTAGATGGCGTCGATCACCTTCATGTTGTCGATCGAGTCCTGCCCACCGGTAAGCGGGGCCTCTTCGCCGCTGATGATCCTGCAAAACGCTCGCAGCTGGTGCACGTAGCTGGTCGGCGTGTCGAGCACTTCGTTGACCTTCGTGCCGTCGGCGAGTGTCGCGGTGACTCGGTGCCCCAGTTGAGGGGCCATGGGGTTGAGGATCTCGACCTCGCCTTCGCGCCCAACCGCACGGAAGGTCATTGCTTCGGGCCACACCGACTCATTGGCCACCATGCTCGAAGAGATGGTCGCCGGTAAGCCGCCGGCGAACTCAAGATCGGCTTCCATCGTGACGTCAACGCCGCGCGGCCCTTCCACCGCAGCGGCCCGCAACACCTTAGGTTCGCTTCCCGCGACCGTCCTGACCATGTGGACGCAGTAACAACCGAGGTCCATCAACGAGCCCCCGGCAAGCTCCAGATCCCAGCGGACATTGGGCGGGTCTATATGAACGAGGAAACGCGCCTCAAGCCGTTCGAGAGGCCCGATTTGCTTACTGAGCGCGATCATCTTGCCGGCGACAGGATGGTAGCGCCAGTGGAACGCCTCGACCATCATGCGCCCCTGCCGCTCAGCTGTCGCCACCATCTCCTCGGCTTGTGCCGCGTTGGAGCCGAGAGGCTTCTCGCAGAGCACATGGTGGCCAGCCTCTAGCGCGGCAATAGTCCATTTGGCGTGCAGCGAGTTGGCCAACGGTACGTAGACGGCATCGAGCGAACTATCGTCGAGGAGCTCGCCGTAGCTCGGGTACACCTTTTCAAGCCCGTAGCGCGTTGCAAACTCCCGTGCCCGTTGCGGATCTCGCGAGGTGACTCCGACGACGTCAACTTCGTCGACCGATTGCGCGGGCACGGCCAATGCAGTACCCGCGATCCCGGCGGCTCCGATAATTCCCATCCTGATCATCTCTGCTCCGATCCCCGGCCCTCGCCTCAGTTGGGCAGTCTCAGGAGGCTGAGGCTAGCCCGAAGCCCATGTGGACGGCCACGTGCGAGGTTGACCGAGCGTGGGCGGTGCTGGACTACGTCTGAACCGGCGACTCGCGTGGTCAATGCGACTGCGGAGCTTGGTACGTCACGAAAACCTCTTGCAGGACGAACATCGCCTGCTCCACCGGCACGGGGGTCTTGGGCCCGGCGGCTTGACCTTGACCCTGGGGGAAGCCGCAGACTTGTCATGTAACTGTCATGTCGATGGGGAGCGAGCACGTGGACCAGATGAGCATCGGAGAGTTCGCCAGACGTTCGCGGCTGTCCGCCAAGGCGCTGCGGCTCTATGACGAGCTGGGCCTGCTGCCGCCGGCGCGGGTGGACGAGGGCTCTGGCTACCGCTTGTACGAGCCCGTCCAGCTCAAGCAGGCACGCCTGATCGCGGCGCTGCGCCAGTTGCAGGTCCCGCTGGCAGAGATCAAGGCGATCCTGCCCCTCGAGCCGGCCCAGGCGGCGGAGCGCGTCCGCGTGATCTGGGCCGCGAGCGAGGCCGGGCACACGGCCCGCCGTGCCCTCGCCGCATACCTGATCGACGAGCTGAGCGGAAAGAGGTCCGTTATGTACGAGGTCAGCACGAGGGAGATACCCGAGCGCAGCCTGCTGTGCGTGAAGCGCAACGTCGCCGGGGTGGACCAGGCATGGGCGTTCGGCAAGGAGTTCATCGGCCTGCTCCGGCACTACCAGCTGCCGCCGATCGAGGGGCGCGCCGGCGCGTTCTTCTGCATCTACTGGGGGGAGGTCAGCGAGGACAGCGACGGCCCGATGGAGTGGTGCCGTCCCGTCCCCGCCGACGAGGCGGAAGCGCTTGCCGCCCGCTGTCCCGAGCTGGCTCTGCGGGCCGAGCCCGCCCACCAGGAGGCGTTCGTGAACATCGGCAATGGGATCGACGGCGCCGACTGGGAAGTGGTCTCACGGTCGCTGGAGGCTTGGAGCGAACAGCAGCACGACCTACGCCTCGCCATAGGCATGGCCGACCTGGGTTTGCGGATCACCTTCCTCCCGAGCGAACTGGAGCAGGGTAGGTACCAAGACTTCGCTGTCCCGTTCAATGGCCCGCCACGCGGGTGACGGCGGTCGTCAAAGCCGACTCGTTGACCAAGCGCTTCGGTGAGGTCGCAGCCGTCACGGACCTGTCATTTGCGTTGGAGGCTGGCACGATCACGGGTTTTCTCGGCCCCAACGGCGCCGGCAAGACGACGACTCTGCGAATGGTCCTGGGGCTGGTGGCGCCGACGAGCGGACGGGCACTGGTCTTCGGTCACCCATACGCGAAGTTGCCGCGTGCGGCACTGCGGGTCGGCGCCGTGCTCGAGGCGACCGATTTCCATCCCGGCCGGACGGGG
>DATJST010000183.1:0-3391 GCA_035503975.1 Acidimicrobiales bacterium | reverse complement strand
GGCGTCGACCCGGTCGAGCGCACTCGCTATTCGCGGGAGCGACAAAACGTTGCCCTGACGGGCGCTCTGTAGCGTTTCCCACCTTTCCTCATCGCAGGCACCATAAAGAAGGCTCGTGGCCACCCTGAACCTCAGGAAGGCGGGGTCGTCGCCGAATGCAGTACCTGGGAGGACGGCGACGCTTTGCCCCTGGAGGAGCTCCGCCGCGACGTCGTCGGCCGACCACGCCGGGCACCCTCCATCGTGGAGCCAGGGGTAGACGTAGAAGGCGGCCTGCGGCGGTCTGCAACTCAAGCCTGCATGTCTGGCGATCTCGTACACGGCAGAACATACGCCGGCGTGTACGGCTCGGGCGTCGTCGAGATAGCTGCTCAACTCGGCCGGACGCTCGTACGCTATCTGCGCGGCCGCCGCTATCGGGCCGGGTACGCACGACCAGATCTCGCTGCCGATAGCCCGTAAACGCGTCCGCGTCCGCTCTCCCAGCTCATTGGCGGGCACGCGGACCACACCGAACCGCCACCCTCCCAACGCGAACGCCTTGCTCAGGCCAGTAGTCACAAAAGTGGCCTCGGGCGCCATCGCGGCGACGTCAGGGACCGCCGCAGGGTCGTAGGCCAGCTCTGCGTAGATCTGGTCGGCAATGATGGTCAACCCTTCGCTGCAGGCCACTTCAGCCAGCTGGGCGAGCAGCCCGGCGTCGGGGTAAGTACCCGTGGGGTTGTCCGGTACGGTCACCACGATGATGCGAGGGTCGAGCCCATGGCGCCGGTGGTGGGCGAGCGCCTCCGGCAACGTGGCCGGGTCTGGGATCCCTCCTGTAACCGCCGGCGTGGGGTGGGCGATGACCCGCTTGGCGAGCATGACCGCCTGCGGTGCGTAGCTCACCCAGGACGGGCGGGCAAGGACGACGTCACCCGGCAGGGCCAGGAGCAGGGCGAAGAGCCCCGCCTTTGAACCCGGGGTGACCGCCACCAGACCAGCGTCGGTCGGCAACCCGCGCCGGGTGAACCAGCCCGCGACAGCCGCCCGCAGGGCGCCGTTACCCTCGACAGGGCCGTACGAGTTCAGGTGCGCCGCGCTGGCCAGCGCATCACGGAACAGTGGGTGTACCGGCAGGCCCGCCTCGCCAAAACCAAGGTGGAGGATATCCTTGCCTGCCCTGCGCAATTCCGCCACGCGTTCGTTGATCTCCAGCGTCGGCGAGACCGCGAGTGGTAGCGGTGCCGCCGCGGCGCGCCTAGCGCCGGCGGTTGGCGTGGCCTTGGCCTCCATTATGTGCGCTGAGCTTGTCATCGTCACTTCTTACGAGACCGGTCTGCTACGGGACGGGGCCGAAGATAACGAGAATTCGGCCTCCCTCCGGTACCGGCGTGATCCTGTGGGGCCGAGAGGCGGCGTAGTGCAAAGAGTCGCCGGGGCCGAGGCGGAACTCATCTTGACCTATGTACACATCGTAAGACCCGTCGAGGACCATGCAGAACTCCTCACCGTCGTGACCGAGCAGTTGGTCGTGGTCGATGGGTGCGCCGTCCGTCAGCTGAGCGGCGAAAGCGCTCGCTTCGGGAGCTGAGAGCTCGTATGTCCGCCCCGAGTGAGCGGGCCAGCGCCCTACGGCGCGAGCCCGGCGTAAGACAGGCTCGAATTGGCCGACGGGCGTCGGCCCGGGCCGAAGGAGCGAGAACGGGTCACTGCCGAGCGCTCCGGCCAGGTACGTCAGGCTGGCCAGTGTCGGGTTGGCGCTGGCGGTCTCGATCTGGCCAACGAATGCTCGCGAAAGACCGGCTCTGGCCGCGACTTCGTCAAGGGTCTCCCCGCGGCTCCTCCTGAGCCCGCGCACGCTCTCAGCGACAACCAGCGCCAGATGGTTAACAGACTGTTCATCCCTGCTCGTGCTCCGCGCCATGCGCTCCTGCTCCGTTGGTGGTAGAACCTTGGCCACGCCTAATAGCTATCACACGGCTAAGAGTTCTACCAGGAGTAGAAATACCAGCGCTGGTGGCGAAGGCGCCGTCCCGCACCCTCCGACGTCGCTCCTACAGTGCCTCGAAGATGCGGTCCCCGCCTTTGGCGAGCCCGGCCGGCGCCTCGTTCGCGCCATCGCCCAGGACTACCCGCACGGGTTGCTCGAAGAGCCCGCTCGGCTGATCAGGCGCAGCGGGGCGTCGCCCCAACTCCTAGACGGGCTGGCGGCCGCGGCTGGGTTTCGTGACTTCGCCGAAGTGCGCCACCGGGCTCAGATCATGGTCGACCGCGGCCTGCGGACCCCGGGGGCTCGTTTTTCGGCTCGCCTGGCCAAACGGCCGCTCTCCAAATCTCTGGTCGACCGGATCATCGAACGGGAGACCGGGAACGTAGCGTCGACGCTGCGCTCGCTGGCCAACAACGGCTCGCTGGCCTTGGCCGCCGGGATGCTGGTCGCCGGTCGACGGCGGTACATAATCGGCGAGCGCAAGTCATATGCTTATGCCCACCTTTTGGGGGCGGACTTGCAATCTTTTCTCCCCGCCGTGACCGTACTGGACGGCTTGGTCAACCGGCCAATGGACATCCTCGTTGACGCCACGCCACGCGATGTCGCCGTCTGTTTCAGCGTGCGGCGCTACAGCCGAGGGTCCGTTGCCGCCGCCGCAGCCCTTCGGCGCGCCGGCACGCCCGCCATCGGGATCACCGATGACGCCGCTTCCCCGTTGGCGAAATTGGTAGATCTGCCGCTCGTAGCTGAGATCGGCAGTGAGTCACTGGTTGACTCTCCAACGGCCATTGCCTCGGTCCTCCACGCTCTCGTCACTATCACGGCGGTCCATGCCAGGTCGGCTCGTCGCCGTCTGACGGCGCGCGAAGAGCTCGCTCGCGACCTCGGTGTTTACTCCGAAACGGGGCCGCTGGTGCGGGCGTTCAGCGAGCCCAGACGGGCCGGGTCTGCGGCGCCAGGCACGGAGGCAACGTGACCAGCCATACCGAGTTCCCCACGGGCGTTCACGACTCCCTTTTGACGATCGGTTCAGTCCGCGCCGCCGCGCTGCGCATCAGTGGCGTGGCCCACCGTACCGTCGTCACCACGTGCACTGCCCTCGACCGGCTCACCGGGGTGCGAGCGATAATGAAGCCGGAACAGTTCCAGCGTAGCGGGTCGTTCAAGTTCAGGGGTGCTTACAACCGTTTGGCCCAGCTGAGCGAGGCGGAGCGCCAAGCCGGCGTAGTTGCTTTCTCTTCTGGTAACCACGGGGCGGCGGTGGCGCTGGCCGCTTCTTTATTGAACACACCGGCCACGGTCGTGGTGCCGGAAGGTGCCGCTCCCGCCAAGATTATGGCGATCAACGCTTATGGTGCCGAGGTCCGCACATATCGCCCAGACCGAGAACGCCGAGAGGTGGTGGCCCAAGGTATC
>DATJST010000182.1:0-5883 GCA_035503975.1 Acidimicrobiales bacterium | reverse complement strand
GAGATGGGGACTACACGGACATGTCCCCGCAGGAACTTGGCGACGCGCTGAGATTGCACAAGGGTCAGGGCCGCACGCCTAGCGGCACGGTGCTCAGCGCGTGACCACTGCAAGGCCGAAGGCGAGAGGTGGCTCATTGCGATCGCGTCCGCCACAGCCCTGTGCTGAATGGTGGCAACGGAACGGTCAAAGGGCACAACTGCCGGGCAGGACTCCTGGTCGTCTGCTACCGCGACTGCCCCGTCGGGTGGGCGCCAGCCGGCTTTGGTTATACCACTGCGCGGTGAGAACAGCGAATGGAGATGTTCCCGCCATCTCGCGCCACCAGGCGCGTCGAACGGCTCGTACTTGCACCAGGGGGGCAGCGACGCTGGCGATATGTTCAACCGCGATTTTCCCCAAGTCCACACCTCCAGCTCCTGGCCAAGGGCGATGGCGCCTTCGCACCAGGCGAGCAGGCAGCGCCCGGTGGCTGTGCTCTCAGGGTGCGGCAGGTGCGCCGAAACGATGGCCAGCTTTGCTTTGCCCTTCCCAAGGCTCGCGTCCTTCACGTGCAAGGATCTCTCCTCTCCCGCTATCGCGGCGGCGGGCGCGTCGGTGAGGGTAGTGGTCGTGCCGGTGCGGGACAAAGCAGTTGGGACAGCGTCTGCTCGACGCTAGCGACTGTCACCGAAAGCTTCCAGCAATGGTTGTAGGCGAGCGCGGGCGGCTGGTACGGGCGCATGGTGAGCTTCAACAGCTGCCCGGCCCGAGCGGCTGAGGGCCGCTCGGAGGTCAGGTGATGTCAGGAGGTTAGCCAACGCGGGCCCGAATTCTCGCCCGTTGGCCACCACGGCCCCTTGACCCCTCGCGAGCCAGAGGCCCTCTGTGCCATGGCGGGTGGTGACGACGGGCAACCCGTAGGAAAGCGCTTCGAGGACCTTCACTTTCGGGCCGCTGGTGGCTGGGCAAGGGAACGCCATGACACAAGCTTGGGCCAGCGCCTCCACGCTTTGGCCTAGCGGCCCGAGGAGCTCGACGCCCGCCAGGGTGCCCACCGCGTCCGGCGGCATCCGGCGGCCGGCCAGCAAGAGCCGGGCACCGGGCACCTTTTCGCGCACCGACGGCCAAACATCTAGTAGGCGCCCAAGGGCGACCATGTTCGGTGGCCAAAGCCAGTCGGCCATCATCACGGCGGTGGGCGTCTCGGTGAGGGTAATGGGCCCCGGTGGTAGGGGGTAAGCAATTGGGACAACGTGTGCTCTCCGCCGTAAGTGCCGGGCCACACGTGCGGAAAAGGCTAAGACCAAAGCTGGTTTTCTGCCCGCCCTCCGCTCGGCGCGAGCGTCCTGGAGCACGGACAGCCTAAGGTCGCGCATGGCCAAAGCGTCCGCGGCCGCCCGGTAGTGCAGTACGGTCGCCGAACGCGCCAGGTCTTCAACCGCTGGGCTGGAGACTGCCTCGTCGGCTATCACCACGCGGTCTTCGGGCAGCTGCCATGTGGCCCGACCGACACCCATTCGTGGCCGGAACAGCGAATAGAGATGCTCTTTCCACATCGGCCCGAGAGCAAGCTCGAAGCCTTCGAAACGGCACCAGCCGGGGAGCGGCCCCTCAGGAGTGTTGGGCGACTTACGCCAAGCCCAAACTTCGAGATCGTGCCCAAGCGCCCGAGCGCCTTCGCACCACGCCCACAAAGCGCGACCGGCAGCAGTGCCTTTGGGATGGGGGATGTCGGCTGCGACAACCGTGACCTTCATCTCGCTAGCACCGTCGTCCGAGAGCAACCTTCCAACAAGCTCGCGACGGCCGCACGCAGGTCCGCCACTACGATCGGCGCCCGAGAGGAAGTGCCCGTTCGACCGAGCCTTATCGGCAGGGCCCCTGCCGCCAGGGCGGCACCGACGTCTGCCTCAGAGTCCCCGATCATCACGGAGCGTACGAGGGACAAGTCATCATGTTCTGCTGCTGCCTGCAAGAGTAACCCCGGCAAAGGTTTCCGGCAATTGCACGCGCCTTCGTCATGCGGGCAAACATAGAACGCGTCGACCCGGGCCCCGTAACGGGCGAGCCGGCGTTGGAGGGCGATGTTGACGGCGTCTACGTCTTGGAGGGTCATCGTCTCTCTGGCTACACCACGCTGGTTGGTGACGACGTAGACCGGTACTGCGCAATCATTGAGCAGCCGGACGGCCTGCGCCGCGCCCGGCAGCAACCTCAGCTGACGGGGTGAGCTTACGTACGAGCCCTCAGGTGCCTTTGCATTTATCGTCCCGTCGCGGTCCAAAAAGACTGCTGAGAGGCCGCTCAGGACCGCGCGCACGAGCAGGTGGTTCAGCGCTTCCAAGCGCGGGCGCCTTGGCCCGTGAAGGTCAGCGGCGAGACAGAAAGCCCGAGGCCCTCGAGCGCCTCACTGACTTGGTGGCGGCGCTCGAAGTCGACGTAGACGAGCATGTAACCGCCACCGCCTGCACCGGTGATCTTGCCCCCGAGCGCGCCGTTCTTGACCGCTTCTTCGTACATCTCGTCAATGCGCGGCGTACTGATCTTGGGCGACATCTTCTTCTTTGCTTCCCAGGCCTGGCCGAGCAAGTGCCCGAAGTCCTGGAGCTGGCCTCGCAAGAGCGCTGCTTTCATTGCAACCGCAAGCGCCTTTTGCTCACGCAAGCCCGCGAGGGCGTCTCGCTCGGAACGCGTGTAACGGGTCGTCTGGTCCGAGATGATCGAGTCCGAGCGCCTGGTTGCCCCGGTAAAGCACAGGAGCAGGTTCATCTCGAGCTCGCCGATTATGTCTTCCCGCACCCGCAAAGGATTTACGATGACCTGTTCCCCGAACTCGATGTAGTTAAACCCGCCGAAGGCAGCTGCGTAGTAGTCCTGGAGGCCACCCGCGATGCCCATGTCTTCGCGCTCGATCACCGAGGCCAGGTGGGCCATTTCGTACTCGCCCATGGCGACTCCGTAATATTCGTTGAGCATCGCCACGACAGTCACAACCATTGCCGAGGAGGACCCGAGGCCCGAACCGGGGGGCGCATAGGAGGAGAGGACGATCCCGTACCCGTGCTCCTCCTCGCGCCAAACCCGCCGGAGAGCGGCCTTCACGAGGTCGAGCTTGCCGTCGGGTTGGAAGCCGCTTTCGGGCTCGAGCTCGACGGAGATCCCATAGTCCCGGGACTCGATGCTGACATGGCTCTTGGCATGAGCCGACAAGGACCCGAGGATGTAGCGGTCGATGGTCGCGCTGAGGACTGCGCCGCCTTCGGTTTCTGGGAAAGGTGGCACGTCGGTGCCCCCGCCGGCAAAGCTGATGCGCAAAGGGGTGCGAGCTCGCACTACGGCGCCGTTGAGAGGCGGAGCGAGCTGTCCGGGCGACGCTTCGGCGTCGGTGCCAGCGATCATGCCCTTTCCTCCTTAAGCAGGTGGTTGGGTACTTCGTGGCGGTGCCGCGCTCTTGCCAACGCGCTGGAGCCGAGGAGGCGGAGCGCGAAGGGCGCGTCGTCCACGAAGTACCGGCGCCACAGGCGCCTTGGTTCGAGGCGGAACCGGTGCGCCCACTCCAGCCCGCTTTTCCTCATCCATTCGGGTGCCTTGGGCGTTTCGCCGGCGATGATCGTAAAGGTACCGCCCGAGCCGATCAACCAGCATGATGGAAAGCGGTTGTGCAACAGGGCCATTAGCCTCTCCTGCTTGGGGAACCCGAAGGCGCAGAACACGAGCCCCCGCGGGGCGTCGCGCTCGACGGCGTTGAAGATCTTCGACATTTCCTCTTGGTCGTCCTCAAAACCGATGGGGGGGGACAGATAGTTGACCACGAGCCCTGGGCTTCGCCCGGCTAGAAGCGCGCCGGCTCGAGCAGCGGTCCCGGGTGCACCGCCGAGGAGCAAGACCGCTACGCCCTCGCGGGCGGCACGGGCACAAAGGGCAAAGATCGCTTCAGACACAGGTACTCGCGCCCGCAGCGGGGACCCCTGGAGCCGGCTCGCCCAAAGCAAGGGCATGCCGTCGGCAACGACTAGGTCGGCTCCCGACACGAGGCCCCGTACCGACGCGTCAGCGGCTACCTGGCGCAAGACGTCGACGTTGGGGTTGACCATCCACCCGCCGGCACCACCCGCCAAATACTTGAAAATATGGTCAACCAACTGCTCTTCGTCGAGGTCGTCGAGGCCGAGCCCCATCAGCGAGACTGGCTTAGGAGGACGCGCACCTTGCGAGGTTGGAGAAAGGCTATCGGTCCCGTCTTGGTGAATGTCCAACTGCAATGGGCTTCCACACACTTCGCTGATCATAATGCCACCCGGTCTAGGCCTCGGGCCTGTATGTTTCGCATATGGACGACTCTCAGGGACATGAAGCGGCCGGGCCAACGCGGCTCGAGGCCGGCGCGCTCGAGTTCATCGGCGGGGAGGTGGCCAAGTTGCGGCTCGCTCTGGACGAGCTGGCTGCCCCGGCCCACCAAGAGATGATGGCCCGGGCCGCCGAAGCGGTGGTCGCTTGCCTCGCTGCTGGCGGCAAGGTCCTCTTCTGCGGCAACGGTGGCTCGGCAGCCGACGCTCAGCACCTCGCCGCCGAACTTGTTGGGCGCCAGAACTATGACAGGGCGCCAGCTGCCGGGATCGCCCTCAGCGTCGACACCTCCGTCCTCACCGCTCTCAGCAATGACTACGGGTATGACGGTGTTTTTGCGCGCCAGGTAAAGGCTCTCGGCAAAAGCGACGATGTCCTTGTCGGCATATCGACATCGGGTCGTTCGGCCAACGTTGTCCAAGCTCTCCAGGCAGCTCGCGAAATCGGCCTGGCGACAATAGCTTTTACGGGACGGCAGCCTCGCGACATGGGCTCTGCTGACTACGTGCTCGCGATGCCGGCGGACGAGACGGCCAAGGTCCAGGAGCTTCAGCTGGTAGCCGGTCACATTATTTTTGCCCTCGTGGAGAGGGCATTGTTCCCAAAGCACTAGGTGCTCTCGCTGCGGGGGCCGTGCCTCTCGCCGGGGCCAGCCGGTAAAACCTCTCTGGCCCGTCAATGGCGAGCTCGGTGCGCCGTCCCAAAGGCTTCAATTGTGACTGGTAACAGTGGACCGCGGCTCGCTTTCTCTCGCTGCCCCCGCCCGGGCCCATATCGACGACCTGTACCCCCCAGCCCTCCCCGACCAGCCTCTTGAGCGCGGCGCTCACCTCATCGGGTAGCTCACGGGCATAAGGAAGTTCCTCGTAGATCAGCCAGTTCTTCTCGGGGACCTTGCGAGCGACGCGGAGCCCCGCTTGGTTGGCCAGGCGGTGGTCCATGTGCCACAAGCCGAGTGGTACCAGCCAGGTCGAGACGTTGGTACTTCGGACCAGGGCGACCAGGCGGTCCTCGATACGAGGCAGGAGAAATTGGGCACCGAGGTGAAGGCGGGCCGAGCGGAGCGCGGCGTGCGCCCTGCGCGGGCGGAAGACCCGTGGCCCGACCCTGTACTGCACGTCCCAGAAGTCAAGGTGGTGCGCCTGGGCGCCGAGGGACTCCATGGCAGCTTTGTCCTCTTCGCGCCGCAACCCCATGACGTCGTCACCGGGCTTGAAGTGGGCTGAGAGCTCGTCCCACTGGGGTAGCCGGCGTACGCGATGGGGACCACCGCTGAAGATCGTGACGACATGGCTGGCTGGGGCGGCGGCCAGCAGCTCTCCACAGCTCAGGACGGCGTCGTCCATGTGCGGGGAGACGATCCCGAGGGGCGGCATCACGTTGGTGGACTTGTCAAGCGGATGGTGCAGGAGGCTCAGTACGCCCCGTGGCGGCGTAGCACGCTGCCGGGGGTGTGCCAGAGGATCTTGAGGTCCCAGGAGAGCGACCAAGAGGCGACGTAGGAGTAGTCCAGTTGGCGCAGTTCGTCAAAAGACAGGTCGCTGCGCCCCGAAG
>DATJST010000181.1:0-4860 GCA_035503975.1 Acidimicrobiales bacterium | reverse complement strand
CGGCCAATGCCCGCCGGCGAGTTCGCCGACCTGTGGCGCCGTTCGGGGCAACAACGAGCCGGCACGCCCAGGCCCACAAGGCTGATCAAATCGGGGAGGGGCTAAGGGCCGAGCGCCCGAACGTGGGACCCCCACACCCGTTCGATTTTGTGCTTTATAAGAGCACCCGCTGACGGGTGCTCGGGCCCTGAGCCGTGCAGGGCGAAGGCTTCGGTGTCTTATCATCAAGCGCCCAGATGGGACGGAAAAGGTTGCTCAATGGCTCATCAGGAGGTCGCGCCGGGCGGGTCAGCGGGCCGCGTCCCTGAGCGTCGTCGACTCTAGTGGTCGGCCTGCTCGGGAGCTTTGGCGGGCCGGCCGAGGCGAGCGCGGCCAACTCGGCGAGCTTCACAGTTGGCGCCGCTTACCGCGTTGTAGCCAGCGGTACTCGTTGCTACGCGAGCCACGGCGCGAACATCGGTCGGCAGGGACGTTGAAGTCACGCCGGAGGTCGAAGTCACGCCGGCGTAGAGGTCGTGGCGGGGGGCAGTGACGTCGAGGCCAATGGGGTCGTTGTCGATGAGGTCGTGGTCTCCGCGGCCGCAGTGCCTGTGGTGATCAGGGTTGGCGTCGGCATTACGGCTCCCGGCTGCACGCATTCGCCATTGACGATCCATGCGACGGGCGACCCTACGGGTACCGTCAGCGTTGGGCCAGTAGTCGTCGCGACTGCGGCGGCGGTCGTCGTGGCGGCGGCCGGTGCCGTGGTCGTGGCGGCGGCAGCCGTAGTTGTGGCCGCGACAGCTGTCGTCGTGGCGGGCGGTGGTGGTGCCGTAGTCGTAGCTGCGGCGGGCGTGGTCGTCGCCGCGATACCGGTGATCCCCGTGGCCGGCTGGAACTGGGAAGGCGCACAGGGCGGCGGCGGCATGCAAGTGATGACGTAGGTAGTGCTGCCTCCTGGGGGCACTATCACCGTGCTTGTCGTAGTGGCGGCAGGGCCTGTGGTGGTGGCCGCCGCCGTCGTAGTAGCCGTCGTCCCGGCCGTCGACGTCAATGGGGCACTGGCAGTCGCCGTCGGTGAGACTGTTGTGGTCGTAGAGGTGGATGTCGTCGCGGCTGCCGGGGAAGTCGTAGTCGCAGCCGGGTTCGTGGTGGCCGCCGCGCCCGTTGCGATTTGACCTTCGCTGGCGGTCCAGGAAATCGATATGTTCCCGGCGGGTATTGAGCAAGCAACCGGGCCCACCGGGGGCAAGGCCAGGTTGCTATTGACATAGCTGTAAAAGGTCGCAGGGGCCATGCCTACAGACGTGAGCACCAGGTCTTGCATCTGCCCGGCAGAAGCAGGGACCATCACGTCCAGGACGGAGCCGCCCAGCTGCGAGCCTGCTGGGCCGGCCGAGACCATCTCGCTGAACGAACCCAGTAAGGCAGGATCTTTGTCGATGGTCACCCGCGTCGCCTGGGCAAAGACAGAGTCGCCGTTGCGTACGCCACTGATGACCGGCGCCCCCGCCCCACTGGGCCTGTAGGGCTGCGTCAGGCGCATCGACACACACCCGCCGCCGTGGCTGGCAACGGCGAAGACAGCAAACGGCGCGGCCGCCCGGGCAACGACCGGAGGGTCGCACGCATTGGGCGCTTTGGAGGTCACCTGGTAGTTGCCCGGCAGAAGCATGGAGTACGAAGCCAAGCGGAGGTCGCTGCCCCCGCTCGCCGGGGCACTGTGGCCCCCGCCGAGGGTCAAGGGCAGCGCGGTTGCCGCCGCGGCGGCCACGGTGACTGCCGCCGCCATCGCGATAGTGCGCCTGAACCGACGGGTACTGACCCTCAGGTTGGCTGCCCCGGCCGCGCCGGCCGCGGCCCCGGCCTCGCCCGAGCCCGACACGATGCGCTCGAACATAGCCTCCCGGCGGCCCGCATCCAGGCCCTCCGGGCGCGCAGACATGAGACGGTGGTGGTGCTCGGCCATCGGTTCATCTTCGTTGGGGTCATATTCCCGGGTCATGGCACAGGCTCCTTCTCGGGTCGTTCCGTAGTGAAATGGGCACGGGGATGGCGGGAGGGCGCACCCGTTCGTCGGCCAGAGCAAGCGCGGACTCGAAGCGCTGCCGGGCGCGGTGGAGGCGCATGAGGAGAGTGGGTTTTGAGCAGCCAACGACACGGGCGGTATCGTCCGCCGAAAGTTCGCACCACGCGGTCAAGCACAACAGCTCGCGGTCCCGGGCCGCGAGGCCGCTGAAGGCAGAGACCGCTGCGGCCCGTTCGGTGACCTCGTCCGCCGGGTCCCCGGCACCGCCGTCAGCGGTGCGCCATGCGACCAGCCTGTCTCCTAGCGCACCGCGACGGCGCCGGGCACGCCGCTGGTTGGCGATGACGCGCCTGGCCACGCCACACAGCCAGGGCCTCGCCTCGTCCGGCACCGAACCGATCCGGCGCCAGGCAACCAGGAAGGTCTCCTCGACGGCCTCCTCAGCCAGCTCGGGATCGGTGCGCACAAGGGCATAGGCATAGACGGCGTCTATGTGCGAACGGTACAGGCGTTCGAACCGAGCAAAGTCGTCGTCTGGCACAAGGGCCTCCCCGTCCATCTCACTTGAATACGTGTCCGCCTCGCCGCCGCAATCACCTGGCCGAGGAAATTTTCGTCTCCTCTGACGGCACCGCGCCGCGACAACATAAAGGGGTGGGCCCTGCCCGGGCGGAGCAGCGTGCCGCCGAATGGGAAGAGGCCTGATCTCGACGCCCCGCTCTCGCATTGCGAGACCCTGGGCAAGGGGCGAGCACGGCCATGGGTTAGACCGTGGAGACCGGCCCGCGGGGGCACCCTGCAACGTTTGCCCTGGCCGAGGAACTTGAGCTAAATGATCAAGTCGTTGGTCACGAGGTCTTGTCGCGCTTGGGTGCCGTCAGCGAGCGAGGAGCGGGCCGTTCGGCGGCAACCATCCTCGGCATGCCTGTTGTGAGTGCTCATGCTCTCAGGCCGTGAGTACAAGGTGAGCAAGTCGCGGACCGTGATCGGTCGGTCAGCCCTGACGGTGTCAGTGAGCGCCGTGTCCGTACGCACTAGGGCTCGACGGTGGGCCAGTTCGGGGAGCAGCCGGTCCACCGGTTCGTCCAGTCCGATGCGGCCCTGTTGGACCAAGACCAAGGCTGCGGCGGCCGTGATCGGTTTGGTCATCGACGTGATGCGAAAGACGGTGTCTCTCGCAACCTCAGGCCCTCCGAGAGCGGCGGTGCCCTCTGTGGCAACATGAGTTTCGGGCCCGTTGTCGACGAGGGCGACGATGCCTGGTGCCTCGCATATCTCGACGACTTGGGCGACGCCTCATTGAACTTCATGAGCCCGCCTGGTTCATCGACGTCTGCGTCGTCGCGGAGGCTCGCACGCTTCGGTCCGGCCCGGCTGCCGCCTACCGCGCAAGACGGTAGGTGAGCTCGACCGAGCCGTCCGAGAACACCCGCGGGTCGTGCTCGAGTTGGGCCGCCGGAGGCGTCCCGTCCGCCGGCCAGAGCCGGACCCCGTCTCCCAGGATGATCGGTAGCACGACCATTTCGAGACTGTCGAGCGCTCCGACCGCGGCCATGGCCTGGATGGTCCGCGGACCGCCGACGAGGTGAACGTCGCCGTCGGAGCCCCGAGATCGCAGCTGCTCAACCACACCTTCTGGGCCGCCGTTGGAGACGACAACCGAGCTCGGTGTCCCCTCTGGCAACGGGCTCGACGTGAGGACGAAGACCTTCAATCCGGGCCAGGGCCAGTACTCTGGGGACCCGAGAGCGGGGAGGAAGGTCTGGCGGCCCATGAGGACCGCGTCAACCCCCTCGATGAACTCGGGGTAGCCGTGCGACTGGCCAGAGACGAAGTCCTGTGCCTTGATCAACGTCGGCATCCCGTCGGGAGCCGCCACGAACCCGTCGATGCTGATCCCCATTCGTGCTTTGATGCGCATTGCTTTTTCCTTTCTGATTGGAACTGCTGCTCTTGATCAGCTGGTGAGGGATGGTGGTCTGATCGTCAGGCGCTCTTGAGCCTGAGGTCCGCGTGAGACGTCCCCGGAGGAAGGGCAGCAACAGAGGAACGTGACCTTCGGCTTGACCATGTGCCGCTGTGCTGCAGCAGCGTTGCGGGCCCACTCGGGCGACTTGGCGCTGGCGATGACCAGGGTCGGTGCGTCACCTGTTCCCAGTGCTGTAATGAAGGCCGATCGCGCCGTCTTCCAGGATGGTCGCCTGGGTCAAGGCCCAGGCCGAGCTCGGCAATCCCTCGGCGAACAGGCGCAGGCCGCCGCCCAGGAGCACGGGGACCATGGCGAAGCGCAGGTCGTGGACCAGTCCGGCCCACATGAGCGCCTGGATGATGCTCGCGCTGTTATCACGAGGATGTCCCGGCCTGGAGCATCCCGCAAAGCCCTGACCTCTGGCTCCAGGTCGCGGGCAGCCCGTGAGCTCTCCCATCCCGCCCCCTGAAAGGTGCGGGACCACCACCTTCTCTACGGTGTTCAAGAACACGCCCAGGTCGTGGGTGCGAGGGTCGGTGCCCGGGTCAGCGGTGATTGCTGGCCAGACGAAATAGAACCCATAGTTGTTGCGGCCGACCACGACCGTTGACGCGCCGCGCCAGATCCCTTCGAAATGCGCCTCCGAAGACGCTCGCTGGACATGCTCGTACAACCAGGTGTCCTGCGCGGGGCCTCCCGGCCCGCTGGTGTACCGGCGCTGTCCCAGCTCACCTTTGCTCGACCGCTCGGCGCGTGTTGTAGAGGCAGATGGCCCAGAAGTAAGCCACAGCGGCGATGCCTATGCTCCACGCGATCGCCGCAATGGCGTGGTCACCTATGGCGGCGCCGCTGAGCAATCCGCGCAAGGTGTCGGCGACGGGGG
>DATJST010000180.1:0-18667 GCA_035503975.1 Acidimicrobiales bacterium | reverse complement strand
AGCCCCCACCCCGACCAGCTCCAACGCCCGACGGTAGGAGGTGATTGCCTCCTCGTTGGCAAAGACGGCTGCCGCGTGGTCGCCAGCAAGCTCGAGGTAGTGCACCGCTCGCTCGGTCTCGCCGGCCATCGCGAAGTGGTGGCCAAGCAGGCTGGCGACTTCCTCCAGGCGGTCAGCCGAGGTTCCTTCCAGAGCCCAGGCCGCCCGAGTGTGCAGGCGCTGCCGTTGGGCCCTGAGCAAGCCATGGTAGGTGGCCTCCTGGATCAGGCTGTGGCGGAAGCGATAGATGGGCTCTGGCTGCTTGCGCAATTCGACGAGCAGACCAGCCGAGCACAGCTCGGAGACCGCGGGAACAAGGCCGCCGTCGAGATCGGTGACGATCCCAAGCGTGTTCAAGCCGAACTCAGGCCCTAAGACCGAAGCCGCCACAATGGCCTCGTGCGACCCAGGGTTGAGGCGGTCCACGCGCGAACGCACCAGACGCTCGAGGGCCTCCGAGATCTGGCCCGCCGCGCCGCTGGGCTCAAGCCGCCAGCCACCCCCCTCGACCTTTAGCAAGGTTTGCGTTTCCATCAATGATGACAGGCGCTCTTCCAAGAACAAGGGGTTGCCGTCGGCGCCCTTGCAAACCATGTCCGTGACCTCATCGCCGGTGCCCTCGCCGAGCAGGGCACGCGCGAGCGTCATCTCGTCGGCCTCGGCAAGAGGGGTGAGCTCGAGCTTGCGCAACATGAGGTCGGGGTCAGCGCCAAGGGTAGTCTCGAGCCCCGAGACCCCCGGGTCGGGCTCCGGCCGGCGGGTCAGCACCAGGAGCAACGGGCCAGTCTTGGTCAACAAGGACAGCTCCTCGGTAAGGTGCAGCGACGTCGGGTCGGCCCAGTGCAGGTCCTCCAGGACCAGCACAGTTGGGCCGTGGGCCACGAGGCGGGAGACGAGCGCCACCAGCGCCGCAAAGGTCGCCCGCTGGAACTGCTCGGGGCCCAGGGCGGCGAGGAGCGGGCCCGCCTCCCGGTCCCTGAAGCCCATCACCTGGGAGAGCAGGCCAAGTCGGCCGTCGTCCCCTTTCCCGCCGAAGGCCGCTCTCATGGCCCGCTCCAGGGCTGGACGGGTGACCGCTTCACCTTCCTCCGCGGCCACACCCACCCAAGCGGAGAGCAGTTGCTGGTAAAGCCCGTAAGGCCGAGAAGAGGCGTAGGAGGCAGCCCGGCCCTCGAGCCACAGGGGAAGACGTCCCGACGCCGCTCCGACCCAAGCCATGAACAACTTGCGGCACTCGAAGACGAGGCGGGTCTTACCGAGCCCAGGCTCACCAGCCACGACCGCAACTCCGCCCTTGCCGACGGTCGCCTCCCGGAGAGCCTCACGGAGCACCCCAAGCTCCGCGGCGCGCCCCACTAGGGGAGTGCCGCTGGTGAGCCGGCGCCGGGCCGACTGACCAGCCGGTCGCGCCCGAGGACGCTCGAGGTAGGACGCGTGGAGGGGCTTTGCCCCAGGGAGTACCGCCACCTCCTCTGTCGGCCCCCACTCGAAGAGGCCCTCCGTGGCAGCACGTGTGACCGGGCCAACAAGCACCGAGGCACGCCTAGCAACTGACTGGAGGGCAGCAGCGACGCCGACTACCTCGCCGACTGCCCCGTAATGGGCGCTGGAGCCGCCCCCGATCAGGCCTACTACTACCGGGCCCGTCTCAACTGCGGCTCGGACTGAGAGGCCCTCTCCCTCAGCCCCGGCCCGGCTTACGGCAAGAAAGGCCGCTCGCAGGGCCCTTTCAGGGTCGTCCTCGTGGGAGGTCGGGGCGCCAAAGAGCGCCACTAAACCGGCGCCTGAGACCGACGTCACAGTCCCGTCGAGCGTTTCCACCTGGGCGATTACGTCGGCCAGTGCACCCCCGACCAGTTCGCGCAGTTCTTCGGGCCCGAGCCTTTGGCCGCTCGCTCCTGCCGGTCCGGAAAGCTCGGCGAATACCACGCTCACGAGCCTCCGCTCTTCGCCCCACCGCATGGCCCGGGGAGCGCCGCTCGGTCCAGCAGACGGCTCGGGCCCGCTGACGGCGAAGACCTCCTCTAGAGCGGGCGAGGCCCGCAGCCCGAGCGATCCCAGCGCTTCACGGCAACGTCGGTAGGTGGCTGCGACCGATACAGGACGGCCTTGGGCGCCGTAGGCCCGCAGGAGGGCGCTCGCGGCCTCCTCGCACGCCGGGTCGTGCGAGAAGCAGGCTTCCCAGGCTCGAACTACATCAGCGGGCGCCGATCGCCCGAAACCCCTGGCTCGGTCCCTAGCGAGGGCGAGGCGCGCCTCCTGGCGGAGTGATTCCAAGTCCTCTCTCGGGCGGAGCGCCCAGTCGGCGTAGGGCTCGTCTTCTAACAGAACGTCCTTCGCCTCTAGCGCCAATGTGAGGAACTGGTCACGTCTGGAGCCCGGGGACATGGAAAGCCCGGAGCGCAGTTCCTGTTCGTGAGCCTCGAAGTCAACAACGAGGCCGGCACCGGCCCAGATGCGGCCCCGGTCGGCCGATAGCAGCCCGAGCCCCGCCTCCCCCAGCGACGACAGGGCCGTCCTCGCCAACGAAAGCGCTTTCGACAAGGCGTTGGCCGCTGCCTTCGGCCCCAGGCCCGGGAAGAGGGCCTCACAAGCCGCCTCCCTCCCGATACGCCGGCCCGGGCTCACAAGGACCAGCTCGCAGAGCCGGCGTGCGCTCGGCCTGACCCAGGGGCCCGCGGTCTGCTCTCCCAACGTCACCGAGAAAGGCCCGAGCAGCCTGGCTCGCAACCGGGCGCCGCCCGGCCCTTCGGTGCCACAAACCGAGCCAGCGGCCACGGGCGCATTATCCCACCGCTAAGCGCACAGTGGCTCTCGGAAAAGGGGCCTGCCTTATGGCGGCCCCTTCCGGGCCGCGGTCGGGCTGAAGGTTAGCTGTAGCTGCCGTTCGGCCCCGGCACCCACCGCACGGTGCCGTTCTCAGTGTGGTTGATCCAGGGGAACGTGTTCTCGGCATTGGCAAAGCAGGTGCCGCTTCCCTGTAAGCCGGAGTAGGCGCCGGTGCCGCCGGTTATCACCCAGGTGCACTGAGGGCCGGTCGTCAACGGTTGGACATCGACGGTGGAGCCGTCCGATAGCTTTACGGGCACGACGCTGTTGGTCATGTTGTAAGTACCGGCGAAGGTGATGTAGATGTCGCCTTTCTGACCGGCGATCGTGTGTACGGCGTAGAGGGTGCTGAGCCCGCCCGGCGACTCGGGGGCCGCTGTGTACTGGGCGAACTGGTACTGGCCGGCCTCGGGCGGCGGTACCAGGACGAAGCCACCGGCGGGGACCTTGTTGGCGCACTCATTCGCGGCAGCCGCGATCCCTCCGCTTGTCGTCGTGTTGGGTGCGTGGTACGAGCTGGCATCGGTCCAGGTGGGGCCACCACCCTCATCGGTGATCGCCCCGGAGATCTTGAAACAGTCCCAGACCGTGCCGGAGAGCACATTCTCGCTCGGGACTGCGTATAGCCATGACTGGATCGTGATAGCGCCAGTTTGGTGCTGTTGGTCCTTCACGCCGGCGGCGCCTGCCGCGCCGACCTGCGTCACGATCAATGGGAAAAGCACCGCGGCCGCGGTTGCAGCAAGTGCGGTGACGAACCTTCTGTTCATTTTGGCTCCCTTCTGCCAAGATCGGCGTCATCGCCGATGTGGCCAGCTTGAAGGAGCCTCCTTGCCGAAACCTTGCCGCGGCACCTGCCGGCCCACCTACGGCCATGGCGGCGACGGTCTCCACAAAGCCGTCGGCACCTGGAACGCCGATCCCGGGCCGGCCGTGTGGCACGAAAGCGCCGACGGAATCGTCTGCAGCCTCGCTCTATGTAGTCAACAATTTCGGGACCAGGACATTAGGCGGAACGGTAAATAACCGGTCCGGGCAAAGGACCGCCGTCACCCCAAGAACAAGCGGGACTCTCAACCGTCACTCAACGTGCCTCAGACGGCAACACAGCGGGCCCGCGCCGACCGGGATAGGGCCGGAAGTCCCATTTAAGCACGCTCTCATGCGTGCGTCCTACGTGGTGAGTTGACAACGGTTGAGTTGGCAACGATAAGGTGCTAAATGTTCGGCACCTCACGAGAGCACGACTCCCTACTTCACGGCTTCCCCGCACTGCTGCCTGCAGGTTGCGCCGAGGCGGGCACGCCAGCCGACCAGCTCACACCGAGGACCGGACGTGAGCTCGTCGGGGGGACAGGGTGACTGGCCGACGATCATCCAGGGCGGGATGGGTGTGGGCGTGTCGGGCTGGCGCCTGGCACGGGCAGTTTCGCTATCTGGCCAGTTGGGAGTGGTCTCGGGAGTGGGCCTGGACACGGTCATTGCGCGCCGCCTACAACTCGGGGACCCGGGCGGTCACATCCGTCGCGCGCTCGCCAGTTTCCCGCACCCCGGGATCGCCGAGGAGATCCTCGACCACTACTTCGTCGAGGGCGGCATTCGCCCTCAACAACATTTCCGCTTGCTGCCAAAGCTCACACTGCAGCCGAGCCAGCGAAGCACGAACCTCCTTGTCGCAGCCAATTTCGCGGAGATCTTCCTCGCCAAGGAGGGCCACGAAGGCCTTGTCGGTGTCAACTACCTGGAGAAGCTCCAGTTGCCTGCGCCGGCGTCGGTGTACGGCGCCATGCTCGCCGGAGTTGACTACGTGCTTGTTGGGGCGGGCATCCCCGCCCAGCTCCCGGGCCTCTTGGACGCCTTGGCAGCTGGCCGCCCCGGCGTAATCTCCGTCGACGTTCTCGGCGCCGGCGCCGGCGCCGAAGCTCGCACGGTCGCAGTACGCCCCGGAGCGTTCCCCGCCGCGCCGTTGGAGCTGAAGCGGCCGAAGTTCTTGGCCATCGTCGCCTCGCACGTGCTGGCCTCTTACCTGGGCCGCGACGCCCGCACCCGCCCAGACGGGTTCGTAGTCGAAGGCCCGGTGGCCGGCGGCCACAGCGCACCACCCAGGGGCCCACTCACCTTGGACGACGATGGGCAACCCCGGTACGGGCCTCGTGATGTGGCTGATCTGGAAAAGATCACCGCCCTTGGGCTGCCCTACTGGCTGGCAGGTGGTTACGCCAGCCCGCACTTGCTGGCCGAGTCCCGCAAGGTCGGCGCAGTTGGGATCCAGGTCGGCTCGGCTTTCGCTCTGTGCCAGGAATCCAACCTGACGGCCTCGTTGAAACTGGAGGTCATAAGGCGCGCTCTGGCTGGCACCCTCCGTGTCAGGGCCGATCCGTTGGCGTCGCCCACCGGTTTTCCCTTCAAGGTGGCCGAGTTACCGGGGACACTGGCAAGTGAGGAGGTCTACGCCACGCGCCAGCGAGTCTGCGACGCTAGTTACCTGCGAACGCCGTACCGCAAGCCAGATGGAGAGATCGCGTACCTCTGCCCTGCCGAGCCCCTCGCCGCGTACCTTCGCAAAGGGGGCAACATGGCCGAGACGGTCGGGCGCTGCTGCCTGTGCAACGGCCTGGTCTCGGCCATCGGGCTCGGCCAACGACTGGCCGGCGGAGCCATAGAGCCCCCGATCGTCACCATCGGGCAGGACCTCTCGTTCCTTCCCAAGCTCCTTGCCCCCGGTCGAGACGCTTACGCGGCAGCTGACGTCGTGGCCTATCTCCTCGAAGGAGTTGTGCCAGCATCCCAAGGCGCAGAGACCGAAGGGCTGGTGAGCGCTCACCGCTGGTCCGGGCCATGAACTTCGATGAGGCACCGATCCTGGTCTTTTGGGAGACCACTCGGGCATGCGAGCTGGCCTGCCGGCATTGTCGGGCCGAGGCGATGCCAGAACCCGCGCCCGACGAGCTCACCACGAGCGAAGGGTGCCGCCTCATCGAACAGCTCGCCGGCTTTGGGCCCCGGCCTCCGGTGCTCATCTTGACCGGCGGCGACGTGATGCGCCGCTCCGACCTTGTAGAGCTTGTAGGCGCCGCGCGCCGAGTGGGGCTGCCGGTCGCTTTGGCCCCCAGCGTGACCTCGCGGCTGAACACCGGGCCCCTCGTCGAACTTCGTCACCTGGGGGTGAGCAGTGTCTCGCTAAGCCTCGACGGAGCCAGCGCCGCTACTCATGAGGCGGTCCGGGGCGTACACGGGCACTTCGGGGAAACTGTCGCGGCCCTCAACCAGCTGAGGTCGCTCGGCTTCAGGACTCAGGTAAACACGGCAGTCATGCGTGCCAACGTCGACGAACTGGCCGGCATCGCCGCCGTCGTCCGAGACGTAGGGGCGGCCTCGTGGGAGGTTTTCTTCCTGGTAAAGGTCGGCCGCGGCCGCGACGAGCAAGAACTGTCAGCGCGTGAGAACGAAGACGTCGCCCACTTGCTTTTCGAGGCTTCGCACTACGGGTTCGCCGTCAGGACCGTCGAAGGGCCGTGGTGCCGCCGGGTGGCGGCGTGGCGCAAGGGGACACCGCTCACAACCAGCCTGGCCCTCCGTCCCGCCCTCGGGCCTCTCTACAGACGGCAGTCCCGCCTCCTCTTGGAACTGCTGGGGCCACCTTTGGGCCCTCCCCAGATGGCCAGTGCCGGCACCCGGGACGGCAAAGGGATCTTCTTCGTGTCGCACAACGGTTGGGTTTACCCGGCCGGTTTCCTCCCGGTACGGCTTGGCAACGTGAAGGACGAGGACCCCGTCAACATTTACCGTCATCACCCTCTCCTGCGGGCCATCCGGGCGGCGGAGTTCGGCGGCCGCTGCGGCCGCTGCGAGTTCAGGGACGACTGTGGTGGCTCCCGGGCCCGAGCGTTCGCGTCGTCTGGAGACGTCCTCGCTGAAGACCCGGCCTGTGCCTATATCCCCGCCTGAGGAGGCCCGGTACGGGCCGCTAGCTCGCCGGGGGTCACCTACGGGCCTTCCCGTGCGGCCCGGATGCGGGCGGGCGAGAGTGCCTCCATGGCTGTGACCACCTGTTCCAGGCCGGGCCGAAAAGTGATGATGCGGACGACAGTTTCGTCCAAGCCTTCGCTGAGGCGCGCGTAGGCGCGGGCGGCTCCCTCGGCCGCCCCGTAGTAGCCGACAGAGGTGAGGAGCTCGTCGGGCGCGGCGGCGATGAGGGCTCCTGTTGGCTCACCTATTTGGCGTCGTTGTTCGAGCTCGGAGAGGACCTCGTCGAACCCCATCTCGCTGAACATCCCGCGGTAGGCCGCGTTGGGAGGCACCCCGGGCACCGCCAATGCGTAGCGCAGCACGTGGGCGCCCAGGGCCCTGCGGGCGGCGTCAATATCGGCGTCGACGCAGACGCGGACGTACATGGTGAGCGGGACCTCCTTGGGGTCACGCCCGGCTCGCCGCGCCCCAAGTGCCACCATGCGGCGGCTGTGGGCAATGCGCGCCGGTGTGGCCCAGTTCAGCAGCGCTCCGTCGGAGGCCTCGCCGGCCAAGCGGAGCATCTGGGAGCCGAGCGCCCCGAGCTTCACCGGGACCGGCTGAGCGCCCCGCACGCCGGTCGTGGCGTCCCGGGCCCGCAGCGCAGGGCCCTCGTAGCTGACCGTTTCGCCGGCGAGCAGGCGGCGTAGGACGATGAGGTAGTCGCGCATGACCGCGATGGGACGGTCCGGCAGGTCGACCGACCGCCAGAAGGCCGGGCCGGCGCCGCCGGAGCCGATACCGAGCGTGAACCGGCCGCCCGAGAGCTGTCCCAGGGTGGCGGCTTGCATCGCCAGGGCCACAGGCCGCCAGAGCCTGGCGGCCGGGACAACGGAGATCCCCGTCGGCAGTGCCGTGTCCCACATCCAGGCCGCGCACACATGGAAGGCGTCGGGGACCGTGCCGGCCGGTGTCCACACGCTCTCGTAGCCGACCCGAGCGGCCTCTTTCGCGGCTTGGCGTAGTTGATCGAAGCTCAAGCCGAGCCATGGGTCGAGGCCGACCCCGATCCTCATTTCGGTACGCAACCGAGGTCGCGACGGTACCAGTGTCCTTGCTTGCCGCCGATGTCGGCTGGGTCAGCCGGCTCAGCCGGGACGAACCCGGCTTTGACCAGCACCCGCTGGGACGCGACGTTCTGTTCACTGGTCGCCGCCTTGAGCGTGCGCAGTCCGTGGCGGGACGCGGCGAGCTGGCACAGTTGCCTCACCGCTGCGGTCGTCACCCCGCGACCGGCCACCCGTTGTGCGACCCGGTAGCCGACGTCGGCTGTGCCGTGCTCGATGCGGTACAGATTGAAGCGCCCAAGGACAGAGCCGTCCTCGTCGACGAGCACATAACTCGCGCGAAAGCCCGCCTCCTGCTCGGCCAGTAGCTCGCTGTACCGCTCACCAAACTGCTCGTAGTACTCATCGCCCCGGTCGGAGATCGAGTCGGCGAAGTAGCTGCGGTTCTCACGTTCGAAGGCAAGGATGGCCGGGCCGTGATCGGGACGCACGAGTTGTAACTCGGGCACTTTCGCAGCCTACCGAACCCCACTCGGCCGACCGGGAACGTGCATGCACAACGTCGGTCTCTATCTGCCCTGGGCCGTTGCGGGCTGGGCAGCCGCTGGGCAGCCGTCGTCGAGGCTTCGAACTCGGCCACATGCGCCGCGGTGGTGAGTACCACGTGGCTGGTAAGCATTGTGAGGCGGACTTCGGCGAAGTTCTGACGGAGGAGCGCCGCCCAGGTCTGATCACTCGTCCTGCTTCTCGCGCCGCCAGGGCGCCGGCGGCCAATCCCTCCTTGGCTCGCTTGGCCGTGGCGCCAGGGCCCCGCATCGTCCTCGACTCCGCCTCGGTGCCTCTGGT
The DNA here is from genome assembly GCA_035503975.1 of Acidimicrobiales bacterium. Lineage (GTDB taxonomy): Bacteria > Actinomycetota > Acidimicrobiia > Acidimicrobiales > Palsa-688 > DATJMJ01. The sequence continues at coordinate 9,938 of DATJST010000180.1, read as the reverse complement.
GAGCTTTTCTGCGCTCCGGCGCCTCGCCGCTCGGCTGCGGACCGATAAGCGGTGGGGGTTCGAGGACACGTGGACGGTACTCCACGAGTTGGCTCCGCCGGTCGAATGTCCTGCTGGCGATCAGGTCGAGCGCGACGTCGGGGTAGCCGTCGTAGATGCGTTCTGAGCCGCTGGCGCCGGTGATGACCGGGAACATCACGACCCGGAACCGGTCGACTACCCCAGCTCGCAGCAGCGACCGGCACAGGCTGATGCTGCCGATCGTGCGCAGGAGGCCCGGTGCTCCCGCCTTCATCGCCCGCACCGCTGCGATGGCTTCGTCGCGTACGAGGGTTGTGTTCGCCCAAGAGAGCGGTTCTTCGAGAGTGGACGAGAACACCACCTTCGACGCCCCGGTGAGCCCGTTGATAGAGGCCTCCTCGTGGGTGGAGAACCCGTCGGCCCCCGCCGGGGTGGCACCGGCGGCGAAGCCCGACATCAGCCGGTACGTGTTCGCACCCATGAGCAGGATGGCGTCGGGCTGCTCGGCGAGCCAGCCGAGGTACTCGGGCCCTTCGAGGCCCCACCACCCCGGCCAGCCTTCCGCCGACGCGTAACCGTCCAGGGAGGTGATGAAGTCGACGATCAGTTCTCCCATGGCCTGCTCCTCTGGTCGTCGATCGCAGCTGCCGCCGTCATCGGGCGAGGAGCGCGTCGAGCTTGCGGTAGCCCTCCTGCACGCCGACCTCCATGCCGCTGGCGACGAACGCGTCGCGGGCTTCGAAGCTGTCGACCAGTGAGGTCGCGGTGAGCCGGCAGCGGCCGCCCGGCAGGTCCTCCAGGACGAGGCGGCCGAGGGACACGCTTTCGGGCCACGGCTCGTAGGTAAAGGTCTGGACGATGAGCTCGTCGGGCCGGACCTCGTGAAAGCAGCCCCGGAACCAGTGCTCCTCGTCGTCCCGGACCGACACGTAGCGCCACTCGCCACCGGTGCGGCAGTCCCAACGGTCGACGCGGCTGCTGTCGAGGCTGTCTGGGCCGACCCACTGTACGAACAGCTCCGGGTCAGTGTGTGCCCGGTAGACGGCCCTGGCTGGGGCGTCGAACTCGCGGACGATCGTGATCGACGGCGTCTTGTCGTCGACGGTGATCTCGGCCTCTCGATTGGTCGTGGTCGTCATGTCGTTGCTCCTTTGTCGTTGTCGGGTTTGTCGTTGCCGGGGGCTTGGTCGTCGAGTTGGGTGAGCAGCTGGTCGAGGCGCTGGTAGCGGGCCTCGGCGTTCTGGCGGTACCGCTCGATCCACTTGGTCATGAGGTCGAAGACCCCGGCCTCCAATCGGGCCGGTCGACGCTGTGCTTCGCGGCGGCGGGAGACGACCCCCGCTTCCTCGAGCACCGAGAGGTGTTTGGACACGGCCTGGATGGACATGTCGTAGTGCTCGGCAAGCTCGCTCAACGTCGCGTCCCCGGTGGCGAGGCGGGCCACGATGTCGAGCCTCGTCTCGTCGGCCAACGCCGAGAACACAGTCACGATCGCGTGCGCAGCCACCGGATTCTCCTCAACTTCTTGGTTGAATAAGATGATAGGTTGCTGTTGCCCGGTTGTCAACCCGAAGGTTGAACTCGGCGACGGCTTCGTCGCTGACCGCCGCGGGTTCGGCATCGCTAGCATTCGGTATGGCTGACGGTCCGTCTGAGGCGACCGGGCCCCCATTCGGCGCCCGTGAGCGCAACCAGACTGCAGGGGCCGCCCGGCGGTCGGGCCTACGCTTGGCGGCTGCGGTCACAACAACAGGCGTGCTGGTCGGGCTGGTCGCCTGCGACTTCTGGGTGCCTGGCACACGGGCGTGGTGGGACCGGCACTCCTTCACGAGCTGCGTCGTCTCCAGCCTGCTCGTTCTAGGAGTAACGGTCCTTATCCTCGACGAGGTCCTCGCCCGCCGCCAACGCAAAGAGAGGGCCGGGTCCGTGGCGGTCCAGGCCCTCATCGTCTACGGGCAAGCAGTGCGTTCTTGCGACGCCGTCGTGGCCATGGCCGGCATTGGTGCCGAGGGGGACCGAGCTGAGCTCGACGTCGCCCAGGTCGACGTGCGTGACGAGGTGCGGAGCTTGGCCAACATGATCCTCGTGGCATCGCCCGCTCTTTTTGACGACCCCGAGGCACGCCTGTTCCTGGAAGAGGTGCAACGCCTCGCCGGGACGATGTACAGCGCTTTGGCTATGTACAAGATCTCAGCAACCCGACCGCCAGGGGACGGCGACGGCATCGTCGGCCGTTTGAGGGCGGCCCGCTTGAACATGGGCGCCCGCGTGGGCCCGTTGGCGGCCCGTTTAGCCGACAAGGACAGGGCCCCGCTCGATACGCTCGTCCACCTGGCCACTCGACGGTCCGGACCGGCCCGAGCCCCGGCGCAAGAAAAGGTGAACCAAAAATGACGACCTCGGCCAGGTCCACCGCCGGCCTTCGAGCCACGCAGCTCTTGAAGGACAAGGGAGTGTGGGCGTTCCCTCTCGGCGTCGGTTCGGTGCTGGTGATGTTGATGACCCTTTTCTACTTCGGGTCGATAGTTGACCCTACGGCGCACCTGCGCGGCTTGCCGGTGGTGGTCGTCGACCAGGACGCCGGTGCCACCACGACCTCGGGGCGCGTCAACCTGGGCGAGCAGGTGGTCGGTGCTCTCACGAAGACGCCCGCAGTCACCGACCGGCTGGCGGTAAGGGCCCTGTCACGTTCGGAGGCTGAAGAGGAAATGGACAAGGGTGCTGCTTACGCAGCGGTCGTCGTCCCTTCCGACTTCAGCGCCTCGGTCCTCGCCCTGGCTGGCGGGCCTACCACGACCTCGTCGCGCTCGTCGCTGCCCACGGTCGAGCTGATGACCAACCCGCGTGCTGGCACCATCGGCGTGAGCCTCGCCGAAGGGGTGCTGCAACCGGCGCTCGTAGACGTCTCCCACTCGATCGGCAAGCACTTGGAGGCCGAAGCTGGCCCGGGCGCGGCCCCGGGCGCGCTGCTGGCCGACCCGGTAACGGTGTCGGTCGAGACCTACCGGCCGCTGCCTGCCCATGCAGGACTCGCGTTGAGCGCCTTTTACATCGCCCTGCTCATCATGATGTGCGGGTTCCTCGGCGCCACCATCGTGAACACCGGCGTTGACTCCGCCCTCGGCTACGCCACGAGCGAAGTCGGGCCACGCTGGAGCCAGAAGCTGCCCCGCAGCATAACGAGGTGGCAGACTCTGGTGGCCAAATGGGTGATCGCCGTACCGGCCACTTTGTTGTTCACCGGGGTTCTAGTCGGGGTCGCCGCTGGCCTCCTGCGCATGGACGCCCCCCACTGGCCCGAGCTGTGGGCCTATGGCTGGTTCGCCGCCGCCGTGGTGGCCATCGGGACGTTGGCTCTCTTCGCCGTACTAGGGTCCCTTGGCCAGCTGTTCGCCCTCATCGTGTTCGTCTATCTCGCCCTGGCGTCCTCGGGCGGCACGGTGCCCCTCCAGGCGCTCCCCGGCCTTCTCCGCTTCGTGGCCATCTTCGAGCCGCTCCGCCAGATCGTGGGCGCCGTGCGGGCGGTCCTCTATTTCAATGGCGCCGGCGACGCGGGCTTGGACAGGGGCCTCCTGCTCACCTCCATCGGTCTGGTGTTCTGGGTCGCCGTAGGCACCGCAGTGACAATCTGGTACGACAAGAAAGGCTTTCACCGCCTCAAGCCCGAGCTTGTCGAGCTCATCGAGGCGTCGGCGCACGCCTACCGGGACGGGGGCCCCGGTCCCGCGGCGGCAGGCGCGCCGGCCGCGGCCGGCCTGACAGGACCTGCGCCCGGCGCCGAGGCGCCTTAGGCGACCGAAATGTCGTCAACGGCCCGCTTGTGAGCGAAAAGCCCCTAAAGGCTCCTCTCGACGGGTGCCATTCGGGGGCAGCTCGGTAGCCCGGCGTCGTCGTTCGGTAGGCGTCCCTTGTGTGGTGGCTCTCGCGCTCGCCGTATGGGGCGGAGCTGTATGAGCTCGGCGCGCCACCTGCGTTGCCGCCCTCCGAGCGCTGACGGCGCAAAGCACAACTGGCGCTAGCGGAGCGGGGCGCTGGAGGCGCGAACAACGAGCTCGGGCTCGAAACGGACCGAGCGGTGAACATGGCCCCCGTTGGCTGTGGTTTCCTCGAGCAGGAGCTCGGCCGCGGACACACCCAACTGGAACTTGGGCTGGCGGACCGAGGTGAGCGGAGGCGAAAGCATGGACGCGAACGTGACATCGTCGTAGCCCACGACCGCCATATCGCGCGGCACCGCAACGCCTGCCCCGGCCAGGCCGCGCAGGACGCCGAGGGCCAAAAGGTCATTTGCGCACATGACTGCGGTAGGTCTGGGGAGGGCCGAAAGCAGGGATGTGACAGCCTCCTCGCCGTGGCCCACGGTCAGCGCGCTCACGCTGATCTCCACAAGATCCGACGCCGGGCGACGAGCGCGCCGCAAGGCACGCAGGGCGCCGAGGCGGCGGTCCGTGCATTGCCGAATGGAAAGCGGCCCGTTGACAAAGCCGACCGGACGATGGCCGAGCTCGATCAGGTGCTTGGCGGCAAGCTCGCCGCCTCGCACGTCATCAACGGTGACAGAGCAGAGGTTGGCAGTGCCGGCGTCGCGATCAAGCAGTACTGTCGGTACACCCCGAGCCGCCATGGCGGCCACCGCCTTCAGGTCCCGCTCGACGGGCGCGATGAGGAGGCCATCGACGCGGTGCTCCTCGAGCACCCGCAGGTAACGGCGCTCGCGTTCAGCCGACTCGTCACTGGAGCACACCATGAGGACATAACCGTTGTCCCGCAGCACCCGTTCGGCCCCCTGGACCATCTCGGCGAAGAAGGGGTTGGCGATGTCCAGCAGGACGACCCCCACCGTCCGGCTTTTCCCCACCCGCAGCTGATGCGCGGCTGTACTGCGCACGAAACCCGTCTCCTCGATGATGCCGATCACCCGGGCACGGGTCTCGTCGGCTACGACGCCGGGGTTGTTGAGGACGTTGGACACCGTCCCGAGCGACACGCCGGCCAGGCGAGCCACGTCGCGTATGGTCACCCGGCCAGGGTGCTGGGAGAACCGCGCGCCTTGAGGTATGCCTTGACAGTCGATGCAGAGCACCCTAACATAGCTCAAGGCAGGATTGAAACGATTCATTGAAACGGTCCAGAGGACCACCGGCCCGGGCCGCCGCTATGACGCACCGGCGTCGGGTTGGGCCACCAAGCCAGTTAGCCCCGGAGTGCAGGGGCGCCGCCCCGGGGGGCCGGGCGCAAATCGGAAGGGGAAAGGGTGGGCTTCGCCGAGACGTCGAGCGGCGATGGTGACGCGGTGGCTGATCGCGTGACCAACGGGCAGCCGGTCCACGGCACCGACGTCGCGCCCGTGGCGCCACTTCTCGTGCTCGAGCACGCCACCAAGGCCTTCGGAGCTGTGCACGCGCTCGAGGACGGTTCGGTCGAGCTGTACCCGGGCGAAGTCCACGCGTTGGTCGGCGAGAACGGCGCCGGCAAGTCGACACTGGTCAAGATCCTGGCCGGGGTCCATCGCCCCGACCGTGGGCGCCTCCTCGTCAACGGGGCCGACACGGCCCTGTCCGGGCCCGCTGCCGCCCGCGATGCCGGCATAGCCATCATCTACCAGGAGCCCATGCTCTTCCCTGACCTGAGCGTGGCGGAAAACGTGTTCATGGGCCGCCAACCGCGACGCTCGGGCTACCGCATCGACCGCCGGGCGATGGAGGGCACCGTGAGCGCCATCCTGGCCGGCCTCGGGGTGGGGCTCGACCCGGGGCGGCTGGCGCGCGGCCTATCGGTGGCGGACCAACAGATCGTCGAGATCGCGAAAGCGCTCTCGCTCGACGCCCGCGTCATCGTCATGGACGAGCCCACGGCGGCCCTGTCCGCGTACGAGGTGGTGCGGTTGTTCGGGGTGATCGCCAAGTTGCGCGACGAGGGCAAGGCGGTCCTGTTCATCAGCCACCGCATCGAAGAGATTTTCGCCATCTGCCAACGAGTCACGGTAATGCGCGACGGCCGCCAGGTCTTGTCCCGGTACTTGGCAGGGCTTGGGTCTGAGGACCTCGTGCGAGCGATGGTCGGGCGAGACATCGCGGCCCGCGAGGGCGCCAGCCGGCAGCGCCGGGAGGAAGTCGTGCTGCGCGTGCAACGCCTGGCTCGCGAAGGCACGTTCCTCGACATCTCCTTCGACGTGCACGCGGGCGAGATCGTGGCCCTGGCAGGCCTTGTGGGAGCGGGGCGGACCGAGGTTGCCCGAGCGGTATTCGGCATCGACCGTTATGACGCCGGCACGGTCTCGGTCGCCGGCGCGCCGTTGCGCAAAGCATCTCCGACGACCTCGATGAACGCAGGCATCGGCTTCGTACCAGAGGACCGTCGCCAGCTGGGCCTGGTCATGTCGCAGTCGATCGAGGGCAACATTGCCCTGCCTTCGCTCAAGCATGTCCGGGCAGTGGGCGTCGTGCGGCGCAGCGCAGAACGGCGCTTCGCGCAGGATTGGGCGGCCCGCCTGCGTATGAAGTACCGGCGCCTGTCGGACGCCGTCGAGACCCTGTCGGGCGGCAACCAGCAAAAGGTCGTGCTGGCGAAATGGCTCAGCCGCCGGCCCCGTGTCCTGATCGTGGACGAGCCCACACGGGGAATAGACGTCGCCACCAAAGCCGAGGTCCACCGCTTGCTCGTCGAGTTGGCGGACGCGGGCGTGGCCATCCTCATGATCTCGTCCGAGCTACCCGAGATCCTCCAGGTCGCGGACCGCATCCTGGTGATGCGCGAGGGGCGCTTAGTGGCCGAGATTGCCCACTCGGACGCCTCCGAGGAACTCATCGTCGCTGCAGCGACAGGCCAGCAACCAGGGGCCGCAGCGTGAGTGCGTTGGGGGCCGGCGCCAGCGCGGGCTCGCGCCGGCTCGTCGATGTCATCTTTCGTGTGCGCGAAGTCGGCATCCTGGCCGGGCTCGCCCTGCTGGTTGTCATAACTACAGCCATCCGCGCCCGGTTCCTCAACGAGCAGAACATAGATTTCATCCTGTCGGACACCAACATCTTCGCTCTCCTCGGGGTGGGCGAAGCAATGGTGGTGATAAGCCGAAATGTCGACCTGTCGGTGGGCTCGGTCGTGGGGTTGTCCGCATACCTTTCGGGGCACTTGTTCAGCCAGGTCCAGGGGATCCCGGTGCCTGTGGTGTTCCTTGCCGGCTTGGCCATAGGGCTCGCGTGCGGAGCGTTCAACGGTGCGGTCGTCGCCCTCGCCCGGGTGCCCAGCCTGGTGGTGACCCTGGCCACGCTTTACATAATCCGCGGGCTCGACGTGGTCATCGTCGGCGGCAACCAAGTCGTGGCCAGCACGCTCCCGAACAGTTTCCACGACATCAGCACGACCAGCTTCTTCGGCGTGCCGGTCCTATCGGTTGTGGTCGCCGCCGGCGTGGCGGTGGCCGCCTACTACATGCGCTGTTACCGCTCCGGCCGGGAGCTTTACGCCATCGGGTCCAACCCCGAGGCGGCCCGGTTGGCCGGCATACCGATCGGCAAACGGGTCTTTGGCGCCTTCGTGGCCAGCGGGGCGATCGCCGGCTTGGCCGGTGTCCTGTGGGCCTCCACATACCAGACAGTGGACTCCACGGCGGGCACGAGCTACGAGCTCCAGGTGGTGGCTGGTGTCGTGGTGGGCGGGGTGGCCATTTTTGGCGGTAGCGGCACGGTTGCCGGAGCCGCGCTCGGGGCACTGCTGCTACAAAGCATCCTTACCGCCCTAAATGTCCTCAGCATCTCGTCGTACTGGGACCCAGCCATCTACGGCCTGCTCCTCCTCGTGGCCATCGCCGTCGACCGGGGCATCGCCGTGCAGCTGACATCTGCCCTGCGCAAGAGGAACCTCCGCTATGGAGCGTGACGTATCGCTCGCTCCGGGAGCGGGCCCAGGCGCCGCACCCGACCTGGCGGTGGTGCCGCCGCCGGGTGACATCGGGCCCGCACCCCTCGGGCCGGGCGACGAGCCTTTTGACAACCGTGCCTTCGCCGTAACTGCAAGATCCGTCCCGGGCGTCGCCGAGAAGTGGGCGAGCTTGGTGCGCTGGGAGGCTGGGCTGGCACTCGCCCTGGTGGGCACCGTCGTGGTCGGTGCGCTGCTGTCGGGCCAGTTCCTTACGTCGTCCAACCTACTCAACGCCGGGCTCTCCAACGGTGAAGTTGCGATCATGGCCCTGCCCATGATGATGGTGATAATTGCAGGAGAAATCGACCTGTCCATCCAGTCCACCTTGAGCCTGGCCAGCTGCATGCTGGGTTACCTGTGGGGCCACGGCTGGCCAATGCCCCTAGCCATTGCCACTGTCCTTGCCACCGGTGTGGTCCTCGGGATCTTCAACGGCCTCCTGGTCACCCGTCTGGGCCTGCCCTCGCTGGCCGTCACTATCGGCACCCTCGCGCTCTACGGAGGGATAGCCGAGATAGTCCTCGGGTCCAATATCATCTCTACTTTCCCCGAAAGTTACGCCAACATCGGCGTATACCCCTTCCCTCACACCCCGGTCTCGTACTCGACGGTAATTTTCGCCGGGCTGGCGCTGGTGTTCTGTTTTGTGCTGCATTTCACCGCCTTCGGCCGCTCGGTGTTCGCGATCGGTGCCAACAAGGAGGCAGCCTTGTACGCCGGCATCAGGGTTAAGCGGGTAAAGACTGTCCTGTTCGCCGTCTCCGGACTGATCGGCGCCCTCGCCGGGGTGCTGTTGACGTTCGAGCTGAGCACGGCCGAGTTCAGCAACGGCAACGGCCTGGTGCTCCCCGTCGTAGCCGTAGTGCTCTTGGGCGGGGTCTCTATTTTCGGAGGCAAGGGGTCCCTGCTAGGGGTGGTGCTGGCCATCCTCGTGTTCGCCGGTCTCCAGAACGCTCTACTGTTGACGAACTTCCCCCAAACGGCCAGCGAGATCATCCCCGGAGCACTCCTGATGGTCGCCGTGCTGGTCCCCTATGCAGGCGAGCTGCTACGGCGCGGCCGAAGCTTTTTGCGCCGTGAACAGGTACCGGGCAGCTCCGGAGGAGGAAGGAGGTAACGCTAGCCCTACCTGTACCGACATCCTTTTCTGGCATCAACGATTGAAAGGATTTAAATACGACCATGTCGTTCAAGAACTTGAGAAGGAAAGTTGTCGTCGCCAGCGCGATAATGAGCGCGCTCGGGGCGGCCACCCTGGGCTTGGTGCCGAGCGCCCAAGCCGCAAGCGCGCTGAAGACCGGCCTCAAGGTGTTCGTCATCCCCAAGAACCTGGGCAACTCCTACTTCACAACGGCCGACAGCGTAGGTACCGGTGGCGCCGAGGCCGCCCTGAAGCAGCTCGGCGAAACTTATGCCGAGACCAGCGGGGCCAACGACACCCCGACTGACCAGCTGCCCGTGATCAAGGCCGACATCTCCAAGGGGGCGAACGCCCTCATCGTGTCGGCCACCGACCCAACAGCGCTGTGCCCAACTCTCAACGCTGCCATGGCCAAGGGCATCGTCGTCGTCACCTACGACTCCGACGCACCGACATGCCGGACACTGTTCGTCAACCAAGCCACGCCTCAGGGCATCGGTGATATCGAGGTCCAGATCCTGGCCGGCGAGGTACACGACACGGGCGAGATCGCCATCGTGTCGGCCTCGGCGGACGACACCAACCAGAACACCTGGATCAGTTACATGAAGCAGGAACTGAAGAAATATCCCAAGATGAAGCTGGTCTCGGTCGTGTACGGCAACGACGACACCGCGACCTCCACGACGGTCACCGAAGGCCTGCTTTCCGCCTATCCTGACCTGAAAGGGATCATCTCGCCCACAACAGTCGGTATCGCCGCGGCTGCAGCGGTGCTCGACACGGCTAAGTACCGGGGCAAGATCATGCTCACCGGCCTCGGCACGCCGGACGAGATGAAGAAGTACGTGGCCGACGG